>CAZUBX010000025.1:0-38609 GCA_964619035.1 uncultured Syntrophaceae bacterium | reverse complement strand
GCCCGGGGCATCTTCAACTGCGGGAGGGGGAAGGCCCGCACGTGGAACGATTTCGTGAAGGCCGTGTTCAAGGCCTCGGGCGTGAAACCCAAAATCGAGTACATCGACATGCCCGTCGAGATCCGCGAGCAGTACCAGTACGTGACGGAGGCGAAGATGGACAAGCTGCGAAAAGCCGGGTGCCCCGTCCGGTGCCGTTCGCTCGAGGATGCCGTTAGCGATTATGTGAAGGAGCACCTGCAGCAGAAAGACCCCTATTTATAGCAGGGACCGGGGACGAGGGTGCAGGGACTAGAAAAATGAAAGTTGTCGTCATCATCCCGTCGCGCTATCAGTCCACCCGCTTTATGGGGAAGCCGCTGGCTGACGTCCTCGGAAAGCCCATGATCCAGCACGTCTACGAAAGAGTCTTGCTTGCGAAGAGCGCCTCCT
Organism: uncultured Syntrophaceae bacterium; assembly: GCA_964619035.1. Classification (GTDB taxonomy): domain Bacteria; phylum Desulfobacterota; class Syntrophia; order Syntrophales; family UBA2192; genus UBA2192. Next base: position 38,177 of record CAZUBX010000025.1, on the reverse strand, counting down.
TCGCTGCCGTGGCGACGGACGACCAGAGGATCTTCGAAGCCGTGGAGAAATTCGGCGGACGGGTCATCCTGACATCGGCGGATCATCCCTCCGGGACGGACCGGATTGCCGAGGCGGCACAGAAGCTGGGTCTTGCCGATACGGACATCGTCGTCAACATCCAGGGTGACCAGCCCACCTTCGAACCCACCCAGATCGATGAGGTCGTGAAGCCGCTCCTCGAAGATCCGGCCGTGGAGTTCTCGACGCTGATTTACAAGATCCAAAGGGACGAGGAGATCACCGACCCCAACGCCGTAAAGGTTGCCTTCGACAAAGACCACTTTGCCCTCTACTTCTCACGCTCGACGATCCCTTTCGTGCGCGACCGGGGGAAGAAGGCCGAATACTGGAAGCACCACGGCATCTATGCCTACCGCAAGTCCTTCCTCGTTGCCTTCACGAAGCTCCCCCAGGGCACCCTGGAGAAGCTCGAGGCTCTGGAACAGCTCCGGGCTCTGGAGCATGGCTACCGGATCAAGGTGGTGGAGACGGACCACGACTCCATTGAGGTGGACACACCGCACGACCTCGAGCGGGTAAAGGCGCTCATGGGCGGAAAGAAATCCTGAGGGGGCCATGAAGATCATCGACTCCCACATGCACTGCGGCATCCAGAACTCGGAGCTTCCCATTGAGCTCATCCGCGCCTGGCTGGACCGCGCAGGCATCCAGGGAGCCTGCCTCTACCCCCCGGTTGAAGACATCTACGACCGCGACGACTATCACTTTGAGGACAACGCCCGCTGGGTCGCCTGTCGGCAGAGGGCAAACGAGTACCTCCTCGAGATCCAGCAACGCGACCCCGACATCCACGCCTACTACTTCGTCTGGAACGATTTCCGCCAGGGCGAGCTGAAGAAGGGCTACCGGGGGATCAAATGGCACCGCCACGACTGCGAGCCGGTCTATCACTACGATGACCCCGACTGCGAGGCCTTTATCGCTGAGGCCGTTCGGCTGAAGCTCCCCATCGTCCTGGAGGAGTCTTTCCGGAACACCCTGTACTTCATCAAGCGTATCGCCGGGCGCACCCCCATCATCATCCCGCACCTCGGGGGCCTCAACGGCGGATTCCGTGCGCTCTTCGAGGCTCACGTCTGGAATGGCGAAACGGTTTATGCCGACACGGCCCTGGCCTCGACGGGGGACATGGAAGTCTTCCTAAAGCGCTACGGGAGCCGCAAGCTTCTCTTTGGGAGCGACTTCCCTTTCGGAATTCCGTCCAGCGAGCTTTCGAAAGTGCAGCACCTGCGACTGAAGGACGAGGATTTTGAAAACGTTGTGAGCGCAAACGTCCTGCGGCTGATCCGGCAAGAAGAGAGAAGTTGAGAAGGTAAGAACGTTGGATAAGGCTTCGGCCATTTGCCCGCCCCTCACTTCTCCAACCTTCTTACCCTCACACCCTCTTACCCTCTGTTGTGAGGGTTGCCATGCATCCGGACAAGCGAAAGAGAAGAAAGGGAAACTGGCATGAAAATCCTGGACGGGCTCTACGGGTTCATCTGGCAGAGCCCGAGCGAAAACAACTGCAACAGCTTCTTCGTCGACGGCGCGAAGAAGATCCTTATCGACCCGGGTCATCGTCACCTCTTCCAGCATGTAAAACGCGGCCTGGCGCAGATCGAGACGACGCCCGAGCAGGTTGACGTCGTCCTGGTGACCCACGGGCACCCCGATCACCTGGAGATGGTGGGCTCCTTCGGTCCCCCCACACGATGGGCCATGAGCCGTATCGACTACGAGTTCGTCATGAAGTACATTGGCCCCCACATGGAGTTTCCCGCGCCTGCGTTTTTTCTCCAGGAGGGAGACCTCGTCATCGACGACAAGACCTTCCGGGTAGTCCTGACGCCCGGCCATTCGCCGGGATCGGTCTGTCTGTACTGGCCTGAGAAAAAGGTGCTCTTCACGGGCGATGTGGTCTTCAGCCAGAGCATCGGTCGGACGGACCTTCCGGGCGGATCGGGAAAGCAATTGAAGGAAAGCATTTCGAGGCTTGCAGAGCTTGACGTGGAGGTTCTCTGCCCGGGTCACGGGGATGTCGTGGCCGGGCGCGAGAACGTGAAGAAGAACTTCACGATGATCCGGGACTTCTGGTTCAACCAGCTATAACCGCTAAAAAGCGCTTGGCGCAGGCCGCCTGCATCTCCTCCCTGCGGGCCTTCCACTGAGGGTCCGCCTCCGCGTTGGGCAGGACGGCGGACCCGGAAATCCCTTTCGATTCCAGCTCGTTCGTCTGACGCTCGGCAAGCACGGCCTTTCGGGAGATTGCTTCCTCCCGGCAGGCAGCGAGCGTTTCGCGCAGCCTGTCCCCGGGTGTCCCCACCAGATCGCTGACGTACCGAAAAAGCCGCTCGTTGTCCGCATCGGGGTCGACGTGTCCTGCAAGGGCATCCTTCAAGACCCCCGTCACTTCCGCCGCAGAGCTGTTTTTCTTCTCTTTTGCAAGCCCGTCCTTGACGCCGTCGAGGGTGAGTTTGTCGTCCAGGAGCCTCTGGACAAGGCCCCTGAGGCGCTTCTCGCGCTCCTGCCGTTGATAAGACTCGCGCTCCTGAGGGCTTGCGGCGAGGCTCTTCGTTCGTTCCATGATGAGGTCGATGGTGCTCTTGATTTCCGCCATATTCCAATCTCCTGTTTCGATGACGCGGGAGCATAATCCCTCCGAAACAAAATGTCCACGAAAAAGGCAATGGTGCGAGATGCCCCCCTTCTGCCGGCCATGTGCTTCCAGGCTTTTCTGTTTTTCCGGAGGCCGGAATCCCGAAGCCTGGAGCCGGCCGCGAAGCGGCGGCTAGGTCCGGATGATGTCGACAGGCTCGAACTGAGTGGCCTTTTTCGACGGGTAGATACCGGCAAGGATCCCCACAATGACGGAGGCGCCAAAGGCAATGGCGAGGCCGGAGAGGGACAGCGTGAAGGGATATTTCAGGACACGGAGCAGAGCGACACTGAGCAGCGCTCCCGAGAAGACGCCGATCGTCCCGCCTGCCAGCGAGATGATGGACGACTCGATGAGAAACTGCAGGATGATGTCGCGTTTGCGGGAGCCCACGGCGCGGCGGATGCCGATCTCGAGCTTGCGCTCGTTCACGATGAGAATCATGATCGAAAGGATGCCGATCCCGCCGATGATGAACGAAACCGCCGCGGCGATTCTGCCCAAAACCGTGATCAGGTCCATGGCCTGTGTCTTGAGGGCCAGAACATCCTTCATGTCGATGACGGCAAAATCGTCGTTCTGTCCCGGCCCGATCTTGTGACGCTTTCGCAGAAGGTTTTCGATGTCGGTCTTGGCCGCGGGGATGAGCTCGCCGCCGATGACCTGGACGTAAACGTTGTTGACGTTGGTCTTGTTGACCAGGGTCTTGAGGAATGTCTGCAGCGGGACGAAGATCTGGCTGTCCTGGTCGGCGCCGGACACATCGGTCCCCTTCTCTTCCATGATCCCGATCACCTGAAAGGGCACGCGCCAGATCAGGATGTATTTCCCGATCGGGTCTTCATCGCCGAAGAGCTTCTCCACGACGGTGCGCCCCAGGACGGCCACCTTGTTGCGGTCCTGGTTGTCCTGCTCGGTGACGAAGCTTCCTTCCCGGACATGAAAGTTCCGGATGTCCTGGAAGTTCGGCTCGACCCCGTTCACGAGAATGCCCTTCAGCACCGTGTTTCCGTAACGGACGGGAAAGGTCTTGTAGCCGGCGGCAGACAGGTCGGCGACCGAGGAGAGCGAATCCCTTATGGCGCGGGCATCCTCCGGGGTGAGATTGGTCGCAGTGCTCATCAGGGATGTTCCCGTGCCCACGCGCCGCACGAGGCCGCTGCGGACGATGAGAAGGTCCTTTCCCAGGCTGTCGATTTCCTGTTCGGTCTTGATGGCAAGCGAGCCCGAGAGATTCGAGACGATGATGAGCGAAAAGGTCCCGAAAAAGACGCCCAGCACGGCCAGTGAGGTGCGCCATTTGAACTGCACCAGCGAGCGGCGAGCGATCTTCAGATTGAGCAGGATGCGTCTCAGATCCATTCATCTACACCTTGGTATCATGGAGTGATGGAATGCTCCAATAGTCCATCCCTGAAGGGGCTCATGTGCGGATGGCCTCGATCGGCTCCAGGTTCGCCGCCTGCCTCGCCGGATGCAGCCCGAAGCCCACTCCGACGACCCAGGACAGCACGAGGCCGATGGCGAAGGCCTTCCAGGAGAAATAGACGGGAAACTCGGCCACGTACGTGAGAAGCTGCGCCGAGATCACGCCGAGGATGAAGCCGACAACGCCCCCGGCGGTAGTGATCATCACGGCCTCTGTCAGAAATTGCATCAGGATATCTTTTTTGCGGGCCCCCACGGCGCGGCGGACCCCGATTTCCTTGACCCGTTCCTTCACGGAAAGCAAAAACAGGTTCGCCAGGACAAAGCCGGCGACAATGAGAGAAATGACGCCCACGATCCCGATGAAGACGACGAGCGAGCCCGTAAGGGCCACGAGGAACTTGACGATGTCCTTGGGGGTGAAAATCCGGAAGTCCTCGGGCTGCCCGTCGGGAATCCGATGACGGTAGCGGAGCAGTCGCTTGAGCTCCTCGACACGACCGTCCACGTTTTCCAGGTCGGTGAAGCGCAGGCGCATGCCCACCACGTAGCGCGACTCATTCTGGAGTTTTTTCATCACCGTCGTGTAGGGCATGACGATGCGGTTGTCGAGACTTGAGCCTCCCGGCGAGGTGCCGCGCTCGGAGAGCACGCCCACGATCTGGACGGGAAGGTTGCGGACCTGGACGAACTTTCCAACGGGGCTCTCTTCGCCGAACAGCTCCCGGGCAACCTCCTGACCCATAATCCCCACGTTGGCGTAGCGCCGGATATCCTCGTCGGTGAAGTCGGAGCCCTCGACGACGGGCCACGTCCAGGCCTGGCTGTAGTCGCTCGAGGAGCCGACGATCTGGCTCTGGTAGCGGTTTCCCCTGTAGGAGACGTTGACATTGCCCGCCCATGTCGTGGGGATGACGATGTAAGCCGTGGGGAAGGCCTGGCGAGTAGCTTCTACATCGTCCAGGGTGATCGTTTTTTCCCGCTGGCCGATGGCGCGGGCCTCATCGCTTCCGCTCATGACCATGACGGAATCGGGGCCGAAGCTGGCCACGATGTCGAAGGCTTTCTTGTAGGCGCCTTCCGTGGCGGCCACGATGATCGTGATGGCCGCGATTCCCAGGGCAACGCTCACCAGGCAGAAAAAGGTCCTGAGCTTGAAGGCCTTGACGGCTTCGAAGGATTGGATGAGAAGTAAGGTGATGCGTTCCATAAAAACCGGGCTTAAGGCGCAGGGCTAAAGGCTAAGGGGATAGAAAGAAAAACCCTATTTGCCATATGCCGTAAGCCTTTTACCATTAGCCAGTTATTCGCTTATGATCCCGTCCCGGATCTGGATGATCCGGCGGGCGTAGGCGGCGATGTCGGCGTCGTGTGTGATGACCACAACCGTCTTGCCCCGTTCGTTCGCCCGGGTCAGGACGTTCATGATCTCTTCGGCGGTGCGGCTGTCGAGCTGGCCCGTGGGCTCGTCGGCCAGAAGCAGCTCGGGGTCGTTGATGAGGGCCCTGCAGATGGCAACGCGCTGTTGCTCGCCGCCCGAGAGCTGCGTCGGGCGGAACTTGATCCGCTCCTCGAGCCCGACGAGCGTCAGCAGCTCAACGGCCCGGTCACGGACGCGGTCCTTTTTCTTTTCCCGGTAGAGTGTGGGGACAAGGACGTTTTCGAGCACGGTGGCGTAAGGCAGGAGGTAGAAGCTCTGGAAGACGAAGCCGATGTGCTCGTTGCGCAGCTCCGAGAGCTCGTCGTCGTTGAGCTGGGTCACGTCTCGCCCGGCGAGGATGAAGCGGCCCGAGGTGGGGACGTCCAGGCAGCCCATGAGGTTCATCAGCGTAGACTTACCGGACCCGGAGGTTCCCATGATGGCCGTGAATTCGCCCTGATCGATCGTGAGGTTGATCCCCTTGAGGACCTGCAGATCCTGGTCCCCCACATGAAAGCTCTTGGTGATATTTTCCATGATGCAGACGGGGGAGGCCATTACTTGGAAGCCCCCTTCTGCTGGCCCTGCGTGTCGGTCATCACCGGCAGGACGATCTTCGTCGCAAGCACGTCGCCTTCGTTTGCCCCGGAGAGGATCTCCGTCTTGTCCTCGCCGCGGATCCCGATCTTCACCGCGAGCTTCTCCACCTTGTTCTTTCCCGTGACCCGGTAGGCGACCTGTTTTCCCCGCTCGAACTTGATGGCGGCGTTGGGTGCCGTGAGAATGTTCGCCTTCTCCTCCGTGATGATCCGCACGTGGGTGGTCATCTCCGGCTTGAGGAAGGCCGCGTCTTCCGGGGAGACCTTCATGGTGGAGAGGTAGTAGACGATGTTCTCCCTGACGACCGGCTGGGGGTAGATCTTCTCGATCTTGCCCTTGAAGGTCTTCGCCGGGAACGTGTCCACGTAGAATTCCACGTCCTGCCCCACGGCGGCCTTTCCGATGTCCGTCTCGTCGACGTAGATCCACATCTCGAGCCTCGTGGGTTCGAGGACGGTCACGAGGTTTGCCACCTGGAGCCCTGCCACGATCGTTTCGCCCTCCTGGGCCGTCACATCGGAGACGATGCCGTCGATGGGGGAAAAGATTTTCGTGTAGGTCATCCGGACTTCCTGCTGGCGCAGGCGGGCCTGGATCTCTTCAGCGCTGGATTTCGAAATCGTGAGCTGCGTCTTGTACTCGTCCTGGAGGCGCTTCAGGACGGCTTCGGTGGAGGTGAACAGGCTCTCGGCCTTGTCGACGGAGTCCTTCGTCGTGTACTCGTGTTTCAGCAGTTCCCGCTCCCGCTCCACCGTCGCCTTGGCATAATCGTGGTTCGCCTTGGCTTCCCGGATCCGCTCGGGGTAGGTCTGCTCGACTTGGGTGAGCGCGTTTCGCGCAGAGACGAGCGCGGCCTGCTGCTGCACGATCTGCTCACGGATCTCGCGATCGTCGACCAGCGCAATGAGCTCGCCCGCCTTGACGCGGTCGCCCACTTTGACATTCATTTTCTGGATTCGGCCCGTCGTCTGGGCACCGATCTTGACGACGGCCCCCACCTGGGACTTGATGATCCCGGTCTCCACCAGGACCCCGCGGATGCTGCCTTTTTCGACGGTTCCGGTGTCCAGGACCTGGGTGGCCGGCTTGACCAGGAAGACTCGCCAGACCACAACGGCCACCAGAAGAAGCACGACGGCGATTACGGCCAGGAGGATGATTTTTTTCTTCGTCGGGAGCGCTTTGATCGTTGTGAGATTCATGGGCAATGGCATCCGTCCTTCGAGGTTTTTTTCAGAGCCTAGCGGGGTCTCGCATCGCTGGGCTGCTGCGAATCCGCCTGGAGGGATTCGAGGCGATCAATGCCGGAGACCCGCTCCAAAAGAGCCTTTGAGAGGTAAAGGTTGAGCTTCGCCACAACATCTTGCTCCCGCGCCTGCGCCAGCAGGGTCTCGGCAAACACGACCGACAGGATGTCTCCCTTGCCGACCTTGTATTCGCCGAAGGCCTGATCGTAGTTCTGCAGGGCCTGTTTGAGCTGCTCGTCGGCGACCTTCACGTTGCGGGAGGTGGTGATGAAGTCCTCGTAGCTCTTGCGCAACTCGAGCCGGAGCGAGCGCTCAGTTTCCTTGAAGTTTTGTGCCGCCGTCAGGGTGTCAATGGAGGCGGCTTTTCTCCGGAAAAACTTTCCCAGCTCGAAGAGGTTCCAGGTGGCCAGAAGCGCGGCAGAGCGGTCTTCGTAAGGGTTTCCATAGACGAACGCAGTACTCGAAGCAGGGTTGCTCGTGTCCGTCCGGGTATAGTTCAGTTTTCCCGAGACGATGGGCAGAAAATCGCCCGTAGAGATCCCTTCGGCGCTTTCGGCGCGCTTGATGGCAAGCTCGGCCTGGAGGATCTCGGGGCGCCGCAGCAGGGCCTGTTCCAGGCGCTTCTCGTCCGGCAGGGGGAGATCGAAGGTCAGGACACCCTGGAGCTCGGCGGCGTCGGTAATACGTGTGCCGATGAGGGAGCTCAGCTCCGAGAGGCTCTTCTGGAGGCTGCCTTCCGCCTGAACCAGGTTGAAGCGGGCCTGCTCCAGTCTCACGGAGACCTGGAGAACGTCGGAGAGCTTTGCCACGCCGAACTTTCGCCGCCCTTCGGCCACCTCGTAGTTTTTCCGGGCATTCTCGAGCTGTATTTTCCTCTGCTCGAGGATGCCCCTGGATGCCAGGGTCGTGTAGAAAGAGGACTTGACGCTGAACTCGAGGTCCAGGAGACTCTTTCGGAGGCCTTCCTGTTCGGAGTTGAAGCTGTAGCGGGCTATATCCCGTGTATAGCCCCGCTTGTAGTCGAAGAGCCTGAGCGAGGCGGTCACGTCGACGATGTTGGACGAGGAGTCGTAGCCCGCGATGTTGCGCTGCACCGCAGTCCCGGTGGAATCGACACTGGGAACGTAGGCCCCGAGGGTGGCATTATAGAGGGCCTCCGAGGACTGTACGCGCGTCCCCTGTGCCTGGTAAGCAGGCAGGGACGATTTGGCCAGCCCGAGTGCCTCGTCGAGGGTGAGGGCCGGAGAAGACACGGGCACCAGCACGACCATCAGAGAGACGAGCGACAGGGTGAAATAAAACTTATCAACCAACCTGCGGCAGACCATAATGGCACCTCGATGACAAGGGAAGCAATCCGATGAGTTGCACACCCACGTAATGGCAATAACTTTGTTAATGTATGAAGTTTCAAGCCCCTTTCGCAAGCACAATTTCACGATTGAGCCCGGCACGGCAAGACCAGGCACACAATAGCATGATGCATGCCACAGACCTTAATTGTTTTAACATCAAGAAATCATTAAGAAAAAATGATTTACCGGGCGGCAGGACCCGGTCCGGCAGTGATCATGAGGATAATATTTATCCAGTTTATGCATCCAGCTGAATAATTATTATACGAGGCACATTCTGGCCTCAAACACAGTCCTTGTCTAAAACCCGATTTCTTTCATTTTTCAACGCTGCAATTTATGATATGGAAACAAGAGAATTGTCCGGTCTCCCCGGGGCCGTCAGTGCGGGCCGGCTTGGAGGGTACGCGATCGCGCCTGCTCTCGGTGAAAAGGAGAAAGAGAAGGAGATTGTTATGAAAATCATTCATTTTATTTCGGATAAAACGGAACGGTTATACGGCGCCTTCGAGCCGGCGGCACCGGGAAAAGCACGCGTCATCGAAGGTGACATCCTGGGGCGGTTCTCGCTGACGGATCGGTTGGCGAACATCAAAAAAATCTTGCCGCCGATCGATCCACCCAACATTCTTGCCCTGGGGTTCAGTTATGGAAAGCACGCCGGAGAGACGGAGAGCAAAGCGCCGGAGAGCCCCGTGCTTTTCATCAAGGGGACCAACACTCTCATCGGCCCGGGGGATACGATCCTTCTTCCCAAGGCAGGACCTGACGAGGTGGATTACGAGGCGGAGCTTGTTATTGTCATTGGAAAACAGGCGAAGAATGTTTCTGTGAAAGAGGCCCTGGAGTACGTCCTCGGCTACACCTGCGGCAACGATGTGAGCGCCCGGGACTGGCAGATGGTCAAGCAGAAAAAGCAGTGGGCCCGGGGAAAGAGCTTCGACACCTTCTGCCCCCTGGGGCCCTGCATTGTCACGAAAGATGAGGTCCCGGACCCCAACAATCTCCGGATTCAGTCCATCCTCAACGGCAAGGTGATGCAGGATTCGAACACATCGGACATGCTATTCAGCGTCGCGGAGATGGTGAGCGATCTCAGCCGCTCCATGACTCTCCTGCCGGGAACCGTGATCATGACAGGGACCCCCGAGGGCGTTGGCTTTGTCCGCAAGCCGCCGGTCTTCATGCGCCACGGCGATGTGGTCACCATCGTCATCGAGAAGATCGGGGAGCTGACGAATCCCGTCGAAAATGAGGTGTGACGCCCGGGGCAGGCTGCCGATGCACGAAAGAGTGGCAAAACATGCCCGCATATGCTATGAGCCAGGCAGAGGGGGCCTGTGAGGAACAAGCCCCCTTTTTCCATCACGAAGTTGCATAAAAGCCACAATCCCTGCCCCGCGCGCGGGGATTGAGGCCCATGCAGGAGGTCAAAATGAGCGACGGCACCAGCGAAAGAAAACAATTCTTTGCGATCCTCGTTGTCTGCCTGGTGGGTTTCTTCATCCTCTCCGTCGTGGGGGTATTGAGGTTCTCCCTGGCGCCGGGGCTGCGGTCATCCTATGCCGGGGCGGAAGGGGCAAGCGCGCCGGCCGCGCCGGCCGCTGCGCCCAAAACGGTTTTCCCCTCGGTGCAGGGCGGATCGGGGGCCCCGGGGTCGCTCGCCGATCTTGTGGAAAAGCTGAGCCCCGCCGTCGTGAACATCAGCACGACGAAGGTCGTCAAGATGGACGGCAAACGGACTCCCTCCAACGAGATGTTCCCCTTTGACCGGTTCTTCGGCGGCGAGGAAGACTACTACAAACGCTATTTCGGAGACAATCCCGAAAAGGAATTCCGGCAGCGCAGCCTGGGCTCGGGGTTCATCATCAGCAAGGACGGGTACATCTTCACGAACAATCATGTCATCGAGAAGGCCGACAAGATCAAGGTGCGCCTCTCGACGGGAAAAGAATACGACGCAACCGTGAAGGGCAGGGACCCTCGCACGGATCTTGCCCTCATCAAGATCACCCCCGAAAACAGCCTGCCCACGGTTAGCCTGGGGGATTCGGAGAGACTCCGAGTGGGCGACTGGGTCATGGCCATCGGGAACCCCTTCGGGCTCGATCACACGGTGACTGCAGGAATCGTGAGCGCCAAGGGCCGTGTCATCGGGGCCGGACCCTATGACAATTTTATCCAGACCGATGCATCCATCAACCCCGGAAACAGCGGCGGCCCGCTTTTCAACATGGCAGGCGAGGTCGTTGGGATCAACACGGCCATCGTGTCGCAGGGGCAGGGCATCGGATTTGCCATCCCCGTGAACATGGCCAAAGAGATCCTCGAGGACCTCAAGGCAAAGGGCAAAGTCACCCGGGGCTGGCTGGGCGTGTCGGTCCAGGACATCACGGAGGACCTTGCAAAGAGCCTGAAACTTCAGGACCGCAGCGGTGCACTGGTGACGGAGGTCTTCGAGGGAGACCCGGCCGATAAGGCCGGCATCAAGCAGGGCGACATCATCATCGAGGTCGACGGCAAAAAGGTCAAGGATACCCATGAGTTGCTCCGTGCCGTAGCGGTTCTGCCCGTCGGGAAAAAGGCGGCCCTGAAAGTCCTCCGGGAAGGCCAGGTGAAGGAACTTCAGCTCACCGTGGCGGAACGGGAGGACAAGAAGGAAATGGCTGCCGCCAAGGGGGACTCGAAAGACACATACGGGATGTCCGTTCAGGACATCACCACGGAGATTGCAAAGCAGCTGGGACTTCAGTCGGCGGGCGGCGTCATCGTGACAAGGGTCCGCGAAGGCAGCGCATCGGACGAGGCGGGCCTTCAGACCTATGACGTGGTCCTCCAGGTCAACCGGGTGAAGGTAACCTCCGTAAAAGACTTCATGCGCGAGATATCGAAAAAGACCGCCGAGGACCGGGTGTTGTTGCTGATCAAGCGAGGCAAGGGCACCTATTACGTGGCGCTGCGCAAGGAGTAGGGAAGGGACAGGAAGAAAACCGGTGGACAGGGGGAAACGGCTGCTCCGCATCTATGAAAGGCTGGAGAGATTCTTCGGGGACCTTCAATGGTGGCCTGGAGAGACCCCCTTCGAGATTGCCGTCGGGGCGATCCTGACGCAGAACACGAACTGGGCCAATGTGGAAAAGGCCATCGGGCAGCTCAAGGCGCAAGGGGTCATGGAACCTCGGGCCCTTCACGGCCTGGCCGATGAGACCCTGGCCAATCTGATCCGTCCGTCAGGGTATTTCCGGGTCAAGACGAAACGGTTGAAAGCGTTTCTCGAGGTGCTTTGCGGCGATTTCAAGGGCGACCTCGGGCTGATGCTCTCGGGGGACCTGCAGCATGCGAGGCAGAGGCTCCTGGGAATATCGGGGATCGGCGAGGAAACCGCCGACAGCATGCTCCTCTATGCGGGGGGCAGGCCGGTGTTCGTCGTCGATGCCTACACAAGGCGGATTCTCACAAGGCATGGGATCATCGATGGAAAGCTGCCCTACGGGGAGATCCAGCGCCTGTTCATGACTCAGGTGCCTCGAGATGCTGGCCTTTACAACCAATACCACGCAATGATTGTCGAGACGGGGAAGCGTTATTGCCGCACGGCGCCCCGCTGCGGCGAGTGCCCGCTCCGAAGGATTGCGGGCCGGGACGGGGGCGGGAAGACAGGGCCGGTGCCCGCTGAGCCGGCAGCAGGGCGAAGGGGTAGAGCGACGTGTTCGTCCGGGAAGAAATTCTGAAATCAAGGCTCCAGGAAGAACGGCACACCTTCATCCTGAAGCTCAACGACTATGCCGGCGTCATCCACCTCCATTCCGACTACTCCCATGACGGGCGGGCATCAATCCTGGAGATCGTCGAGGCGGCCCGGGCCAACGGCATCGACTTCGTCATGCTCACCGATCATGACTGGCTCCAGGCCAAGCATGACGGCTACGAGAGATCCTACGACGGGGTCCTCCTCTTCATTGGCATCGAGGTGACGCCCCGCTACAATCATTACCTCGCCTTCGGGATCGACGAACCCCTCATCACCTGTGACCTGGCATGGGTCTTTCCCTATGAGGACGAACAGGAAATCTCCCCGCAGTTCTATATAGACTGGGTCCGGAGCAAAGGAGGACTCGGTTTCATTGCCCACCCCGACCACGAGGGCGCGTTAAGGTTTCACGTGAAACAACACCCCTGGAACGACTGGAGCGTAACGGGCTACACGGGGATCGGGATCTGGGACTTCATGACGGACTTTCAGAGCCGGCTGAAGGGGTATCCGAGCGCCCTGCTCAGCTACTATTTTCCCGCTTACAGACTCCGCGGGCCCAAGAAGGAGACGCTCGCTCGCTGGGACGATCTGAACCGGAGCCGCAAGGTCGTCGGGATCGGCGAGCTCGACAATCACGAAACCGTCAAAAAGCTGCTCGGCATCCAATTCCATATCTTCCCCTTCAGCAAGGCCTTCCGGTTCATCCGAACCCACATCCTGACAGAAGCAGAATTCCTGAAAGAAGACGAGCTGGATCGCGAGATCATCCTTTCGGCCCTGAGGCGGGGGAGGGCCTACGTTGCACTAGAGTATTTCGAGCGGGCCCAGGGGTTTTCCTTCGTGATCATGGACGAGTCGGAAGTGGCCACCATGGGGGATGATTTCTTCCTTGACGACCTGGCCATCGTGCAGATCGAGCTTCCCGTGAAGGGAAAGATCCGCCTCATCAAGGACGGGGAGCTGTTCCGGGAGCAGGTGGGCAGGGAGTTGACCTGTGGAATCGACGAGCCGGGTATCTACCGGGTAGAAGTCTATCACCGGAAGGCGTTCATGTACCGGCCCTGGATCTTCTCCAATCCGATCTACGTGCGATAAAAAGACCTTTACCTTGATCTCCCTCTCCCCCAGGGGAGAGGAAGACTAAGGAACAAGGTTATCTCTAGGCATGTTTCGCCGCATGGTAGGAGCTTCTCACCAGGGGACCGGAGACAACGGTCCGAAACCCTCGCTGAAGGGCTTCCCGCCTGAATTCCTCGAAATCTTCCGGGATGTAAAAAGTCGCGACGGGCCAGTGGTCGATGGACGGCTGGAGGTACTGGCCGATGGTGAGGCTTGCGCAGGAGACGGCCGCAAGATCGTCCAGAAGCGAAAGGATCTCGCCCCGCACTTCTCCGAGGCCGATCATGAAGCCCGACTTCGTGAGTGCCTTGCGCCTGTCCGATCCGGCGCGGCGCAGTAGCTCTAGCGACAGGGCGTAGTTGCCCTGGGGGCGAAGCTCGCCAAAGAGCCTCGGGGCTACCTCGACATTGTGGTTCAAAACGTGGGGCCCGGCCTCGAGAATCCTCTCCAGGGCGGCCCAGTTTCCCTGCAGGTCGGGGATCAGGACTTCCACCCTGCAGTCCGGGATCTCCTTGCGCAAGAGCTCTACACAGCGGGCAAAGAGCGCCGCGCCTCCGTCCGGAAGATCGTCTCTCGTCACGGAGGTGATGACGATGTACCGCAACCCCAGCGCCCTTACTGCCTCAACGAGGCGTTCGGGTTCCGCCTCATCGACCGGGCCGGGCCGCTTGTGCGCGACGTTGCAATACCTGCAGTTGCGGGTACAGGTGTCCCCCAGGATGAGAAAGGTGGCCGTGCCGGATCGGAAGCACTCCCCCATGTTGGGGCAGCGGGCTTCCTGGCAGACGGAGTGGAGATCCAGTCGGCCGAGAAGCCCCCGCATCTCGGAGAACTCGCGGGAGTTCGGCAGGGGGACTTTCAGCCAGTCGGGTTTGCGCATAGAATGGCTTGAGGCTTATGGCTCAAGGCTTATGGCGGGAGAAAAAGAAAACATCCTTATGCCCTAAGCCTTATGCCTTCAGCCGCTGCTTAGAAATAGTACCAGATTGAGGAATAATCGTTCACATTCTCCCCGTCCTTGGCCAGCCGCTTGAGGTAGTCGTAGATGGACACATCGGTGTGCACGTAGTCCAACGCTGTGACAAGACGAACCTCCCAGGAGTAAAACCGGTACATCCGGCGGCCGTCGGGGAGGATATTGACGATCTCGTGATCCTGCCAGGCCCGCAGGTTGACCTTGCCCAGCCGCGGGACGTTGAAAACGGGCTCGTCGGTCCGCACCAGCCCCGGCAGCAGCCGGGCCTCTTCGAGCTGTTCCTGCTCCATCCGCGCGATGGGGACGCGGAAATCGATGGTCTCTTCCTTGCCTTTCGCGCTGAAGGAGTAGTAGGGGTCCACTCCGGAGAGCTTCAATGTCCTCCTCAGGAGCGCCGTCTCGTATCTGCGGCTGTTGTAGTAGGTGAAGACCTGCTGGTTGTAGACGTTCATCCCGACGCTTTTGATCTTCCGGATGCACTCCAGAGAATCGGGTGTCATCTCCGTGGGGTGCTCGAAGTGGGTGACGATGGCCAGCTCGCGCTTTCCCCACTCATGGTACTTCCTGAAGACCTGCAGGAGCCCCTCGTCGATCCGGAAGGGCAGGGTGACGGGAATCCGGGTACCGATGCGAATCCTTTCGATGTGCTTGATGGCGGCCACCTCGCCGATGAGCCAGTCCAGGTAATCGTTGTTGAGGGTGAGCGGATCTCCCCCCGTGATGAGCACCTCGGAGATGCTCTCGTTTTCCTCGATCCAGCTCAGGGCCTCCTTCACCTTCTTGCGGGCCATCATCACCGTGTCGTCCATCCCCTTGATCTCCCAGTTGCGCTGGCAATACACGCAGATCTGGGGACAGGAGTTGTAGGGCTTGAGGATCAGGATTTCGGGGTAGCGGCGGGTGATGCCGTCGATGGGGCTGGTAGATTTTTCACCCATGAAGTCCAGGTCGATCCCCTTGCGGCGGCTCTCGGCCACCTGTTCGCAGTAGAGGGTGCTCGGGATGACCTGCGCGCGGATGGCTCGGTCATAGTCGGAGCGGCCCTCCTTGCGAAAGAGCGACAGGTAGTAGGGGGTGATCTCGAAGGGGATGTCGTTCTTCGTGGCGCTTGCGAGGCCTTGAGCTTCGCCCTTGTCGAGCTTCACCAGGGCGCGGATCGTGTCGAGGTCCTTGATGACGTGTCGCAGATGCCAACGATAATCCTGCCAGTCCTGCTCCGTGGCTTTGAAGAAGCTCAGGATTTCGCGTTTGAGATTCTTCCGCTCGCGAAGCAGGGTTTTGTCATAGCCCGTGCGGTAGCGGCGGAAGAAGCGGCGGATATTACAGGCATAATCATCAAGTTGTTCCGAGCGGGAGAGGGCCGCCTCGCGGCCGTCCTTTATCTGTAAGACTTCTTTGCGCTTGAGGTGCTTTCCCCCCCTGCCCGTGATGCCCAGAAACAGGGCCAGGTACTCGCAGAGGAAGGCCTCGGAGACTTGATCCAGTGCTTCCTTTTTCCCCTGGGCCAGTTCGTAGAGGATCTGCATGGGGGAGAAATGCGTCACGTATTCATTTTCCGTCCGCATGGTGTTCGAGAGCACCCGGATGCATTCCTTGGCGTTTCGTTTCTCCACGATGTTGAGATTGACGAAATAGGTGTCGGAACGCATGTTGAAAAGATCGCGCTCCAGGCGGTTGAGGTAATCGAAAAGCAGATGCCGGGCTTCTTCCATGTGTCTGGAATTTCTGCACAATTGACGAATTCGGGGTTCCGTCGCCCAGAGTTGTTCCACCAACTCTTCTTTCGACCAGTCCAGCCAGTTCTTCATGCGCTCTCTCTTCGGATTGTTGGCAAGCTGTTTATACGCAGGCGCGGGACCCGAGTGCGGCCTTTCTTTTCGTTGTGCCTAGCACAGGGTCCAGCATACATCCGGTTTTCTCGCTGCCTGAACATCGTCGAGGCGCTTTACCGGGGTCGTGAGCGGTGCCGATTTCACAAGCTCGGGGCTCTCTTTCGCCTCTTTTGCAATGGATATCATGGCCTCGCAGAACTCGTCCAGAGTTTCCTTGCTCTCCGTCTCCGTGGGCTCGATCATGATGGCCTCCCGGACGATCAGGGGGAAATAGATCGTCGGGGGGTGGAACCCGTAGTCGAGCAGGCGCTTGGCGATGTCCGTTGTGTGCACGCCGCTTTCCTGCACCTGCCTCTCCCCCGAGAAGACGCACTCGTGCATGCAGATCCGGTCGTAGGGCAGATGGTAGTAGGGCCTGAGCCGCTCTTTGACGTAGTTTGCGGTGAGGACGGCGCTTTCGCTCACCCGTTTCATCCCAATGGCTCCGATGGAGCGGATGTAGGTGTAGGCCTTCACCATCACGTTGAAGTTTCCGTAAAAAGAACGGACCCGCCCGATCGAGTCGGGGAACTCCTCGGACCACCGGTACAGCCCCCCTTCCTTCACGACCCGCGGCACAGGCAGGAAAGGCACCAGGTTGGCCTTCACGCCGACGGGTCCGCTGCCGGGTCCTCCGCAACCATGGGGGGTGGAGAAGGTCTTGTGGAGGTTGAGCTGGATGATGTCAAAGCCCATATCCCCCGGTCTCGTGACCCCGATGAGCGCGTTGGCGTTGGCGCCGTCGCAGTACAGAAGCCCGCCCTTGCCGTGGACGATGGCGGACACTTCGTCGATGTTTCGCTCGAAGAGCCCCAGTGTGTTGGGGTTGGTGAGCATGAGCCCCGCCACGTCCATGGTCATCAATTCCCGAAGGTGGTCCAGATCGACGCCGCCTTCGGCATTGGAGCGGACCGTGGCCACCTGGAACCCGCAGAGGGCAACCGATGCAGGATTTGTTCCGTGGGCCGTATCGGGAATGAGGACAGTCGAGCGCTTCTCTCCCTTATTCTCGAAGTGCTTCTTGATGACCATGACGCCCGTCAGTTCCCCGTGTGCGCCGGCCGCCGGCTGGAGCGTGAAATCGGCCATGCCGCAGATCTCCGAGAGGGTGCCGGCCAATTCGTAAAGAAGCTGCAGGTTGCCCTGGGCGAACCCGTCCGGCACGTAAGGGTGCAGGGATGTGAAACCATCCAGGCGGGCCACATTCTCGTTGATCTTCGGGTTGTACTTCATCGTACAGGAGCCCAGGGGGTAGAAGCCCACGTCGACCCCGAAATTGCGGCGTGACAGACGGGTGTAGTGGCGAACGATGTCCACCTCGGCCAGTTCCGGAAGATCCAGATCTTCGCGCAGCAGCGAGGCGTCGATGATCTTGTCCAGTGCTACCTCGGGGACATCGCTTGCGGGGATCGTTCCTGCCGTCCGTCCGGCCCGGCTCATCTCAAAAATCAGTTCCATGGGCACCTCGCAATTGCTTGTAACGTTACAAGTAACAGGCATTGCTGGCCTGTCATTTCAAAAGTTCGAAAACGCTGTCCATGTTTTCCCTGCTGAGCATCTCCGTCGCGCACAGCAGCATGCCACCCCCGAGCTCCGGGTAATCCTTCGAAAGGTCGTATCCCCCTGTATACCCGGCTGCCTCGAGTCGCGCGTTTGCAGCCTTGACGTCGGGGCATGCCAGCGCGAACTCGTTGTACACGGGCCCCGGGAAAAGGGGCCTCCAGCCTCGCAGGGCCGCCAGCTTTTCCTTGAGGTAATTTGCCTTCCAGGCGTTGAGGGCCGCCAGCTTTTTGAGGTTCTTGCCCAGGCTGGCCAGGTAGACGGCGGCGGCGAGCATGCAGAGGGCCTCGTTGGAGCAGATGTTGGAGGTGGCCTTCTCGCGGCGAATATGCTGCTCCCGCGTCTGGAGCGTGAGCACGTAGCCGCGCGAGCCCTCGCGGTCCATCGTTGCGCCGGCCAGCCTCCCGGGGATCTTCCGCAGGAAGGCATCGGTGCTGGCGAGAATGCCCAGATAGGGTCCCCCGTAGTTCATGGGGTTGCCGAAGCCCTGGCCCTCGCCGACCACGAAATCGGCCCCCGCATCGCCAGGGGGTTTCAGGATTCCGAGGGAGGTAGGATCCGTAAAGCCCGCCACCAGAAGCGCTCCCCGCCCGTGCGCCAGATCGGCCAGGGGCCGGATGTCTTCGATGACGCCGAAGAAGTTGGGGCTCTGAACGAGCACGGCAGCGGCCTCATCGTCAAGGAGCTTCCGGAGCCCTTCGCTGTCGACCTGGCCCGTCGGCTTGTAGGGGATCTCTGCGCAGTCGTAACCGTTGGCCCAGGCGTAGGTCCTGACCACCTTGCGGTACTCGGGGTGAATCGAGCGCGCCAGGAGCAGGCGGGTCTTCCCGAGGGTCTTGGCCGAAAGCACGGCAGCCTCGGCCATGGCCGTCGCCCCGTCGTACATGGAGGCATTGGCTACCTGTGTCCCCGTGAGCCGGGTGATCATGGTCTGGTATTCGTAGATGGCCTGTAAAATCCCCTGGCTGATCTCGGCCTGGTAGGGGGTGTAGGCCGTGTAGAACTCCGAGCGGCCGATGATGTGGCCGACCACGGCGGGGATATAGTGATGGTAGGCGCCGGCGCCTACGAGCGTTGCCTTCGGCAGGCGGTTCCGGGCAGCGAGATTCGACATGTGCCCCCAGATTTCCTGCTCGGCAAGCGGCGGGGGCAGCTCGAGGAGCTTCTTGAGCCTGTATTTTTCCGGGATGTCGGCAAAGAGCGCCTCCAGGCTCTCGATGCCGACGGTCTTCATCATCTCAATCTGCTCTTCCGGCGTGTGCGGAACGTAATCCATATGGCCTTCCCGTTCTGGATTTTATGTTTCTTATTCTTCACTCAGACACTTCCGCACTCAGTCACTTCTTCTTTCAGTGCGGGTTTGCTTTGATGTGCTCTTCGTAAACCTCGGCCGTCATGAGGCCATCCAACTCGGCGGGGTCATCCATCTTGATCCTTGCGATCCAGCCCTCGCCGAAGGCGTCCTTGTTAATTAACTCGGGAGTTGCTTCGAGGGCCTGGTTGACCTCCATGACCTCACCGCTCACCGGAGCGAAAATGTCCGACACGGACTTCACCGACTCCACGACGGCAATCGGCTGCATTTGCTTGACCTTTCTGCCCACGGCGGGAAGCTCCACGTAGACGACATCCGTAAGAAGTTCCTGCGCGTGATCCGTGATGCCCATGGTGACGGTATTGCCGCCGTCGCTCTTGGCCCACTCGTGCTCCTTTGTGTACTTTCGGTCATTGGGATTGGGTTTGGCCATCTTCCGCTCCTTTCATCGTGATTGCCTGTTCGGCGCGTTTCTGCCCGAATGAGACGCCGCCTGTCGCGCCGTTTGCGTTCCTGCGCCCCGCCTGCTACTTCTTTCTTTTATAGAATGGCAGCGGCACCACCTTTGCCTTTGCCCTCTGGCTGCGGATTTCGACCTCCAGCTCGGTTCCCGGTTCCTTGTGCTGCACAGGCACAAAGGCAAGTCCGATGGCCTTTCCGAGCGTCGGCGAGAAGGTCCCCGAGGTGACCTCGCCGATTTTCTCCCCGGCGGCCCAGACGGGGTATCCGTGCCGGGCAATGCCGCGATCGATCAGCTCGAAACCGATCAGCTTTTTCCGGACCCCTTGCTCCTTCTGTTTTTTCAGCGCCTCCCGGCCGATGAAGTCTTTTTCCAGGTCGGTGACCCACCCGTAGACAACTTCGTAGGGAGTTACGGTCTGGCACATCTCATGGCCGAAGAGCATCATCCCCGCCTCGAGCCGGAGGGTATCCCGTGCCCCGAGCCCTGCGGGCTTGATGCCGTGCGGGTCGCCGACGCTGAGCAGCAGGTCCCATATCTCGCCGATCCGGGCTGCTGTCGTGTACACCTCGAAGCCGTCCTCGCCGGTGTAGCCGCTTCGTGAAACAAGAGCGGGTATCCCGGCCACTCGCGTGTCGATGGCGTGGTAGAACCGAAGCGCAGCCAGATCCCCTTCGACGATCTCGGAGAGGATCTTCTGGGCGATCGGCCCCTGGATGTCGATCTTGCCTGTGACCTCGGAGAGATCCGTCACGTCCGCCTTCGAAAATCCCTTCTCCCCCTTTGCCTTGAGGAACCATTCCAGGTCGCCTTCCCGGGTTGAGGCGTTGGTTACAACCATGTAATGATCCTCCCCCTTCTTGTACACCGTCACATCGTCGATGATCCCGCCTTTTGGGTTGGTGATCGCCGAGAGCTTCATCTCCCCGATCTTCTGCGCCGCGAGGTTGCGGCTCATCACCCACTGGAGGAGCTCCAGGGCCTGGGGCCCCCTGACCTCGATTTCTCCCATGTGGCAGACATCGAAAAGTCCCGCCAGGGTGCGTGTGTTTCTGTGCTCGTCGATGACGCCCGAATACTGGACAGGCATTGCCCATCCGCCGAACTCGGTCATCGTGGCACCCAGGGCCAGATGCCGCCCGTAAAGCGAGGTCTTTTTCATGGGGAGCTCCTGTCGGATTGCCGGTGCGGCATGAGGGAATAGAGAGGGGGGATGGGGTTTCGGGGCCGGTCGGTGATCGACCGCCCCCCGGTACCAATGCCCTCGCAGAGGCCTGCAGGGGCCGCCAGAGGGGACAGGTGGAACTTCGGGCTTGCCGGAACGCGCTGCGTCGTCATAGCTGCCGTTTGCCTGTGTTGTGTGCTGACCCGATTGATTGCCGGGTCTCCCCGGGCAATTGCCTGATGAGAATGGACCGTGCTTTTCTTGCAAATCTGTTCGCTGACACTACACTAAACACCGGGAGATTTCAACACGGATGTCGCCTTTACCAATCAGGGCTTTCAGCCTGCCGCGTCGCGGGGAACCCTGTTGGCTGGAACCTCCAAGGGACAGGGAGACGAAAAATTCAGTAGAAATTTTCTCCCAATTGTATTAAACGAGCAGAATAGTTTACATTTTCCTTGAGGAATCGGGTTTTTCGACATCGGGTTCCGGGTTCGGGCCTGTCGGAACAAAACCGTAACCCCCTGCTTCCTCGAGGAGGCGCGCGAACGTGCCGGGAGAGGTTCATTATGAGATTCGACATCGCCAAGAGAGGAAACGGGCTCACTTACGAAATCCGCAACATCGTCGGGGTGGCAAACCGGCTCAAGGCCTGCGGCATGGAAGTGACCTGGGAGAACATCGGGGATCCCGTCCAGAAGGGGGAGCACATCCCTGACTGGATGAAGGAGGTCATCGTTGAGATCATCCGGGACGACAAATCATTCGGCTATTCCCCCACGCAGGGGATGGACGAGACGCGGCAGTTCCTGGCCGAGCTTGTGAACAAGCGCGGCAAGACCCAGATTACCCCTGACGACATCCTGTTTTTCAACGGGCTTGGCGATGCCATTGCACGATGCTACAGCGCGATCCGCGTGGACGCCCGGGTGATCCTCCCCGAGCCGACCTACTCCACCCATTTCCTGGCCGAGGTGCTCCACGCCTCGTTCCCGCCCAACACGTACCGGATGAACCCCTATCACAAGTGGCACCCGGACATGAACGAGCTGGAGCTGAAGGTGAAGAGCCACAAGGCCATCGTGGGGATCCTCGTCATCAACCCCGACAACCCCACGGGCTTCGTCTACCACGAGGAGACGCTCAAGCGGATCGTCCGTATCGCCAAGGAGAACGACCTCTTCCTTGTTTTCGACGAGACC
The DNA here is from genome assembly GCA_964619035.1 of uncultured Syntrophaceae bacterium. Taxonomy (GTDB): domain Bacteria; phylum Desulfobacterota; class Syntrophia; order Syntrophales; family UBA2192; genus UBA2192. The sequence continues at coordinate 16,004 of CAZUBX010000025.1, read as the reverse complement.
TACATCAACATGGTCTACAACGGGAAGATCGCCGTTCCGCTCTCCGACATTGTCGAGGATGTCCCGGCCATGAGCATGAAGGGCATCTCCAAGGAGTTCCCCTGGCCGGGGGCCCGCTGCGGCTGGATCGAATTCTACAACGCCGACAAGGACGAGACCTTTCAGCGCTACACCAGCGCTATCCTGCAGCAGAAGATGTCCGAGGTGTGCTCGACCACGCTTCCCCAGATGACGATCCCGAAGATCATGACCCACCCTGAATATGAAAAGTATCTCAACACCCGGATCCGGCGCTATGAGAAGCTCTCGAACCTGGCCTTTAATATATTGAAAAATGTGCCCTACATCGTTGTGAACCGCACGGATGGCGCCTTCTACATGACCGTTGTCTTCAACGAGGCAGTGCTGAACAACAAGCAGACCCTGCCGATCGTGAGCTCGGAGATCAGGCAGTTCATCGAAAAGCTCACCTCCGACAACATCGAGCTCGACAAACGCTTTGTTTACTACCTGCTGGGCTCGACGGGCATCTGCGTCGTGCCGCTGACGTCCTTCTTCACGCCACTGTTGGGCTTCCGCCTCACGCTGCTGGAGACCGACGAAGACCGCTTCGAGTCCACTGTGAAGAAACTCGCCGAGAAGATCGTCGAGTACATCGATTCGACGAAACGGACGGCATAAGGCTGCCGGACGGAAAGTCTGGAAACAGGAAACCCCCGGTTCATCCGATCCGGGGGTGCTGCAAGAGGATGATAGCCGGAACGCCGACTTCGCGGAGGTCGGCGTTTTTATTTTTCTCTCAGCCTGTTTTTTTGCTTCCTCGTCGGTGCTCCCCGCGCTTCCTCTTCCGGGAAATGGCTGCCCCAGATGTGGTCGTTGCCGAATTGCCTCCACCACCACCGGTCGTATTCGTCCCACGGATCGAGTATGCCGAATTCCTCCTTCATCAGGAAGGCATACGAGCTGTTCAACTCCTGCATCCGGACATGGGCTTCTTCGCCGGAGTTGACGTCGGGATGCCACTGTTTGGCCAGCTCCCGGTATTGCTTCCTTGCCTCCTCGGCCGTCGCCTGCCCGGAGATGCCCAGCGCTTTCCGGGCCTGGTCCACCTTGTAATTGCGATTCTTTATCCGCCCTGAACCGGACATGCGCTCAACACCTTTGCAAAAGGCTCTGGCAATTTCGGCCCTGAGGGGTTACTTGTCCGCCCTGAACCCTGGACCCTGCCTTTACCGGTCTTTCCAGACGGGCTTGCGCTTCTCCAGAAACGCCGCGACCCCTTCCCTGCCGTCCTCCGTGAAGAAGTTGTTCACGATGACGTTCGACGCGAGATCGTAGGCCGCCGGGTCGGGCAGGTTTACCTGGGTGTAGAAGGCCTGCTTGCCGATCGCCAGGCACGAGAGACTCGCCCGAGCGATGTGCCGGGCCAGTTCCATGGTCTCAGCCTCGAGCCTTTCAACGGGAACGACGCGGTTGATGAGATTCCACTGCTCGGCCTCGCGGGCGCTGATCAGCCGGGCCGTGAAGAGCATCTCCAGGGCGCGCTTGCGGCCCACGGCCCGGACGATGGAGACGGCAGGCGAGGAGCAGAAGACTCCGAGGTTGACCCCAGGGGTGCCGAACCGGGCCCCTTCCTCGGCCACGGCAAGATCGCAGGCCGCCACGAGCTGGCAGCCCGCCGCCGTGGCGATCCCCTGGACCTGGGCGATCACGGGCTGGGGCAGGCGCTGGAGCCGCAGCATCATCTCCGAGCAGGTCGAAAACATCGTATTGCAGACGGTGATCTCCTTTCCCGCCAAATCGGCGAGGTCATGGCCCGCGCAGAAGTTCTTGCCGGCGGCCCTGACGACGAGCACCTTCACCTCACGGCTTGCCGCAATGCCGGCAAGAAAGCCGTTCATCTCCCCGATCAGGGCGATGGACAGGGCGTTATTTTTCCCCGGACGATTCAGCGTGACAATGCCGACGGAATCGACTTTTTCGAAGGTGATGTTCTGAAATTCCATTCCGGTCCCTCCTGTGGTCAAAAGATGGTTGCGATGCCCCAGTCCTTGACGGGTGCCCTGCTATGGGATAAAAAAGAATCCTGTGAAGGGTCCTGACAAGACCCACGTTTCACATATCGGGTGGCCGGGGCCTTGTCAACAGGAGATCCACAAAATGAACAGATCGGGGGTTTGCATGAGCGATTCCGTCCTTTTCCAGTCCGCGCAGATCGGTTCCCTGAAACTACCCAACCGTTTCATCCGTTCGGCCACCTGGGAGGGCCTCGCAGCGCCCGACGGCAGCTGCACCGATGAGCTCGTCCGGCTCATGGAAGGGCTTGCCGAAGGAGGGGTGGGGCTCATCATCTCGAGCCATGCCTTTGTCAGGCCCGAGGGGGTTGCGGTGCGGGGCCAGCTCGGCATTCACCGCGACGATCTCATCGCCGGGCTTGCCCGGATGGCGGATGCCGTCCATGGCAAGGGCGGCAGGATCGTCCTGCAGCTTGCCCACGGAGGTCTTCTGGCCGGCACGCAGCTCACGGGGAAGCCGGCCCTGGCCCCGTCGCTTGAAGGCGGCCCCGAGAAGACGCGGCGTCGCGAGATGACGGAGGCGGACATCGCAGACACGATCAAAGCCTACGGCGAGGCGGCCCTTCGGGCAAAGAAGGCCGGCTTCGACGGGGTCCAGATCCATGCCGCCCACGGCTATCTGCTCAACCAGTTCCTTTCACCCTGGTTTAACCGCCGCTCCGATCGCTGGGGCGGCAGCATCGAAAACAGGACCCGGATCGTACTGGACATCCTCGCCTCGGCGAGGAATGCCACGGGCGGAGATTACCCCATCCTGGCGAAGATGAATTCCGAGGATTTCCTGGAAGGGGGCCTCGCGAGGGAAGATTCACTGCAGGCGGCGCTCATGATCGCCGCCGCCGGTGCCGATGCCATCGAGCTTTCCGGCGGAACCCTTCTTTCGGGAAAGCTCAGCCCGTCGCGCTCGAAGATCGATTCTGTCGAACAGGAGGCCTACTTCCGGGATGCCGCGCGGGCCATCAAGGCGAAGTTGAACATTCCCCTGGCTCTCGTGGGCGGCATCCGCTCCTTCGAGGTGGCCGAGGGCCTCGTGAAGGAGGGCATCGCGGATTTTGTTTCCATGAGCCGCCCCTTCATCCGGGAGCCGGGCCTTGTCAACCGGTGGAAAAGCGGCGACCGCAGCAGGGCGAGCTGCCTGTCCGACAACCGCTGCTTTGGGCCCCCCATGCGCGGGACGGGTTTTTATTGCGTCGTGGACAGGGAGGAAAAAGAGGGAAAATAGGAAAAGCAGAAGCGAGGAAGAGCGGAAACCGTGCAGAAGGGTCTCTTTTACTGCACTTCTTAACTTCCGATCTTCCTGACCTCGTCCTCTTTGCAGGCTCAGTCCAGGTCGTATTCGAACTTCGCCACGATGTGCAGAGTCGACAGGTTGAAGGTGTCCGGGAAAGGGGCGTAGGGGGCCGCGGCCTGCACGACGGCGAGCGCCCCCCGGTCCAGGGATTCGAAACCGGATGACGAGACAATGCCGGTTGCCGCAAGGGTGCCGTCGTTTTGAATGGAGAAACGAACGACTGCCGTTCCCGTCTCGCTTCGCGAGTAGGCATCCTGGGGGTAGGCCCACAGGGACTCAATCCTGCGCCGCAGATCACGCAGGTAGGCGCGGTACTTCCCGGAGGGGTTTGCGAGATCAACCGTTTCCTCGGGGCCCGTGGCCGGTTCCTTATGGGGCTTGTCGAGGGAGACGTCCTTTTTGCTTTCCGCCTTCCTGCTGTCGTCGGCTTCTTTCTTGGGCAGATCGGCCAGCTGGACCGTGAAGGTCTCAAAGGGAAGCGAGGAGCCGCCGGAGATCAGCATTCCCGCCAGGGACAGAAAGGCCACGTGAAAGGCGCAGGAGGCCAGGATAAATCGGATCAGAACTTTTTTGGTAATCATCTCAACTCACCCCGGTAGAGGACCCTTTATAGTCAACAGTTTGAAATAAAGCAAGTTTGCTGCCAATCCGGCAGCCGTTGCAGGATGCGCCATGGATCGCGATGAAAAATTCATGAGGCTTGCCCTGGCCGAGGCTGAAAAAGCCTTTCAGGCGGGCGAGGTGCCCGTGGGTGCCGTCGTCGTCCGGGGCGGCGAGGTCATCGCCTCGGCCCACAACGGGCCTGTCGGTCTCAAGGACCCCTCGGCCCACGCCGAGATCCTCGCCCTGCGCAGGGCCGCCGCCGAGGAGGGGAACTACCGCCTTGCGGGCACGACGCTCTACGTGACGATCGAGCCCTGCCTCATGTGCGCAGGCGCCCTCATCCACGCCCGTGTTTCACGGCTCGTATTCGGGGCAACCGACCCCAAGGGCGGAGCCGTCGTTTCCCTCTACGGGGTGCTGGGGGATGCCCGCCTCAATCACCGGGTGGAGGCTACCGGGGGGGTCCTCCGGGAGGCATGTGGCGAAATTTTGAGTAGATTTTTCCGCGAAAAACGATTATGAAACGGTCAGTAAGCGGAGAGATACCGAAGTGGTCGTAACGGGACCGACTCGAAATCGGTTTGAGGGCTTAACAGCTCTCACGGGGGTTCGAATCCCCCTCTCTCCGCCATTTTTATATCTGCCGAGCCTTTCTTTGTCTCCGCTCATCTGATCTTCTGCTCCTCTGATGCTCCTCCGATCGTCACCGACGGGGAACGGGCCATTTTTCGCAAGCGTCTCAGCGGGATGCAACTCTATCAGCCGCCCGTAACCCCTCAAGATGGGTATGGACAAAGGTCAGGGAAACTGGTAAGAGACGCCCTAATGAAAAGAGGGCTCCCGTCGGGGGCCCCTCTTCGCTGAAATGGGAAATTGCGGAGAGATGCCAGAGCGGCCGAATGGGCACGACTGGAAATCGTGTGTGCGCCCTATAAAGGTGCACCGGGGGTTCGAATCCCCCTCTCTCCGCCAGAAAATAAAGAAACGGCGGCGATCGGTTGTTGCCAGCCGTTTTTCTTTCCCGGGGCCCGGGGTGCGGTTACCGTCGTGAAAAGGCTCCAGTCCACCATCTCCGGCCAGGTTTTTCCCTTCGAACGCATCGAGGAGTTCGCCGGCAACGGCGAGTCCCTGGAGGTCGGGGTCGAAGGGCTGGCCCGTGCCCGCGTGAAGCCGGGCCGGCACCTCTGGGAACGCTTCGCCGACTTTCTTCCCGTCGCAATCGATGGGGATCTGACGCTTGGCGAAGGCGACACGCCGCTTCTGCCCGCGGGGAAGGCCCTCTCGGAGTTTACCGGGATCGGGCAGATGCTCTTGAAAAACGAGACCATGAACCCCACGTGGAGCTTCAAGGACCGAGGGTCGCTCACCACGATCGCCATGGCCCGGCAGATGGGGGAGCCCGTTACGGCCACCATCTCGACAGGCAACATGGGCCATTCCATGGCCGCCTACGGGGCGCGCGCGGGGATCCGGGCCGTTGTCTTTGTCCCGCACTATGCGCCCCAGGAGAAGATCCGCGCCATGGCCATCCACGGGGCCACGGTCGTGAAGGTCAGAGCCCCCGATTACTCCCTGATGAAAAGGGAGGTCCTGGGGCTAGCCGCTGAATGCAACCTCCGGATCGTTTCCGGTAACGGCCCGATCCGGGTCGAGGGCTACAAGCTTGCGGCCTTCGAGATGTACGAGCAGCTCGAGGGAAGGGTCCCCGGCTTCATCGCCGTGCCCACGTCGGCCTGCGGGCACCTCCGGGGGGTCTTCAAGGGGTACCGGGAGCTGAAAGAGGCGGGGCTTACCGGCCGGCTTCCCAGGATGATCGTCGTCCAGGCGGCAAACGTGAACCCCGTCGTCTCGGCTATCCGGGAGGGCTGGGACCGGATCATCGCCGTATCGGGCGGGGATACCATCGCCGAGGCCATCACCTCGGGGGATCCGCCGGGCGGCGACGAGATCATTCTCAAGGCAAGACAGTACGGCTGGCTTGCCGAGGATGTGACGGAAGAAGAGATTCTCGATGCCCAGCGAAGGTTTGCCGGCGCCGGGTTTTTCGTCGAACCTGCAGCGGCCACGTCGCTTGCGGCCGTGAAAAAGCTCAAGGCGGCAGGCAAGATCGGGGAAGAGGACTCCGTCGTCCTCATGCTCACGGGCTCGGGCCTGAAGGACATGAGCGTCTTTGACCGTCAGCCGGTTTCCGTAATTGAAAGCGACCTCCGGAGAATCCGGGGGGATGTGGAAAAGATCCTTGCTCGACGCGGTGAAGTCTTTTAAAGTTCATATAAGGCCCCCTCGCCTTGGCCTTCTCCCTCGGAGAGGAGAGGGAAATCAGGGAAAGGGGCTTTTAAAGGAAAGATAGCCGGGCCCCGTGCAACGCCGACTTGTGAACCCCGTCAGGTCCGGAAGGAAGCAGCGGTAACAGGAACCGGCGTGTGCTACGGCAAGCCTGGCTATCCTTATTTATCAGACAGGGGCCATGGTAGAATATCTCGTCCTAGCCAGAAAGTGGAGACCTCAGGTCTTCGAGGACGTGATCGGACAGGATCACGTGGTCACGACCCTGCGCAACGCGATCCGCCTGGGCCGGGTGGCCCACGCCTTCATCTTCAGCGGTCCCCGCGGCGTGGGAAAGACCTCGGTGGCCCGGATCCTGGCCAAGGCCCTCAACTGCGAGAAAGGCCCCTCCGGGATCCCCTGCAACGCCTGCGCGAACTGCAGGGAGATTACAGAGGGCATCTCCATGGACGTCCACGAGATCGACGGGGCGTCCAACCGCGGCATCGACGAGATCCGCGAGCTGAGGGAGAACGTGAAGTTCTCCCCCTCTTCGTCGCGCTACAAGATCTACATCATCGACGAAGTGCACATGCTCACCACCGAGGCCTTCAACGCCCTGCTGAAGACGCTCGAGGAGCCGCCACCCCACGTCATCTTTGTCTTCGCCACCACGGAGACCCACAAGATCCCCGCCACGATCCTGTCCCGATGCCAGCGCTACGAGTTCAAGCGCATCTCCCTGAAGGAGATCACCGCGACCCTGCGCAAGATCTCTGCCGGGGAAGGCATCCAGGTAAGCGACCAGGCCCTGACCTGGATCGCCCAGGGCGGCGAGGGCAGCCTCCGGGACTCCCAGAGCATCCTCGATCAGGCCATCTCCTTTGCCGGCACCGACATCGGCGATGCCGATGTGGAAGCCCTTTTGGGCAGAGGCGACCGTAAATACCTCTTCGATCTCTCCCGTGCCATCCTGGGCCGCGACTCGGGCGCCTGCCTCAAGATCATCGACGAGGCCTTCTATGCCGGGGCCGACCTCAAGGTCTTCTACGAGAGGATGCTGGCCCACTTCCGCAACCTGCTGCTCGTCAAGATCACGGCAGGCCAAGGGGACCTTCTGGATCTGTCGGATCACGAGGTGGCCGAACTGACGCGACAGGCCGCCGCCGTCTCACGCGAAACGCTGCAGCGCCTGCTCGACGTGCTCATGGCCGGTGAGGAGGAGATGCGAAAGAGCCTCAACCCCAGGCTCGTCCTGGAGTTTACGTCCGTCAAGATGGCATGGCAGGAGCCCCTGATCCCCGTCGACGAAATCCTCTTGCGGATGGAGGGGATCGAGAAGCGACTCGGGCATCAAGCCCCGGCCGAGCTCTCCGTGCCGGAGAGGACCTACCCGCCGCCGCCCGAGCGGACGCTGCTCGACGAGGGGACAAACGAGCCCGTCGTCAGGGAACCGGCACCGCGGGGTGCCGAGGAAAGCTGGGACGGCTTCAAGCTGTTCGTTAAAAGAAAAAATCAGCCGCTCTGGGCGAAGATCGAACCGGGAAAGCTTCTCGGGTTCGGCGGCGGGGTGCTCAGGCTCGGATTTCCGAGGGGCTACCTCTTTCTTGATTTCTTCGAAGAGAAACCCCAGCGGGAAAAACTCGAGGAAATGGCCCGGGAATTCTTCAGCCAGACGGTCACCCTGTCCGTGGAGACGATCGACAACGGGCCCGGAGAGGCGAACGGCTCGGCGCGAAACGGCCCGAACCAGAGCCGGGCGAACCAGATCCGCCGCGAGGCCCTGAACCACCCGCTCCTGCAGAAGGTCATGGACGTCTTCGAGGGGGCCGAGGTGCAGGAGGTTATCGTCAAGGAAAAATAAGAAGGTGAGAAGTTAAGAAGGTGGGAAGGTAGGAAAAAACAGAGCGAAAACGCCCCCATCTTCCCTTGCTGCCGCCAGGGCGGCAGCGACGAAATAGACGAAATAGACCCAAAAGACCAGACAGACGAGAGTGGGAGGATACGGTTTTGAACTTTCAAAATATGATGAAACAGGCCCAGAAGCTTCAGGAAAAAATGGCGAAGGTCCAGGAGGAGCTCGCCTCAAAGACGGTGGAGGCTACCTCGGGCGGCGGCATGGTGACCGCTGTTGTCAACGGCAAGTTTGAGCTGATGTCCATCCGGATCGAAAAAGACGTCGTCAACCCCGAAGATATCGACATGCTGCAGGATCTCATCATCGCGGCGGTGAACGAAGGGGTCCGCAAGGCCCAGGAAATGGCCTCGGCTGAAATGGCGAAGGTCACCGGCGGGATGAAGCTTCCCGGCATGATGTGAGAGGGCGCAGGACATGACGGGATATGCAGCGCCCATTCAGCGACTCATCCAGGAGCTGGGCCGCCTGCCCGGGATCGGCGAGAAGACGGCCACACGCCTGGCCATGTTCATCCTGCGATGGTCCCCCGAAGAGGCAAAAAGGCTTGCCGAAAGCATCGTCGATGTGAAGGAAAAGATCCGGTTCTGCTCGGTTTGCTTCAACCTTGCAGAGGGGGAGCTCTGCGCCGTCTGCTCCGACCCTGCCCGGGACCGGGAGCGGATCTGCGTTGTCGAGAACCCTGACTCGCTTACCGCCATCGAGGAGAGCGGGGGCTTCCGCGGCACCTACCACGTTCTTCACGGGGCCCTTGCCCCCTTGGACGGGATCGGCCCCGATCAGATACGGGTCCGCGAGCTTGCCGAGCGCCTGGAACGGGGCGGCGTCCGGGAAGTTATCCTGGCCACCAACCCCAGCGTCCAGGGAGAGGCGACGGCGCTGCTCATCATGAGACTTTTGAAAGACAAGGGGCTCGAGGTCACCCGGATCGCCCTCGGGGTGCCCGTGGGGGGGGATCTGCGGTACACGGACAAGATGACGCTGGCGAAGGCCCTGGAGTATCGAAGGGGCATGTAAACGGGCGGGCTGACACCCTGCCCGTCAGGGCCGAGGGTAGAGGGTCGAGGAAAATCGAATTCCCCGGTCACAAGGATGATCGGGGTTTATTTTATCTGCGGATCGAAAGCCATGTTCATGAGCCTGCTCATCGGGTTTCTCGCGGGGGTCTTCGGGGGCATTGCCGGGGTCGGCGGCGGTGCCGTCATGATCCCGATGATGGTAGGCATCCTGAAGCTCTCCCAGCACCGGGCAAGCGGCACGAGCCTGGTGACGCTCGTATTCACGGGGATCGCAGGGACCATCGCCTATGCCGCACAAGGCTACGTGGACTTCTTTGCGGCCCTTCTCCTGGCCGCGACGGCCATCTTCTCAGCCAGGGCCGGTGCCCGCTTTTCCCACAGCATCCCCGAGGCAAAGCTGCGCCGGTACTACGGTGCCTTCCTCATATTCATCGCTCTTTCCATGGTCCTGAAACCCTGGCTGCCCCACGTATCCATCCCGCTTGCGGGCTGGGAAAAGGTGCTCGTTCTGCTTGCCGCAGGGATCATCACCGGGTTTCAGTCGGGAATCATGGGAGGTGGCGGCGGGGCCGTGTCGATCCCGGCCATGGTGCTGCTGGCCGGCTTCAGCCAGCATGTGGCCCAGGGAACGTCCCTGCTCGTCATGATCCCCACGGGGGCCACGGCTGCCTGGACCTACTGGCACAGGGGAAACGTTGACAGGGGACTTCTCAAGGGGATGATTCCGGGAATCCTCATAGGGACCTATGCAGGCGCCACAATCGCCGGTTACCTGCCCGATGCGAACCTCCGGTACGTCTTCGCACTCATCCTCTCCGGGATAGGAATCCGTTACTTGAGGACGCCGCCACCAACAGGAAAAGACCCGGAAGGCGCGTGAAAGAGTCAAGACCCTTTACTCTTCCAGATCGCAGAGTTCCGCATCCGATGGTTGGCTGCGCCGGATCATTTCGATTGCCAGCCCTACGAGAACCGTGGCGAAGAAAATCCTTAGAATGTTCTCCGGCAGGAGATTGGCAAAAATTCCCCCCACAAAAGCCCCGACGATGATTCCTCCGACAAGGCCCGGCAGAATACGGGTGGCGATATTCTTGTGTCTCCAGTGGGTGTAAGCCCCGACGGTCCCCGACGGCACAAGGGCCAGGAGCGAGCACCCCTGGGCGATATACTGGTTCGTCCCCACGATGAAAACCATCGCGAGGACCGTGAAGGCGCCGCCCCCGATTCCCAGGAGCCCCGCGATGAATCCCGTGGCAAGGCCGATAACCGCCAGGAAGAGGTCCTTTTCCCACCCTGTCAGGGGATGGGCGGACATTGTGCCGAAGAAGGGCTTTCCGATGAGGAGCAGCGACATGATGATCAAAAAGAATCCGAAGTATCGTCTCAGCTTCCAGCCAGGCAGTCTGACGCAGTATCGTGCCCCCACCCGGGCCATCAGGGAAGCCGTTACGGCGAGAATCAGGGCGGCCCGGTAGTCCACGGAGCCGTTGACGGCATAGGCGGCGGCGCCCGAAAGTCCGGCGAACACCACGGCAACAAGGCTCGTCCCGTGAACGCTCTGCTGGGACAGCCTGAGAAAACGGCTAAGCAGAGGCACCATGACCACCGCGCCGCCCACCCCCACGAGGCCGCCGAAAATTCCTGAAATCAGCCCGATCAGAAAGCTCACCGTCTCATCTCCTCCGCTCGGTAACGAAAAATCTAACACAAAACGGTACCTTATATCTACCCCGGAGTGCAGCTCCACCGTCCTGCAGCACCCGGGAAAAGGACAAAACCATCTGAAAAGTTACCACTTTGGTGTTGACAGGGAAACCCGATTCGGATATGGAAAATCCTCTGTAATCATAGATCTGCAAATCTATTTTCATTAGGTACGCAAATCATTCCGGGGGAGAATCACCGATGATCGAGATCAGATGGCATGGAAGAGGTGGCCAGGGGGCAGTTACGTCCGTTGAGATGATGGCCCTGGCGGCCATCGAGGCAGGGAAATACGCCCAGGGCTTCCCGGCATTCGGGCCGGAGAGGCGCGGCGCGCCCGTCATGGCCTTCAACCGCGTATCCGACAAGCCCATCAAGATCCGTTCGGGCATCTACCAGCCCGATGTGGTCGTCGTCCTGGACCCGAGCCTCGTGGGCCTCGTTCCCGTCACCGATGGGCTCAAGCCCGGGGGGATCCTGATCGTCAACACGGCCAAGCCCGCCGATGAGCTTCGCAAGAAGTTGAATTACAAAGGGATACTGTTCACTGTCGATGCCACGCACATCGCCCGGGAAGAACTCGGGGTCCCCATTGCGAACACGACCATGCTGGGAGCCGTCCTCAAGGCCACGGGCGTTCTCGGCCTTGCCTCCATGAAGCCCCCCCTCGAGCACCGTTTCGGCCGCGTGGCCGCAAAGAACATGTCCGCCATGAAGCGGGCCTTCAGTGAAATGAAAGCAGCTAAAGCCGCCTGATCGACATGAGGTTCTGATATGGCAACGAAAAAGACAGAGCAGAAAAAATGGCCCGAGAAGTGGCATGAAGTCAACCCCGGCTGCATGGTCTTTGCCGCGGGAAACGCCGCGAACTACAAGACCGGAAGCTGGAAGTCCCAGCGCCCCTTGACGGACAACGCCAAATGCATCAAGTGCGGGATCTGCTACATCTTCTGCCCCGAGGGATGCATTCAGGAAGTGAAAGACGGCTTCTTTGAGGCCAACCTGGACTACTGCAAGGGCTGCGGGATCTGTGCCCACGAGTGCTGGCCCGGGGCCATCGTGATGCGCGAGGAGGAGGAGTAAGATGGGAAAACGCATTGGAATGGAAGTGGCCATCGCGGCGGTCGAGGCCGTCGCGCTCTGCAATATCGATGTGGCGGCCGTCTACCCGATCACGCCGCAGTCCCACATCGCCGAGCACATGGCGGACGTCATCCACGACGGAAGGATCGACTCCGAGTTCATCACCGTCGAGAGCGAGCACTCCGCGATCAGCGCCTGCGCCGGCGCCTCGGCGGCCGGGGCCCGCGCCTACACGGCGACAAGCTCCCAGGGGCTCATGCTGATGCACGAGATCCTGCCCATTGTCTCCGCGATGAGGCTTCCCATCTGCATGGCCAACGCCAACCGCGCCGTATCGGGCCCGCTCAACATCTGGAACGACCATGGCGACATCATGCCCCAGCGAGACAGCGGCTGGATCTGCCTCTTCACGGAAAACGGCCAGGAGGCCATCGATCTCTCGATCATGTCCTTCAAGATCGCCGAGGACCCCGAGGTGATGCTTCCCTGTGTCGTCAACATCGACGGCTTCCAGCTCACCCACATGATCGAGCCCCTCGAGCTCCCCAGCAAGGCCGAAGTTGCGAAATTCCTGCCGCCGAGAAAACCCTTCGCGCAGCTGCACCCGGACAACCCGATTTCCATGGGCTGCTTCGCCATGCCCGACACCTATACGGAGACCGTGAAGGCGAAGGAGACGGCCCTGGTCAACTCCAAAAAGATCGTCACGAAGGTCTTCAACGAGTGGGCCAAGCGTTTCGGCCGGAAGTACAGCGTCGTCGAGACCTACAAGAGCAAGGGCGCCGACACCCTCATGCTCACCATGGGCTCCATGGGCGAGACGGCCGCAACCGCCGTCGACGAGATGAGGAAGGCGGGCAAGAAGGTGGGCCTCGTGAAACGTCGCCTCTGGAGGCCCTTCCCGGTCGAGGAGTTCAAGGACGCCATCAAGGAGTGCAAGACGCTCATCGTCATGGACCGTGCGATCTCCACGGGGGGAGCTGGCGGCCCCGTGGCCACGGACGTCAAATCGATCCTGTACGGGGAGAAGAAAAAGCCCCGGGTCCTGAACATCATCGCCGGCCTTGGCGGGCGAGACCTGACGGTGAGTGATTTTGTGGCCATGTTTGAAATGGCGAAAAAGAAAAAAGACGAAACCTTCGAACTATACGGAGTGAGGGAATAATGAAGCCGGTACAGAATTTCGAGATCTTTGCACCGAAGCTCGTTGACAAGAAGGAATATCTCAGCCCGGGCCACCGGGCCTGCCAGGGATGCGGAGAAGTGCTTGCGCTTCGCCACATTCTCAAGGCTCTGGGCGACGACATTGTCGTGGCCAATGCGACGGGCTGCATGGAGATCATCTCCTCGGGCTACCCCCAGACGGCCTGGGAGGTGCCCTATGTCCATGTCGCCTTCGAGAACGCCGCCGCTGTGGCTTCCGGTGTTGAAGCGGCCCTTAAGGCCCTGCGGCGCAAGGGACGGATCGCCGACCGCGACGTGAAGACCATTGCCGTGGCGGGCGACGGCGGCACCGCCGACATCGGCCTGCAGGCCCTCTCCGGCGCCATGGAGCGCGGCCATGACATGATCTTTTTCTGCCTCGATAACGAGGCCTACATGAACACGGGCATCCAGCGCTCGAGCGCCACCCCTTTCATGGCGGCCACGACGACCTCGCCGGCCGGGCACGCAATCCCCGGCCAGAGGACGCAGAAGAAGAACGTCCCCGAGATCATGGTGGCCCACAAGGTGCCCTACGTAGCCACGGCCTGCCCGAGCTACCCGCTGGACCTGATCAACAAGGTGAAAAAAGCGAAGGCGGTGAAGGGCCCCGCCTACGTACACGTCTTCTCCATGTGCCCCACGGGCTGGCGCTGCGCCTCGGAGATCACCATCAAGATGGGGCGCCTCGCCGTCGAGACGGGCATCTTTCCCCTCTACGAGGTGGAGAACGGCAAGTACAGGCTCACGATGGAAGTGCCCGAGAAGCTTCGCCCCGTGAAGGACTATCTGGCGCCCCAGGGACGGTACCGTCACCTGGGCCCCTCGGACATCGAAAAGGTCCAGGAATATGTCCAGCGTGAGTGGGAGATCCTTCTCAATAAAGTCGAGTGCATGCAGCCCTGGTAATGTTTCACGTCATGCGGCGAAAACAGAAAACGGAAAGATAGGGTGACAGGGAATGAGCGCAGTATCCTTCAGCAGCTGGAACGGAAAAATTGTAGACAACCGCACCGGAAAAGCGGCGAAAGCCGTTGATGCCGGCGTCCCGAAGATGCTGGGCGACAAGTCTTTCACGGCCCTGATGGGCTGGAACGGCATGGTCATCGCAGATGCCGGTGCCAATGTCCCGTCGCTGGCCCTCGCCTACCTGAAGGAGGCAAGGAAGCTGTCCTGCGGCGAGTGCTCCGTCTGCAGCATCGGTATCGACAAGCTGACGGCACTCCTGGAGGGGCTCATCGCCGGGAAAGGCAAGAAACAGGATCTCGCCGAGATCGAGCGGATCGTCAAGGGTGTCATTGAACTCTCCAAGTGCAATTTCGGTCGCGCCTCGGCCGTTACCCCCGTCTTCGATGCCATCCGGTACTACAAGGACGATTTCCTCGCCTTGACCGGGGGGAAGAAAGGCACCACGAGGCCCTACAAGGTGGCCGTCACGGCTCCCTGCCTCGAGGCCTGCCCGGCAAAGCTCGACATCCCGGGATACATCGAACTGATCCGCAACAACAAGTTCGGCGAATCCCTCAATCTCATCCGCAAGCGCTGCATCCTGCCCGGCGTCATCGGGCGCGCCTGCACGCACCCCTGTGAGGAGGCCTGCGTGCGCGGCGGTATCGACAAGACCCTGGCCATACGCCTGCTGAAGCGCTCTGCGGCGGACAACGACCTGGCCGCAGGGGCAAGCGCCCTGAAAAAGCCCGCGGCCGAGAGGCCGGAAAAGGTGGCCATCGTTGGCGCGGGGCCCGCAGGCCTTGCCGCGGCCTACCACCTCAGGAGAATGGGATACCAGGTCACGATCTTTGAAGCCTTCCCGAAAGGGGGCGGCATGGCCGCCGTGGGCATCCCCGATTACAGGCTTCCCAAGAACATCCTCGAACACGAGATCAAGCTCATCCGCGCACTCGGTGCCGATATCCAGTACAACAAAAAAATCACGAAGCTCGACATGGACGAGCTCACGGCCCAGGGTTTCAAAGCCATCTTCCTGAGCGTGGGTGCCCACGAGGGTACCAAGATCGGCTGCAAGGGCGAAGATGCGGGCTATGAAGGCTTCGTTGACGGCGCCGTTTTCCTCCGGAATCTGGCCCTCGGCAAGCCCGTCGAGCCGAAAGGCAAGGTCGTCATCGTCGGCGGGGGCAACGTGGCCATGGACTGCGCCCGGAGCTGCCTGCGACTGGGCTTCAAGGAGGTGGAGATCCTCTACCGGCGCACCCGCAAGGAGATGCCCGCAAGCCCCGTAGAGATCGAGGAGGCCCTCGAGGAAGGGGTCAAAATCCGCTTCCTGGTCGCCCCTGTGAGCGTGCTCGTGGACGGCAGCAAGGCGAAGGGCGTGGAGTGCATCCGGATGAAGCTTGGCGAGCCCGATTCAAGCGGGCGCCGGCGTCCCATCCCGGTGAAAGGCTCCGAGTTCAAGGTGAAGGCGGACATGGTCATTCCCGCCACGGGCCAGAAGCCGGACCTCAGCTTTGTGAAGGACCTCGTTCCGGTGACGGGCTGGGGCACCATCGAGGTCAACCCCGAGACCCTTCGGACCAACCTGGAAAACGTATTCGCAGGCGGTGACTGCGTATCCGGCCCCGCCACCCTCATCGAGGCCCTCGATGCGGGCAACAAGGTGGCCCGCAGCATCGACGCCTACCTCCAGGGCAGGACCGTCGAGCCCGAGGTGAGCTTCAAGGGGATCGACGTAAAGGCCCAGCGTGCAATGGGCTTCGTCGACACCTGCACCCAGGAGAAGGTGAACCTGCTCGAGCCGAAAGCTCGCGTCAAGGGCTTCGCCGAGGTCGAGGCCCCTTACAGCGACGCCGCGGCCATGAAGGAAGCGAACCGCTGCCTGCGCTGCTACC
>CAZUBX010000024.1:0-38699 GCA_964619035.1 uncultured Syntrophaceae bacterium | reverse complement strand
AGGAATTCGCCATGCGCGGAAACGTGGTGGACATGGCGGTGGGTATCATCATCGGCGCGGCCTTCGGCTCGATCGTCAAATCGCTTGTCGATGATGTCCTCATGCCCGTTATCGGTCTTCTGATGGGTAACGTCGATTTCGCCAATTTCTTCCTCGTGCTCAAGGCGGGCAAGGTTGCGGGGCCTTACGCGACGCTGGCGGAGGCCAAGGCGGCCACGGCGGTGACGATGAACTACGGTCTGTTCATCAACTCGATTGTGACCTTCCTCATCGTAGCCTTTGCTGTATTCCTGCTCATCAAGCAGATCAACGCACTGCAGAAAAAGGAGGCAGCGCCCGCAGCTGCGCCGACGACGAAGGAGTGCCCCTTCTGCCTGTCGACGGTCCCCCTGAAGGCGATCCGCTGCCCCCAGTGCACCTCGGAGCTCAAGGCCTGAGAAAATATTTAACGGAATAGTGCTGAAATGAAGAAGGGCGCCGGTTTCCGGCGCCCTTCTTTTCGCGATGGAAGGTGATGGGACCTTTGGGGGGCTGTCTGACTGCAGGCTAGCGGCGGTCGGTCGAAGGGGCCAGATCGACGACAACCTTGCGGCGAACCCAGCCTAGAAAATGCTCGACAGGCCAGGTGACGATCGCGATGACCGTCAGAACCATCCGCTCCGCCAGGGTGTAACGTGGATAAACGGTCTGCATCTCTTGCTCCTCTCTCAAGGTACCCGTTAACCGGTGAACTGCAAATTCGCTGCCACCGGCGGGGTGCGCTTACGAATGAACCCTCTTAAGTTTAATCGGCATCTTGCCGAAATACCTTGAGCAAGACATGCGTCCTTTACGTATTATCTTGAAAAGATTGATTGTTTTAATTGCAGGCTTCGTCGCCCATCCTGGCAGGAATTCTGCATATTTTTGACCGGGGGCGCATCCCGCTGGCCCCGCCTTGTAGGCGGGGTTAGGGTGCGCAATCATGTACGGTTATTTCCCTGCCGGGAAGCCCCGCCCTGTGGGTGGGGAGCTTCACATGTCCAGGGCGAACACCATTGCCCCGCCACATACTTGAACTGGAGAATGTGACTCATGCGCGTCCTGATTGTAGAAGATGATTTCATCGGAAGCCGCCTGATGAAGAAGTTTCTCGAGGCGGAGTGTTTCTGCCACCTGGCCTTTGACGGCAGGGAGGCCATCGATGCCTTTGAAGCGGCCTTGAAGGAAGAAAAGCCTTACGATCTGCTGTTTCTCGATATCATGATGCCCGAGGTGAACGGCATCGACGTGCTCAAAACCGTCCGGAGCATGGAGGAAGAGCGCGGCATCGCCCCCGACAAGGGCGTCAAGGTGATCATGACGACGGCCATGAACGACGCCGACGTGATCATGGAATCCTTCAATGCCCGATGCGACGGTTATATCGTCAAGCCGGTCCGGAAGGAAAAACTCTTCGAAGAGATCGAGAACCTGGGGTTTCTCCCCAAGGGCAACTAGGCGAAGGCCCGGCAACGCGGGGCTGCCCGTTTATCTCACGATCCTTTCCCTTCACATACGATTCTGCGCGTACTATGACGGGGGCCGCATCACGGCCCCCGTTTCCGCATCTGCATCCGTTCCCTCTTCTTTTATCCTTGCGGTGATTGTCAGACCGGGATCCTCGAATAATGGAAGGTTGGAATGGTGAGGGAAAAATGCTAGATTGAACTAGAATACACTGCGCAACAACGGAGGCACAAGATGAGGATCGGGATTATCGGGATCGGCGGCGTGGGAGGTTACTACGGCGGGAAGCTGGTCATGAAATATGCAGGCACGGGCGAGCACCAGGTCATTTTCTTTGCCCGCGGCGAGCACCTCACGGCGATCCGGAAGGACGGCCTCAAGCTTGTCACGGTTGACGGGGAGTACGTTGCCAAACCGACACTGGCCACGGACAAGCCGGCGGAGATGGGCACGCTGGACCTGGCCCTGTTCTGTACCAAGAGCTATGGGCTCGAGGATGCCGCCCGTGCGATCGCAAGGAATCTCCGCGAGGACTCTGTGGTGCTGCCGCTCTTGAACGGCGTGGACATCTCGGAGCGGCTCCGGACGGTCCTTCCCAAGGGGATCGTCCTGTACGGCGGAGTCTTTATCAGCTCCGCCATCCAGGGCCCCGGCGTGGTCAAGCAGGCGGGCGGCACCGGTCAGCTGTTTTTCGGTCCCGCGCGCAAGGCCGATGTGGAGAAGTTCCGTCCCATCGAAACCCTGCTGCAGGGGGCCGGTATCAAGGCAGAGCTGTCAGCCGACGCACTGCTTCCCCTCTGGACGAAATACATCTTTATCGGCCCGATGGCCGGGGTCACATCGATAACCGGGAAGCCCTTTGGTGAGGTCCTTGGAAGCGCCGGCGACCGCGCGATGGTCGAGGGGATGATGAGGGAGGTCGAGGCCGTTGCACGCAAGAAGAGCGTCAACTTTCCGCCGGACATTGTGCAGGCTTCCCTCGGCAAGGCCGCCGCATTTGCCCCGACGACGAAGACCTCCATGCAGCTCGACTACGAGAGGGGAAACAAGACAGAGCTCGACATCTTTATCGCCTACATGGTGAAGGCGGGAAAAGATATGGGCATCCCGGTGCCCCTGCACGAGAAGGCGTACGAAGAACTGAAGAAACGAGGTTAGGCCCGGCCGGACACAACCGACCAGTCGTGGATAATGAGATCGATAAGGACGGGTCTGCCTGCGGGGGACCCGTCCTTTTTTCGCGGGGTCACTCGCCGGTGCGCCGGGTAGGGGATGCCGTTCCATGTGCCGTGAGCGATGACTGCATTTGCCGCCTTCGCCCATCCTCCCATGACCTCGGCCGTGTAGTTGTGCTGCAGAAGAAGCCCCGAGACGGGATCGAAGAGGAATTCCTGCACGGGGCTGTGCGTCGGGATGTGTCCGGGAAAGCTTGCGAGCAGCCTGTCAGGGCCTGACTCCTCCCAGCGGATATCCTGACGCAGCAGAAGGGCCGGAAAGACCAGGTAATTCCAGAGGGCGTATCCCGCGAAATATGTCTGATCCAGGCTGTCCCACCAGAAAAGGCGCCTGCCGTAAGGGAAAAAGGATCGTGCGTTACGTCTGTGGGCGATCACGCTTCCCGAGGAATTTTCCAAAAAGACATCCCCGTTTCTCAGCACGCCGCTGTTGCCTGCCTCATCCATTGGGGTCAGGCGGGTGAAGGGTTCGCGGACCCCGCACTCCACGCCTATCCGTCGAAACGGTTTTTGCCATTTCAGCACAAAGGCAAGCCCCGAGGTCGAAACGGTCGTCCGGATCGAGCGGGCCTGCCTCCAGAAAGGCTCGCCTCCATAGGCTTCCAGGGCTCGACGGGCTGTTGCGGGCAATGCATTCATCCGATTCATCCCGTGGTTTGCCGGACGATCGTCGCTACATGCCTTGCAATGGCAAGGCAGGCCGTGAGCCCCGGCGACTCGATTCCGATGAGATTGACCCAGCCGGGGAGCCCCAGGCGGCTCTCCTCCCGGATGAGGAAATCCCGAATGTCCTCGCCCGGGCCCTGGAGCTTGGGCCGGATGCCGGACATGTCGGGGTTGAGCGACTCCTTCGCCAGGAGGGGCAGGTAGGTCAGGATCGATTCGTGGAAAGCATCTCGCTTGCCCTCGTCGACACGGTAGTCGATGACGTCGACGTATTCCACGTCGGGGCCGAAGCGGACCCTGCCGCCCAGGTCGATCGTGGCGTGAACGCCCAGGCCCTCGTGCTTCGGTGTCGGGACGGGGTAGACGAGGTGCCGAAGCCGGGGCGCGGGAGAGGCCGAAAAGTAGCTTCCCTTGCAGAGCTTCAATCGATACCCCTCGCGGTCGATATCGATGCCGGGCAGGGCCGCCAGGCGGTCCGACTGGAGCCCAGCGCTGTTGACGACAACACGAGATGAAACGCGATATTCCCCGTTGTTGACCTCCAGGTCGAAGCGGCTGCCGTCGAAGCGAGCCCCCGTGACGGTGGAACGGAATACGGCGGTGACACCGTTTCCCGTTGACCCGGCGAGCAGGGCACGCATGAGGCTGTGGGAGTCGATGATGCCCGTAGAGGGCGAGAGGAGACCGGCCGAGGCAATGACATCGGGCTCCAGCGAATGGACTACCCTGCCGCTCAGAAACAGCAGATCGTCGACGCCATTGTTCTGTGCCTTTGCTTGCAGCCCCTGGAGGGCCTCCTCCTCGTCGGGGTTGGTGGCGACGATGAGCTTTCCGATCCTCTTGTGGGGAATGCCCCGCTTTTCGCAGGCCTCGTACAGGAGCTTTCTGCCTTCGACGCACAGCGAGGCCTTCAGGGACCCTTCGGGATAATAGATACCCGCATGGATGACTTCGCTGTTGCGGCTGCTGGTCTCCTGCCCCTGGTTTTCGTTTTTTTCCAGTAGCAGGATTTCCTTGTAATGCTTTGACAGCTCTTCCGCGATGGCCAGGCCGACGACGCCTGCCCCGATGATGGTGATGTCGAAATGATGCCTTTCCACGGGCGCTATTCTATCGCAACAGGTAAAAGGCGCAAGCGTAAAGGCAGGGTACAGGGGATAAAGTATAGGGTATGAGGAAAAGAGAGGTTGCCGAAACACAAAGGCATGATTAAAATAAGTCGATGAATTTAAAGAGTATCCGGATCCTCGGGGTTCGGCAGCATAACCTCAAAGGCTTCGATCTCGACATCCCCCTCGGCAGCCTCACCGTGATCACCGGTGTGAGCGGCGCCGGGAAGTCCTCCCTTGCCTTCGACACGCTCTATGCCGAGGGTCAGCGGCGATACGTCGAGACCTTCTCCCCCTATGCCCGCCAGTTCCTCGACCGCATGAACCGTCCCCTTGTCGAGCGGATCGAGGGAATCCCGCCGGCCCTGGCCATCGAGCAGGGCGACCCCGTCAGGACCTCACGATCCACCGTGGGGACCATGACGGAGATCACCGACTACGCAAAACTGCTCTTTGCAAGGATGGCAGCCCTCACCTGCCGGGGATGCGGCAACCCCGTGAGGGAGGACACGGCCCAGTCCATCTTCGGCGGACTCAAAGGACTCAAGGAAAACACCCCCATCGTCCTGACCTTTCCGGTGGCCGTCAACGGCGATGCCGCCGAACGGCAGAAAAAGCTGCGGCGCTCCGGCTACGACCGGATCTGGAAGGAAGGCGAAGTCATGCCCCTGGAGGCGGCCCTCGGCGATGTCCCCTGGGATATCGTGGCCGACCGCCTCATTTTCCGGAAAGAAGATCGAAAGCGGATCGTCGACTCCCTGGAGATGGCCCTGAGAGCCGGCCAGGGGAAGATGGATGTGCACGCAGAAGGACGGACGCAGCGGTTCAGCTCGGCCCTCCAGTGTCCAGCCTGCGATATTTCCTACCGGCAGCCGACGGCGAACACGTTCTCCTTCAATTCGCCTGCCGGCGCCTGCCCGACCTGTCGCGGCTTCGGGCGCATCATCGACGTGGACATGGATCTCGTTGTCCCCGACCCGGGCAAATCGATCCGCGACGGCGCCGTCAAGCCCTGGGTGGGCATCGCACGGGCAGAGTTCAAAGACCTCCTCGATTTCTGCCGGCGGCGGCGCATCCCTGTCGCGATCCCCTGGCGGGAACTGTCCGAGGAGCAAAAGCGGCTCATCGCCGAGGGAGACGACAGCTTCTACGGCGTGCGGGGCTTCTTCCAGTGGCTCGAGACGAAACGCTACAAGCTGCACGTCCGGGTTTTTCTTGCCCGGTACCGAGGCTACCACAGCTGTCCGGCCTGCCGCGGCACTCGCTTCCAGGACGAGGTGCTCCTCTGGAAGATCGGCGGGAAGAACATCGCCGAGCTCTACTCCATGACCGTCGAGGACGCCTCACGCTTCGTCGACGGCCTGGCATCGGGTGCGCTGGACGAGGCCTCGGCGCTTCTTGTGGCGGAGGTCGGAAAACGCCTGCATTACCTGATCGACGTGGGCCTGGGATACCTGACCCTCGAGCGGCAGTCAAGGACCCTTTCCGGCGGGGAGGTGGAGCGGGTAAGCCTCACGAAGGCCTTGGGGTCCTCCCTGGTCAACACCCTCTTTGTCCTCGACGAGCCCACCGTGGGCCTTCACCCCCGCGACAGCGGGCGGCTCCTGAAGATCTTGCAAGCCCTGAGGGATCAGGGAAACACCGTCGTCGTCGTCGAGCACGACCCCGAGATCATGGCCGGGGCGGACCACATCGTCGACCTGGGGCCCGGGGCGGGCGAACGGGGAGGCGAGCTTCTCTACAGCGGGCCCCTGAAGGGACTGCTGGAATCACCGGACTCCCCGACGGGAAGTTACATGAACGGCACGTTCCGGATTCCTGTGCCCACGCAAAGGCGGCAGGCCCGGGCATCCCTGACCGTCCGCGGGGCAGCAGAGAATAACCTCAAGAGAATCGACGTCTCCATCCCCCTCGGTGTCTTCACGGCCATCACAGGCGTCTCCGGGTCGGGAAAGAGCACCCTCGGTGTGGACATCCTCTATCGGGCCCTGAAGCGACAGCTTGGCGGTGTCGAGGAACGTCCGGGCCGGTACGAATCTATAGAAGGGGCCGGCCAGGTGAAGGACGTAATCCTCGTGGACCAGCGCCCTATCGGGAAAACGCCGCGGGCCACCCCGCTTACCTATCTCAAGGCCTTTGACCCCATCCGGGCGCTCTTCGCCTCCGAGCCGGAAGCAAGAGAGAAGGGCTTCACGGCATCGACCTTCTCCTTCAACACGGCAGGCGGCCGCTGCGAGACCTGCGAGGGTGAGGGGTTCGAGAAGGTGGAGATGCAGTTTCTCTCGGACATCTACCTGCCTTGCTCGCAGTGCAACGGAAGGCGATTCAAGGAGGAGGTCCTCGAGATCAGGCTCGGCGGCAAGAGCATCCACGACATCCTCGAGATGACCGCGAAGGAGGCGATGGCTTTCTTCGACGGGCAGAGGAAGATCCGGAAAGCCCTTCAGCCGCTCATCGACGTGGGACTCGGCTACCTGCGGCTCGGACAGCCCGTCAACACGCTTTCCGGCGGCGAGGCCCAGCGGATCAAGCTTGCCCGCCGTCTCGGGCTGGAAAAGGTCCGTGATTCGCTGTTCATCTTTGACGAGCCTACCGTGGGACTGCACCCCCGCGACGTCTCGGTGCTGCTTGCGGCCTTCGAAAATCTGATCGAGTCCGGCAACAGCGTCGTCGTCATCGAGCACAACCCCGAGGTGGTCAAGTGTGCCGACCACGTCATCGACCTCGGGCCGGAGGGCGGCGAGGCCGGGGGGCACCTCGTGGCCGCGGGAACCCCGGAAGAGATCGCAGCGCACCCCTTGTCGCAGACCGGGATCCACCTGAAGCCCTACCTCGAGGAGGCGCGCAGGATGGTTTCCCCTGCGAAGCAGCGCCGGGGGAAGGGCGGCGATGCGGACGGGAACGCCGTCGAGATCCGTGGCGCCCGGGAGCACAATCTGCAAGATCTCTCTATTGAGATCCCCAGGGACAAGCTCGTCGTCGTCACGGGCGTGAGCGGCTCCGGGAAATCGACCCTTGCCTTCGACATCCTCTTTGCCGAGGGGCAGCGCCGCTACCTCGAGTGCCTGCCGAACTACATCCGGCAGTACCTGAAGATCATGGATCGCCCCGAGGTGGACGACGTAACCGGTATCCCGCCCACGGTGGCCATCGAGCAGCGCATGAGCCGGGGAGGCCGCCGGTCCACCGTGGCGACCCTCACGGAGATCTACCACTACCTGCGGCTTCTTTACAGCAAGCTGGGTGTCCAGCACTGCCCCGGCTGCGGTGAGCCCATCGTGTCGCAGACCCCCGAGGCGATGCTCGAGGAGATCGGGCGCCGCTTCGGCGGCCGCAGCGTGACCGTTGCTGCTCCTCTGGTCTTCGGCCGGAAGGGATTCCATCGCGAACTGCTGACCAAGCTCGTAAAGCAGGGCGTCCGGCAGGTCCGCGTCGACGGCCAGACGATGCCCCTCGATCCCGTGCCTTCGCTGGATCGCTTCCGGGAGCACGACATCGACGCCGTCGTCGGGAAACTGAAGGCGGGTTCCGCCGCAGGCGGCGAGCTGCAGGCGATTGTCGGCAGGGCGCTCGCCCTGGGAAAAGGAAGCCTTCGCGTCATCGACGACCGGGGCGGGTCATGGATTCTCAGCGAGAGGCTGACCTGCCGTCGCTGCTCCAGGGGGTTTGAGCCGCTCGACCCGAGACTCTTCTCCTTCAACAGCCGCTACGGGGCCTGCACGCGGTGCGAAGGGCTCGGGGTGGTCGACGAGGCCGTCTGTCCGGTATGCAACGGCAAAAGGCTTCGGGAGGAGGCCCTTGCCGTGCGCGTCAAGGGAAAGGGGATCGCGGAACTCACGGAACTTTCGGTGAGCCAGGCCGGGGAAATACTCAAATCATTCACATTCGAGCGCAACGAGGCGCCCGTGGCCGAGGGAATCGTGGCGGAGCTTCTGCCAAGGTTTAAATTCCTGTCACAGGTGGGGCTCGATTACCTGACGCTGGATCGCAGCGGGGAAACCCTCTCCGGCGGCGAGGCCCAGCGCATCCGTCTGGCTGCCCAGCTGGGCTCGAACCTCACGGGGATCTGCTATATTCTCGACGAGCCCACGATCGGACTTCACCCGAGGGACAATGCCATGCTGATCTCGACGCTTCGGGACCTGCGGGAGCGCGGCAATTCGGTGATCGTCGTCGAGCATGACGAGGAGACGATCCGCGCAAGCGACTGGATCATCGATCTCGGACCCGGCGCAGGGCCTTTGGGTGGCCGTGTTGTCGCCCAGGGAACGCTCGGCGATCTCAAGCGCAACCCCGAGTCGGTGACGGGCGCCTGGGTGAACGGTCACCGCAGGGCGATTACCTCCCGGCTGCGTCCTGTCGATAAGCGATCCCGGCTGACGATCACGGGGGCGAGGAAAAACAACCTGAAGCGCATCGATGCCGATTTCCCCCTGGAGACACTCACCTGTGTCACGGGCGTGAGCGGATCCGGTAAGTCAACCCTGGTGAAGGAGGTCCTCTACGAGGCGCTCAAGGCGAAGCTCTCGAAGAATAGGCTTCGTCCCGTCGGTTATGACCAACTCGCCGGGTGGGAGAAACTCTCACGGGTTATCGAGATCGATCACACGCCCATCGGCCGCACGCCCCGGTCGACGCCGGCTACCTACGTGGGGTTTTTCGATGAGATCCGGAAGCTCTTTGCAAGGCTTCCCGATTCGCGCACCAGGGGGTACGGCCCGGGTCGCTTCTCCTTCAACGTGGCGGGCGGGCGCTGCGAGGCCTGCGCGGGGCAGGGGGAGATCAAGGTGGAAATGTCCTTCCTGCCCGACGTAACCATCCATTGCGAGACCTGCGGCGGGAAGCGCTTCAACGAGGAGACGCTCGCCGTCCGGTATCGCGGCAAGAATATACACGATGTCCTCAAGATGACCTTCGGCGAGGGGCTGGAATTCTTTGCCGCCGTACCTCCGATACGGCGGGAGCTTGAACTGCTCGTTGCCATCGGCCTCGATTATATGACCTTCGGGCAGCCGAGCCCGACACTCTCGGGCGGCGAGGCCCAGCGGATCAAACTCGCCCGGGAGCTTTCCCTGTCGACGGAGGGGCCGGGCAGAACGCTCTACGTCCTGGACGAGCCGACGACGGGGCTGCACCTGGCCGATATCGAAAAACTGCTTCAGGTGTTACAGAAACTCGTCGATCGCGGAAACACGGTCCTTGTCATCGAGCACAACCTGGAGGTCATCCGCGAGGCCGACTGGGTGATCGATCTCGGCCCCGAGGGCGGGGCGGGCGGTGGCCGGGTCGTGGCCGCGGGTACGCCCTTTGACCTGCTGAAACGAAAGAAGGTCTCCCATACAGCCCGATGGCTTGCGCGGTATTTGGAGGACTCGTCAACGAAAGACCGTTCTGCGCGTTAAACAGAGGCAAGAGGGAAGAAATATGCCAGGACGCCTAAGGTGGATGATCACGATCTTTCTGTGCAGCCTTTTTGTGCTCATGGGCTATCGCGAGAGTGACGCCGCGGTCAAGGCCCTGCCTTTCCGGCAGGGCGAGAGGATTGTTTACCGGGCGATGTGGGGGGGCATCCCTGCCGGCGAGGCCGTAATCGAGGTGCTGCCATCCGTCGCCGTCGACGGCGCCAGGACCCACCACTTCGCCATGACGATGACCACGAATTCCCAGGTCGAGATGTTCTACAAACTCTGCGAGCGGCAGGATTCCTTCACGGATATCTCTCTGACCCGGACCCTTCAGTACCGGAAAAAGAGTACCGGGAATCACCCCAGGGATGTTGTCGTCACCTACGATTGGAAGAACCGGACGGCCACATACGCAAGTTTCGGCAATGCCGAAAAGCCCGTGGAGATCCTGCCGGGGAGCTTTGACCCGCTGGCGCTGTTTTTTGTCATTCGGACACACCCGCTGAAGCAGGGCGATGTTCTGGAAATTCCCATCACCGACGGCAAGAAGTGCATCGCCGTCCGGGCAACCGTTGCGGGACGGGAGACACTCACTATCGACGGGAAGGTCTATGATACCTATCTCGTGATCCCCGACATGGAGCGTCTGCAGGGGGTTGTTTCCCGGAAAGGGGACCCGTCGCTGAAGATCTGGTTCTCCGCCGACGAGGAGCAGGTCCCCGTCAGGATCCAGAGCAAGGTGGCAGTGGGGAGTTTTGTGTTGGAGCTGGTATCGGCCACGTTCTGACAGGCTGCAAGTTATCCTTCCTAAGGCGTTGCGGGGACCTCCCCCTCTGTCATTGCGAGGAACCTCCCCCTCTGTCATTGCGAGGAGCGACAGCGACGAAGCAATCCGTTTCAAGATAGATTGCCACGGACTGCGTCCTCGCAACCTTCGGGTTTGCCACGCCTCGCAGGGCTCGTCTCGCAATGACACGCGCTTTATTGTCATTCGGAGTTGACAAACGACGAAGCTATCGCCCGACCTCGGCCCGTTTCCGCAATGCTTCGATGACGGGTTTTGCCGCCGCTGTGTCTTTCAGGCGGATCGCCCCGATGAGATAGCGGTCCCACTGTTCGACGATCACCTTTCCGTAGAGCGTGTCGATGCCCTCCAGCGAGATTATTCCCTCTTTTCCAGAGAGCTTTGCCTCCAGGCCTGCTTCCTTCAGGCTGGCGAGGTATTGATCGAAGACCTTCCGGGCGGCGGCAGCGGAATCCTCGAACACCACAAAGACCTGTGCACGCTCCCCGTTCAGGTTGGCTTCGGCAGTCATCCCGCGGCGGAAAAAAGGATACCCCAGCACGCTCTGGGGGAGATATCGTTCCGTCTTCGGCACGACACCGTTCACATGGAAGAGCTCCAGTTCGCCGGGACGTCCTTTGCCGGCGGGCAGGTTCCGGGAGAGGGCCCGGCCGCAGGCGAGAAATACATCCTGACTTGGCGTGGGCGTCCCGGTGGCTTGCAGCCTCACGAAGTACCGGTCCTGGTAGAAGAGCATCTGCGAAGACGAAAGGACGCAGTCGGCGCCCACCGCGCATCCCGGGGCATCGGCCTTGCGGTAGTTGGACCAGATCCCGAAGGCATCGAGCAGCGAGCCCATTCTGTAGACATCGGCCATGAGCTCCGATCCTGGCGCATCTTTCTTGACGTATCGTGCCGTTGCGAGCGCAGCGAATCCGTATGGAAAATAAAGCTCCGCCTCGCCGTTGATGTGATCGAACAGCGTTTCCTCCGTGAAAAGGGCCGGCTTGTCATCCATGACCCAACCCGCGGCGCAGCCGCCTGCAGGCAGGAGCGAAATCATGGCGCTGTTTTCAGCCGCTGCTGTCGATACCGGGGGCATGAACAGCAGGCTTAGTAACAGCAGAGCATTCAGGCAAGTTATTTTCATGGCGAAGCCAGGCCCTTATCAACTGATAAACTTGTCAACTTGTTAACTGACCTTCCATCACGCCGGCAGCTGCGCGGCGAGGAGCGTCCTGCGATGGGTGCGAGTTTGCATGTGCGGTTTCTCCTTGACGGTGGGTCAGCCCGGCGGCGCAGACATCACGAGTTGCGCGGCTAGGGCTCGGAGTCGCCGGCTGCCTTCATTCCCTTCATCACGGACTCCACCGCACCCGGGGGCATCAGGTGGCTGCGATCGAGGACGCGGTTGAGTTCGGTCAGCGGGTCCGCGGCCGACGCCGGGCGCGTGCCGAGCACGAACGCGGCGAGTTCCTGTCGCGTGAGCTTGAGGTGCGTCACTGCCGGGGACTGCGCATCGGAGATCACGATCACCCCGTTGCGCAGCTCGAGCCGCCGGATTTGCGGGTCGCCCTCGACGGCGAGCGTGAACGTCTGGCGCAGCCCCTCGGCCTTGCGCGGATCCACGAGGTAGCGCACGAACTGCAGGTTCTCGTCCACGGATGCCGCGGCGAGCGCCTGCGCGGTCGGCGTGCCGAGGAAGCGACGGATCGCGTCGATCGTCAGCGGCTGACCCTTGAACAGCATCCCGCCTTCGATCTGCAGCGCCTCCGTCAGGTACCAGCCGCGCACGTTGGCCGCTGAGGTGCGCTGACCGAGCTGGCGCGCCGCCGCGGCCCGGAGCTTGCGCGCCTCGGCGTCGACCGAGTCGAGTTCCAGCAGCAAAGACGTCAGCTTGAGGGTCCACCGCCAGTTGGCGAACCCGCCCTGTGCGTTCGCACTGGCGGCAGCTTTCCGAACGGCGGCGGGGCCGCCCATCATCTGCACGGTGCGCGCCGCTTCCTCGTTCCCGGAGAGCGGATTGATGTCGTAGACGTCGCCGCCGAACCAGCCAATCGTGCCATTGTAAACCTGCTGCACGTGGCTCTCGACCTGCCCGTAGTTCTCCCAGTCCCCGCGCTGGTGGCGCGGCATGTACACCTGTTCGGCCGCCTGTCGTGCGTTCCGGCCGTGCGCGATCTGGCGCAGCGTCTGGTCATGGATCAGCTGCACCTGGTCGACGGCGCGCTGGACCGCGTCGCGCACCGCGTCTTCGCCCTTGAGGGTGGGGCCATGGATGTCGAGCAGGATTTCCGCGTTCTTCGACTCGACCCAGCGCGCGTCCTGGATGAACACCGCCGGATTGCGATACGAGCCGCCGCGCAGCGAAACGATGTTGAAGATGGCGCCATACGGCATGCAGTTGGTCACCAGCATGCGGCGCTTCGGGAAATAGAAGCCGACGCTGTCGCCCGTGTCCGTCCGGAGGGGAGCGACCTGCACCGGCTCGCCGGCCACGACCACATCGACAACGCGGCCGCTCTCGAAGAGCCGCGTGGGCGGTTGGTAGCTGGACCCGGCCAGCAGTTTCTCGGGCGTAAAGCCGAGCTTGTTCGGAAAGGCATCGGGACCGCTTTGCGGATGGAAGACGCCGAACTGGGCGGACGCTCGTGCCTGGTAGGCGCCGCTCAGGACACTGATGCCGGTCGAGACGCTGCGGTTGCGGTCCAGGTACTCGTGTCCCCAGACCTCCGCGCCCTCGTCGAGCCATGCGCCGATGCCGTTGCCGTAGTGCCAGTGGGTCAGGAGGATCGCGGCCACCTTGACCTTTCGGCCGAGCGTTTCCTCGAGCTTGGCGCGCATCTCCGCGGCCGCCCGCGTGAAGTCGCCGGTGTCGACGATGATCCAGCCGCCCGGGGCTTCGATCGCGAAGCTGCTGGCGATGCCCCAGCCGCGCATCGCGTACACGCCGTCGGTGACCTGCTCGACGCGCTTCGTGTCGCCGATGCCCCACTTTTCATTGGCAAGCAGCGCGGCGCGCGTCGTCACGGCGCCGTTTGGCCCGGTGACGGTCTCGCTGCGCAAGGACGGACTGCTCCAGGATGGTGCCGTCTGTGCCCCGCGCTTCTCTGCGGCTGCGTCTGCCGCGTGGGCAAGGGAGCACACTCCAAGTGCCAGCGTGGCGATGACACCAACGAACTTCAGGGCCGTAGGTTGCATGACTTTGTTCCTCCTGTCGTCAAGTGGTCTGTAGGGTGACGTGCATATGACGCCGAACGCCAACGAAGCGCGGCTAGTGTTCCAGGCCGTCGTTGTACTTCAAGTCGCCCTTGGCATCGAGCACCGCCGGGGTGGGCGTCGTCGGTGGCAGCAGACGGCTTCGATCCATCACGCGATCCAGCTCGCCCAGCGGTCCGCCGCCCTTCGCCGGCGCACCCTTGCCGAGAACGAAATCCGCCAGCTCGCTACGCGTCACGTCGACGTGACGCGCGCCGCGGGAGGCGACCGGGGATATCACGAGCACGCTGTTGCGCAGTTCGACCCGCCTGATCTGCGGGTCACCCTCGGCCGCGACGGTGAAGACCAGCCGCCGGCCCTCGGCCTTGCGCGGATCGACGAGGTAGCGGACGAACTGCAGGTTCTGCTCGACGGAGACGGCCACCAGCCGCTCGGCGCGCGGCGTGCTGAGGAACGTGCGGATCCCATCCAGCGTCGCCGGTTGTCCCTGCACAAGAAGGTTGCCCTCAAGCTGCAGTGCCTCAGTGATGTAGAAGCCCCGCGCGTTGGCCGAGTCGGTACGCTGGCCGAGGGCGCGGGCTGCCGCCGCGCGAGCCTTCCGCGCGGCCGGATCGGCGGGATCGAGCTTCAGCAGCAGGGAGGTGAGCTTGAGTCCCCAACGCCAGTTCGCGAGCCCGCCGTCGGCCACCGCCTGCGTGGCCATTTTTTCCACCGCCGCGCGGCCGCCCATCGCTTGAACCGTGCGCTCGGCTTCTTCCCTCACCGAAAGCGGATTGATCTCGTAGACGTCGCCGTCGAACCAGCCGACAGTCCCGTTGTAGACCTGCCTGACGTGACTTTCGACCTGCCCATAGCCCTCGCGCCCCTCGCGCATGTGGCGCGGCACGTACAGGGTCTCGGCCGCCTCGCGGGGGCCCGTGCCGCTGGCGACCAGGCGCAGGGTCTGGTCGTGGATGAGCTGCACCGAGTCGACGGAGCGCTCGAGCGCCTCCCGCACGACCTTCTCGCCCCTGAGCGTCGGTCCGTGGATGTCCAGCAGGATCTCGGCGTTCTTGGACTCGAGCCAGCGGGCGTCGTTGACGAAGACTTCGGGATTCCGATACGCGCCGCCGCGCAGCGTGTAGATGTTGTAGATCGTATCGAGGACCATGAAGTTGGTCACCAGCATGCGGCGCTTCGGGAAGTAGAACCCGACGCTGTCCGTCGTGTCCGAACGATTCGGCGCGACCTGGATCGGCTCGCCGGCGATGACTAAGTCGATGACCTTGCCATCCGCGAAGAGCTTCGTCGGCGGTTGGTAGCTCGACACGAGCAGAAATTTCTCGGGCGTGAAACTGAGCTTGTTCGGGAACGCGTCGGGACCCGTCGTTGGATGAAACACGCCGAACTGCGCGATCGCCCGCGACTGGAGGTAGCCGCCCATGACGCCGATGCTGCCGGAGGCAGTGCGGTTGCGGTCCAGGTGCTCGTGCCCCCAGATCTCGGTGCCCTCGTCCAGCCACGCGGCGGTGCCGTCGGCGTAGTGCCAGTGCGTGAGCAGGATCGCTGCGACCCGGATCTTCTTGCCGACCGCGCGTTCGAGCGTCTCGCGCATCTCCGCGGCGGCTTGGGTGGAGTCGCCGGTGTCCACGACGATCCACCCGTTCGGCGCTTCGATGGCGAAGCTGTGCGCGATGCCCCAGCCGCGCAGGGCATACACGCCTGCGGCGACTTGCTCAGCGATTTTCGTATCCGTCACGCCCAGCCGCGCGTCGGCGCTGAGTGCCGTGCGGGTGGTGATGGCGCCGTTTGGCCCTGTAACGGTCTCAGTGGTCAGCGACTGGCTGTGCCAGGACGGCTCCGTTACAGCGCCGGGGTTGGCCTTGCCGCTACCATCGCCTGCGGCGATAACGGGGGGGGCAGCAGTGGCAAAGACGATGGCGAGGGCAAAGGCAATCATGCTATTGACTTTCGGTTTCATTTGGAACCTCCCGTATTTTCCGTTTAACCAAAGCTGCATATGCAAGCGCATTAACGCATCAACTCCTTGTATTAACAAATCAACTGATCAACCTCTTCAAAGTCACGCCAGCAGTTCTTTGGCGCGGGCCATCTTTGCCGCGACATCGAGCCCGTTGACGCAGCGTGCCACGCAGTGTCCGCATTCGATGCATGCCGATGCCGATGCCGACGAGGGGATTTCCCCGTAGGTATCCCGGGCAAGCTCCGCACTCCGGTATGCCTCCGCGTACATGAGGCTGCGGTTTATCACACTGATCGCAACCCCCCTGGGGCAGGTCTCTTCGCATTTTCCGCACATGTGGCAGTATTGGGACGCAACGGCTGCCCCGTAGTAGCGCAGAATGAGGCTGTCCGCGATGGTCATGCGCATCCCCATGACGGCGATGTCTTCCCTGAGATGGCCCATGTCCCTCATCCCGGGTATGGCTGCGGTGATGTTCTTGTCCTGGAGCGCCCACTTGAGGGCCGCCTGGTGCGGACTGATGGGGCCCAGGGCATCCGTTGTGTAGCCGCCTGCCTGGGTCTTCATGGCAATGACACCGATGCCTGACTGCGCAGCCCTGGCGACGGCCTTCCTCAAATCGTCGCCGCTCTTGAAGTTGTATTTGACGAGGATCGTGTCGAAGAACTTGTCCTTGTCATCCACGATGGCGTTGACCACCTCGGTTTCGTTGGTGTGGGTCGTCACACCGAAGAAGCGGACCTTTCCCTGCTGCTTGAGTTTCACGAGGGCTTCACGCATTTCGGGTTCGAAGAGCCTTTCACGGCCGGTCACGTTGTGCAGTTGGATGACGTCGATGTGATCGCGCTCGAGCGCCTTGAGGCTCGTTTCCACGTCCCGGACGATGTCCTCTTTCGACCGGGAGCTCGAGATGATCTTCGTCGCCACGTAGACCTTGTCGTGCATGCCCTTCAGGGCCCTGGCGACGATCTCTTCATTGCGGCCGTTCATGTAGCGGCGTGCCGTGTCCACGTAGTTGACGCCGTGCTCGAAGGCAACCCGGATCACCTCCGGCTCGGGTGTCAGCATGGCCCCGAAACTCACGATGGTGATCTTGAGTCCCGTACGGCCCAGGGTCCGGTAGACGGGTGCGGGAAAGGTGAAAGGTCCCGCTGCGCCCGCCAGGCCCTCCCACCCGAGCAGCGCCCCCGTTGTCCCGAGCATCCCAAGCCGTAAAAACTCTCTTCTGTTCATTGCTCTGTTCCCTCCTGACGTTTTCAAGGCTGTCTCACCTGAGCTTTCCATCCAATTCCTTCCAGTCCTTCAGGCGCACCGCCCCTTTCAGTGGAGTGAAACTGAAGGCCTCCGGTTTGTGCCTGGCAGCGGACTCGATCACCGCGGCTCCGCCGATGACGGCGCGAATCTTCACGCCCTTCTTCGCGAGGGTGTCAAAAACGGTGCCGCCGTCCCAGGGAATAAGCGGTGCGTCGGAGTATTCGTTCTGCTGCAGCCAGAAACGGAGCGCTTTCAGGTTGGTCTCCCCGGACTGAAGGAATATCAGGGGATAGCGCTTTGCGATCAACTCGAGCGCCTCGCGACTTTCCGGGCGGCCCGGAGACATGAAGGCTCCCTGCAGCAGGGAGCCTTCCACGTCGACGGCGACGATGCTTGCGCCCGGCTTCACAACCAGCAGAAACCCAGTACCTGCCATGTTTCGGGATACGGCCCGGATGTTTTTCAGCCCGGGGCGGGAAGCCTTGTAGAACCGGTAGGCCGCCCCGTCGCCGCCCGAGAGGTTTTTTCCCAGCGAGGCGTCATCGACAAAGAACTCGACGAGTTCCCCCCCCTTCATAAACACCGGCCCCCGCGTCTCGGCCTTCAGGCGGACTTCCTCCCCCTGCACCGCCACTGCATCGTAGACGTAGACGTCGGCAGATGAGAGATAAGGCATGATAAGAGTGACCAGAACGGAGAAGCTAACGAAAGCGGCAAAGCGCCGAGCGCCGAGCGTGGAGCGCGCGTTAAGAAAGGGTCGAGGGGAGAGGGTAGAGGGTCGCGCAAAACGCCGGGGATTCCGGAATCCCGAATCCCTCTTTCTCTCTTTCTTCTCTTCACTCAGACACTCAGACACTTAGACACTCAGGCACTTCTTATTCTTTCACTAGTCACTGATCACTAATCACTGTTTCTGTCAGGCATGCTCCCCCGCCTTCCTGAGAAGCAGCTCCCAATCCTCGTCGACCATCTTCTGGATCACCTCCAGGTCCTGGTCCGTGAGGTGCTGGAAGCGGCCCTGGATCTTGAAATACTCCCGGACGGGGAACCGCTTGGGCTTGAGGTTGATCGTGTACCGCAGGCCGTCCTCCACCTCGTAGAGGGGGAAGATGTTCGTCTGCACGGCCATGCGGGCGATCTTGACGGCCATCTCCGAGGGAATCTTCCAGCCCGTGGGGCAGCTGGCGAATATGTGGAGAAAGCGAGAGCCCTTGATGGCATGCGCCTTCCTGACCTTTCGGATGAGATCCTCGGGGTGGGAGATGCTCGCCGTGGCAGCGTAGGGGATCCGGTGGGCCGCCAGGGCCTCGACGATGTTTTTCTTGCGCATCTTCTTCCAGTCCTTGCCCGGGGTCGTCGTCGTCCAGGCCCCGTAGGGTGTCGAGGAGCTGCGCTGGATGCCCGTGTTCATGTAGGCTTCATTGTCGTAACAGACGTAGATGAAGTCCTCGTTGCGTTCCACGGCTCCTGAGAGCGCCTGGAAGCCGATGTCGAAAGTGCCGCCGTCACCGGCCCAGGTGACGACGGTCGTTTCTTTATCGCCTTTCATGTCCAGGGCGGCCCGCACGCCGCTTGCCGTGGCACCGCCTGTCTCGAAGGCGGAGTGGATGACGGGGATCTTCAGGGTTGATGTGGGGTAGGGACCGGCGATGACGGACCAGCAGCAGGCCGGCAGTACCATCATCATCTTTTCGCCGAGGGCCTTCAGCACGAATCGCATGGCGATTGCGGCGCCGCAGCCCGGGCAGCCGACGTGGCCGGGGTACATGAATTCTTTTTCGGTCAGTTCAACTTCCATGGCGGACCTCCTGGAGCCCGATCCAGATGCTCTCCCGCTCGGGGGCGGCGCTGTTTTTCGTCTTCCAGTATATCTCTTCCAGGACTTCCGGTGTCACATCCCGGCCTCCGATCCCGGCGATGTAGCCGAAGACGGGCGCGTGGACCGGTGCGTTGCACAGGGCGGCACGGACTTCCTGGGCGAAGATGCCACTGGCCCCGAAGGAGAAGTTCCGGTCGATGACGGCGACTTTCTTTGCCCCCCGGAGAGCCTTGCGGATGAACTCGAAGGGAAAGGGCCGAAAGAGCTTGATCTTGAGGATCCCCAGTTTCTCCCCGCGGGCTCGCAGATTCTCCAGGACGAGCCGGGCGGTGCTGGTGATCGTGCCGGAGGTGACGAAGACGATTTCCGCATCGTCGCAGGCAATGGCCTCCACGGCCCCGTACCGGCGGCCGAAGATCTGCTCGTATTCGTCTTCGATGTGGGCAAAGTTTGTCAGGGCCGTGTCCATGGCGGCGGCCATGTCATGGCGCATCTCCATGTAGACGGCGGGCGGAACCAGCGGCCCGAAGGAACAGGGGTCTTTCGTGTCGAGCTCGAAGCGCGCCGCATAAGGCGGCAGGAACCGGTCCGCTTCCTCCTGGGACGGCACGTCCACGGGCTCGTAGGTGTGGGACAGAAAGAAGGCGTCGAGGACGACCATGACCGGCAGGGCCACCGACTCGGCGAGCTTGTATGCTTGAAGTGTTGTGTCGATGACCTCCTGGCTGTCCTCGCAGTAGAACTGGATCCACCCCGTATCGCGCTGGGCGAGGCTGTCGGTCTGATCGACCCAGATATTCCAGCCCGGTGCGAGGGCCCGGTTGACCTCGGCCATGACGATGGGAAGCCTGGCGCCGGATGCCCAGTGCAGCAGCTCGTGCATCAGGGCCAGCCCCTGCCCGGAGGTGGCGGTAAAGGTTCTGACTCCCGTACTCTGCGCCCCGATCAGGGCGGCCATGCAGGAATGCTCGCTCTCCACCCGCAGGAACTTGGCGTTCATCTTCCCCGTGGCGCAATAATCCGAGAGGATCTCGACGATGTGCGTCTGCGGCGTGATCGGGTAGGCGGATACGACCTGG
This sequence comes from uncultured Syntrophaceae bacterium, assembly GCA_964619035.1. GTDB lineage: Bacteria > Desulfobacterota > Syntrophia > Syntrophales > UBA2192 > UBA2192. The sequence goes on along the minus strand of CAZUBX010000024.1, from coordinate 18,678 downwards.
ACCCTGGCGAGCCTCACGGCCTCCGCCACGGCCTGGCTTCCTTCGAGGACCTGCTTCATCGGATTTCCTCCTCGAGCGTCATGGCATTGCGGGGGCACTCCACCACGCAGAGGCCGCAGCCCTTGCAGTAGTCGTAGTTGATGTGCCGCCCCTGCGCCGACGGATCGTGAATGACGGATAGGTCGGGACAGAAGAGATGGCAGTTGTCGCACTGGTTGCACAACCCGCAGTTGAAGCAGCGCTCAGCCTCGCGCATGGCGATATTGCCCGAGACGCGAAGGTCGATTTCGGCAAAGGACCGCGTGCGCTCCTCCCGGACAAGCCGGGGCTGGCTCATGCGGGGCGAGTAACGGAAATAGTCCGCGTTGATCTCGCTGTAGGAGACCACGTGAGGGTTCCGGAGGCGTCTCTCCCCGCCCATGTAGATTTCCATGGAGAGCGACGGGCCGCTGCCGACGGCGCAGGCATTGAGTTTCGGGAGAATTGCGTCGGGGCCTTCACGCAGGATCGTGTCGAGGGCCATGGCGGCCTGCTTGCCGGAGGCAACGGCGTGGACGACGCTTTTGATGTCGTTTGTCACATCGCCGCCGTAAATCTTCACCGGTCCGCCATTCTTTTTCTCCAGCGCGCAGTGGCTGAGCGTGAGGATGGATGAAGCCACCGCCGGCGGGTTGTACCAGCCCTCGGAGGCCTCGGCGCCGGTTGCCTTGAAGAGGCGGTCGACAATCACCTCGGAGGTCTTGTCCCCGTCGGGCTCCACGCGGGCGCGGCTGCCATCCTCGCCGGCAACCTTCATCGCACGCAGAACGACGCGGCAGCGCCCGTCTGCGGATTCAATCTGCGCGGGGGCCACGAGTTCCACAAGTTCAACCCCTTCGTCGAGGGCCATCTGCACCTCGTCGCCGAAGGCGGGCATGTCCTGGCGGCGCCGCCGATAGAGGATCACGGCCCTGCCACCGAGACGGACTATGCTCCGGGCCACGTCGACGGCCGTGTTGCCGCCCCCGATAACGGCAGAGATTCCCTGGCATGCGGGCGTATTTCCGGCACGAACCTTTGAGAGAAACGCGAGCCCGTCCTGCACGCCTGCAAGTGATTCACCGGGGATGCGCAACTCCGTTGTCCGTCCGTGTCCGCAGGCGAGGTAAATGGCCTGGTAACCCGACTTTGCATCTGTCAAAAGATCGGTTGTGACAGGCTTTCCCGTCAGGATCCGGACGCCCTGCGCCTCGATCTGGGCAATCTCTCTCCGAAGGGCGTTAAGGGGCAGCCGATAGAGCGGAATCCCCCAGCGCAGGATCCCGCCGGCCTCGGCGGACGCCTCGAAGACGTCGCAGGTGTAGCCCATCTGCGTGAGAAACCAGGCTGCCGCCAGTCCCGAGGGGCCTGCCCCGGCGATGGCCACTTTTTCAGGGCGCGAGGAGAGCCGTTCCATCAGCGGTTTGAGATCGTCGCGCTCCGCCGTGTCGGCCAGGAAGCGCTCGAGTGAATGGATGGCGATGGGATCGTCGAATTCCCTGCGGTTGCAGGCACCCTCGCAGGGGTGGAAACACACCCGGCCGCAGACACCCGGAAAGGGGTTTTCCCGGAGGATCGTCTCCCAGGCCTCCTTGAAGAGCCCCTGGGCGGTGAGCATCTCGATTTTTCCGATGTCCTCCCCGGCAGGGCAGGCTGCGCTGCAGGGTGCCGTTTTTTCCTCGTAGCGGGGCCGCAGGTAACGCCAGGAGCCCGTCTTGTTGGCCTCCGTCGATTGGGTCGAGCGGGGCATGATGTGGATGGGGGTTCTTGGCGTCCATTGTGCTGGAGTCTCAGGTGCCATCAAGCTCACCTTGATGAGTGTTGTGGATCGGGTTGTCGCTCCCCGGGGAACTCGAAGTCGCCCGCTCGGCGGCGGATTTTGCGGGTTCCAAAAACCGGACGGCCTCGTAGGCCTCCTTTGTGGCGGCCACATTTCGCTCGGCATCACCCGGCACTTCATCGCGGATGGCGGCAAGGACGTCGTCAAGGGGCGGCATTCCGAGGATACGGGCGACAGCCCCCATCATGGAGGTGTTGACGATGGGGTGGGTGCGGCTCCCGATCTGGTTGTTCTGGGCGATGCGGCTGGCATCGACGCAGGCGAGGCGAAATTTCGAGAAGGCCTCGAGATTCGGGGGGGCTGCGGGGCTGTTGATGAGGATCGTCCCGCCCTCCTTCATACCCTTCGTGACGTCGATGCTCCCAATGAGCGTCCGGTCCAGGATGACCACATGGTCGGGCGTGTAGACGTTGGTTCTCAGGAGGATTTTCGACTTGTCGAGACGAAGGTACGCCTCCACGGGGGCGCCGCGCCTCTCGACGCCGAAAAAAGGGAAGCTCTGGACCTGATAGCCCGCCCGAAAGAAGGCCTTGGACATCAGGATGGTCGCAACAACGGTACCCTGGCCGCCGCGGCCATGGAAACGGATCTCCAGCATGGCTGCCTCCCTTATCACCAGCCTATTCGGGTTTTCCACTCAGGCTGGTCAAAAATGCCCAGATGCAAGGCCTCTATGGAGACCCCATCCATAATTTCCCTCTCCCTTGAGGGGAGAGGGTCAGGGTGAGGATGATAAATTCCCCCTCACCTCTTATCCTCTCCCGCCAGGGGAGAGGAAGACTAAGGAAAGGGTCTTAATAGGCCGCAGATGGGCGTCCTTTCACCAGCCTATTCGGGTTTGTTCCAGACGATGACAATAGACCGCGCCGGCTTATCGTCGAGGCCGCGAAAGCTGTGATTCATCTCCGATTCGAAGTAGAGGGAGTCGCCGGGATAGAGCACCTCGACGCGGTCGTCGGTGCGGAATTCCATTTTCCCCTCGAGAATAAAATGGAATTCCTCGCCGGCGTGGCTCATGAAAACCATGGCAGCCGTGTCCATGGGCTGGAACTCGACAAGAAAAGGCTCCATGTGCTTTTTCGGGTTCTTCGGCTCCAGGGACTCGTACACGTAATCCACTTCGCCCTCCTGGTGGTGGGGCCGGCGCTTGACCCTCACACGCTCCCCGCTGCGGGTGACGGAGAGCCTTTCAATCTGCACCTCGTCCTCGAAGAAAAAGGCCATGCTGACATCGAGGGCGCGGGCGAGTTTCAACAGGGTCCCCAGGGGCGGCACGGCCTCGTCGCCCTCAATGCCTGAGAGGGCCGCCTTGTCGATCTGCGTCTTTGTGGCAAGGTCCTGGAGCGTGAGGTGCTTTTTTTGGCGCAGTTCCTTGATTTTCTGGCCGATTTTGAGCCTGTCGGCCCCCGGGAGCGTATCCTTGCTTTCGTTCATGGCTTATACCTCATCGATGATGCATAAAATTGAGTGAAAAAAAAGGTCCCTGATCGGAACCTGCTGTATTCGTTGAGAAAGATACAATTATAAATCCAAGCGTGAACCTTTTTCGGAGGTTGGGGCTGTCAGATGAGCCGCCAGCCGTTCAGGCGTATCATTTTTCGCCCGAATTGCTTTTTCACGTCGATGGTCAGGGGATAGGGGACCGAGAAACGTTTGGGGATGTATACCTGGATATCGTTGATGACGTCCCGGACATACCCATCCTGTTTTGCCGGCACCCCGATTGTCAAATGCGGCTCGAAGGCCACCCGCCCGCAGCAAAGACCGACGGGCTTCGTGTCCAGCAGGTAGATGCTCCCGCCCTTTTCACGGATGTGGTCACGGGCCTCATCGGTTAAAAGAATCATGGGTTTCTCTGCCGGAAGGCTCTTAAAGAGATGCCGCGTCACATAGTCCGTAACGTCCCGGTCTTCGCGAGGATTAAAAAGCACCGGGACCCGGAAAAAAAGGCTGATCCAGATCATGGCACAAGCTCCTGTAAAATATTAAGCCAACAGGGGGTGGTTGTAAAGCGGAAAAAGGCCTGAAAATCTGTTTGACATTGGTTAGTCAAGCGACTAAAAAGGTTGAACAGGTATCAGGACTGTATACAAAATTTATTGAAGCGGGTCGTACTGGTTCTCCAAACCACGATCGGTTGTCAAAAGAAGGAGGCGTGTATGAGTGCACTTATGCTGATGATCATATTGTTGTGCGTTTTCGCTCTCGCGTATCGTTACTACGCGGCGTTCATCGGCGCGAAGATCATGATGCTCGACGACCGCAACATCACCCCGTCCGTTTCCTGCAATGACGGAAGGGATTATGTTCCGACCAACAAATGGGTCGTCTTCGGACATCACTTCGCGGCCATCGCAGGCGCGGGACCTCTCATCGGCCCGACCCTGGCCGCCCAGTTCGGATGGGGGCCGGGATTCTTCTGGATCATGCTCGGCTCCGTCTTTGCCGGTTGTGTCCACGACATGATCATCCTTTTCGCCTCGGTCCGTCATAAGGGCCAGTCTCTTTCCGTCATCGCCAAGAAGGACGTGGGCAAGGTCACGGGCCTGGCGACGGCCTTCGTCATCCTCTTCATCATCATCGTGGCCCTGGCGGGTCTTGCCGTAGCGGTCGTGAACGCCCTCTACAACAACCCCTGGGGCGTCTTCACCATTGCCGCCACGATCCCCATCGCCATGGCCGTAGGCGTGTACATGTTCAAGATCCGACCCGGCGCCATCCTTTCGGGGTCGATCATCGGCGTCATCGCCGTCTGCGCCGCCGTCTTTCTGGGCGCTCCCGTTGCCGAGTCGAGCTTCGCCAACTGGTTCACCTTCGACAAGAAGGCCCTCTCGATCCTTCTGCCCGTTTACGGGTTCTGCGCCGCGGCGCTTCCCGTGTGGCTGCTTCTGGCGCCCCGGGATTACCTCAGCACCTACATGAAGATCGGCGTCGTCGTGGCCCTCGGGATTGGTCTGTTCTTCGTAAACCCCATGGTCCAGATGCCCTTTGCCAGCAAATTTATCGACGGCGGCGGCCCCATCATTCCGGGTCCCTGGTGGCCTTACGTGTTCATCACGATCGCCTGCGGCGCCATTTCCGGGTTCCATGCCCTGATCGGCTCCGGCACGACGCCCAAACTGATCGAGAAGGAGAGCCAGATTCCCATGGTGGGATACGGCGCCATGCTGACGGAGGGTTTCGTCGCCCTGATGGCCCTGCTGGCCGCCGTGACGCTGGTCCCCAATGACTACTTCGCCATCAACACCTCGGCGGCGGTTTTCGCGAAGCTCAACATGCCCGTCGTCGATCTGCCCGAACTCAGCAAACTCGTCGGCCTCGATGTGTCCCATCGCCCGGGCGGCGCCATTTCCCTGGCCGTCGGCATGGCCCACATCTTCGCCAACATCGGCGAGGGGCTGCGCTACACGATGAAGTACTGGTTCCAGTTCATCATCATGTTCGAGGCCCTCTTCATCCTCACGACAATCGACGCGGGGACCCGAGTGGCCCGCTACCTCCTCCAGGACCTCCTGGGCTATATCTGGGAGCCCATCAAGAGGACCGACTGGATGCCCGGCGTCGTTGCGACGAGCGCCGCCGTCTCCTTCGCCTGGGGCTACCTCCTCTTCACGGGGGACATCTCCTCGATCTGGCCCATGTTCGGCGTGACGAATCAGACACTGGCCGGGCTGGCCCTGGCCATCGGCACGACGATCATCCTCCGGATCTCCGAGAAGAAGATCTATGCCCTGGTCACGTTGGTTCCCTGCGCCTTCGTGTCCATCACGACCTTCGCGGGAGGCATCATGAATGTTCAGATGTACCTGAAGCGGGACATGATGCTCAACGCCGTTCTCAGTATCGTCATCATCGTTCTCGTGACGGTCATCATCGTGGACAATATCAGGGTGTGGATCGGTCTGATGAAGACCGAGAAGCCTATCGGCATGAACACCGAGCGGGAATTCATCTACTGCCCGATCGTGCCGTCTGATCATGCTCCGGACGACAAGCCTCTGGCGTAAGCCAAACAGGACAAGGCGTCAAAAAAGGGAGGATCGTTCGATCCTCCCTTTTTTATTAAGGAAACGGGTTCATTCACCTTGCCTTTTCGCCTGCCATGATTAAATTGCTGTTGCAAATGGCGGGGTTATCTGGTAAACGCATGTGGCTTTTGGCATGAATTATGTATCATAAGCAGCACCAGGATTCGCATCATTGCCATAAGCACAGGGGGATGGCGACGTGGCCAAGGTTCAGTCCGTTACCGCAAAAGACCTGAAACAGATCAAGGCACTGCTGCAGTCGAAAATCAACGAGCTGATGGCTGAAGCCGGGAAGACTGTCATCGACATGGCGGGGCAGGAGGAAAAGCTGCCGGATCTCAACGACAGGGCGTCGCAGGAAGCCGAGCTCAACCTCGAGATCCGCATGCGGGAACGCGAGCGGAAGCTGATCGTGAAGATGAGGGAGACCATCGAGCGCATCGATGCAGGGGAATACGGGATCTGTGAGGAATGCGGCGAGCCTATAGGCGTCAAGCGCCTCCTGGCAAGGCCCGTAACCACGCTCTGCATCGAGTGCAAGACCCGCGAGGAGAAGCTCCAGAAACTCCAGGGAAGGACACCCGAGCTCTCTCCCGCCTACTTTGGGGACTAGGGTCCAGGGACGAGGGTGTAGGGTGCAGGCAATAGATCAAAGAAAAACAAAAAAGGATCGGGAGGCTTTCCCGATCCTTTTTTTTATCTTTTTCCCTCGTCCCTTCTTCACTGTTTTGCCTCAGATATTTTCCCCTCCAGAAGCATTTCGATCTCGCCGTCGATCCTCTCGCCGAGGGCCTTGATCTCTTCGGCGTCGGAAGACAGGAAGCGCAGCAGGTCGGAGCGCTCCAGACGGCCGGCGATCTGCATGAAGATCGGGCAGATGCCCAGGATCATGGCTGCCGCCACGCGATCCGTCCAGGTTTTCCCGGAAGACAGGGGCGTGATTCCGCCGCCAAATAGCCGGTAGGTCCGGGAGTCGATCCCGGAAGCTGACGGGTAGTCATCCTCATCGATGGAAGCCCTTGCAGTGGTGAGTGCCTCGATGGCGTTCATCGCCTCCCGCAGCGGGCGGTCCTCACGAAGGCCATATCCCGCTGCCCGGGGATCCAGGCCAAGATCGAGGCACCTCAGCAGAAGGGGAAGGGCATCCTCGGACTTGCGCGAAAGTGCGGCCCAGCCGACGTGATCCATCAGCAGCAGGCCGTCTTTTTCCGCGCCTGCCCCGGGCTTCTTGAAACCTGCGTAGGTCATGCAGGGGCAGGGGCAGTGATAGCAGGCCCTGTTGCGCCCGAGTTTTCCCCGGAGCGCTCCGGCCGCCTCTGCACCGTCTTCGAGCTTCTTTAAAACGGGAACAAAGCCCTCGGCTGCAAGGGCTCCGGAATCTCGAAGCATCTTTTCCGTTGCCTTGGACAGCGCAGGGTGATCCTCGCAAAAGGGGAGGCCCTCGATGCCGTTGAAAAGGACGGCCTTGAGGTTTTTCCCCGCCATCCTGGCCGCAAATCCGACCTTGTCGTGACTCCCGTTGTTGCCGATGGAGGCCGATGCGAAAGGCGATTTGCGATCGGCTGCGGGGCCCGTCACAATGGATGCCCTGAAACCGGGAACCTCTCGCCTCAGCAGTTGCAGCAATTCCGGGACAGGCTTTTCCTGAGAATCCGGGAGCGGGTATACATGGACTTGACCGCGGGTCACGGAAACAGCGCAGGGCTCTTTTGCCGCGCCCCGGATGATCAGGTAGTCCAGACCGGAGAATTTCATCTCCGGGCCGCTGCGAAGCATGAAGGGCACGTGACAGAGGTGATTAAAAACGGGCGAACGGAATGTCCCCACAAGAAGGGCCGAGGCAGGGGCGAAACTTCCCGTCAGCGGCCCTGTCCCCAGGACGAGGCTGTCGCTTTCGTACTCGGAAAGAAGCCGGGCGTTCATCGCCGCACCGCCGACGTGGTTCAGAAGCGCATCCCAGGGCAGATCGACCGCATAGGCCGACTGCGTCGTCAGGTCGACAACCCCGATTTTTCCGTTATAGAAGGGCTGATAGAGATTCATGCGTTTGTCTCCCCCGGGGTCGCCTTCTGCCAGCGGAAGCGGATCTTTGCCGCGCTGTAGGGGCAGCGGTCCACGCATCGCAGGCACATGATGCACTCCGTCATGGGGATCTTCGGGGAGTTTCCTTCGCGGAGCTGATCCGCGTCGATGATCCCCACAGGGCAGACCTCGGCGCACTGGATGCAGGAGAACTTCTTGCACTTGCGGGCCCCGATGACGATCTTGAGGAGCCTCAGCAAACTTGCAATGCCCAGGGTGGCCCCCACGGGACAGAGGTAACGGCACCAGGACCTACGCTCGGCCAGTTCCGTCGCGGCCAGAACGGGCACGATGGCCAGCTCGGCGCTTTGCATGACCGACTGCACGCCGTAGGAGCGGCAAAGAGTGCCTATGGGGCAGACCGTGCAGAAAGCCTGGTAGCCCAGCAGGGCACTGCTTCCGACGGCGCCGCCCAGGATGCCGTACTTGGCCATTCGGCTCTTGAGGAAATTCGGCCAGCCGAGCTTTTTCGGGGTGATCTTGTCCACCAGGTCCAGCACGAACCCGAAGGGGCAGACCCAGCCGCAGAAGACCCTGCCGAAGAGGACCGTGAGGATGAGCAGCGCCAGGGCCGACGAGGCGCCCACGAGGATGAGCGTCCCCGACGAGGCGATGTTCTGAAGCGTCCCCGTAGGGCAGGACAGCTCAACGGTCCCCGCCCTGAAATAACAGAAGGTCCCCACGACGAGGATGACGAGGAATAGAAACGACAGGGCCTGGACCATCCAACGGGCAGCCTTGATCCAGCGCAGGGCCTTGCCGCGCGTATAGGTCAGCGCGTTCTCGGGGCAGTGCTTCACGCACAGGGGGGCGCCCTCGCAGAGGTCGCACTTGTGGATCTCCCGGCTTCCCGGGTCTTTGAGCGGCGCTGCCTCCGGGCATGCCATGGTGCACAGACCGCAATCGGTGCAGAAGAGGTCGTTGATCCTGACGATTCCGTCATCGCCCTTTTCGATGGCCCGCGTGGGGCAGGCTTCGAGGCACAGCGGCCTACGGCAGTGCTGGCACAGGACGGCGAAGTTTTTCCCGATCTTCTCGTCGGTGAGGACCCGGACGCTGGCGGAAGCCGGGGCGACCCTCGCTACGTTTCGCGTCGAGCAGATCATCTCGCAGGTCCCGCAGCCCGTGCATTTGGCCGGGTCGAAGAGGATATATTTGTTCCTTCGCGGCATGAACCAGTCGGAGAACTTCTTTTTCTCCGGCACGCGGGGCCGCAGGTCTTCGAGTCTGAGCTGGGGTTCGGGTTGTCTCGATGCTTCCATTCTTTTGGTCTGTCCAGTCAATCTGGTCTATCTGGTCTATTTGGTCTGTCTGGTCTTTTCGTTTATTTCGTTCGTTTCGTCATTGCGAGGAGCGGTCAGCGACGAAGCAATCTCAATCACCGAAAGCGAGATTGCTTCACCTTCGGCTCGCAATGACACTTTTATCTTTTCTGGTCCCTACACCCTTGTCCCCGGTCCCTTTTTCTGCTTTATGCGTTCCGTAATAAATATATCTCCCGCCTGCATGACGGGCAGGTCTCGAGGGCCTTGAGGACGTTTGCCGGCTCCGCCTTCAGCCGGCCAAAGACGAATTCCTCCACGGGCACGGCGAGGAAAAAACGGCCGCAGCTCTCGCAGCGTTTTGCGTGTTCGACAACGTTATCCTCGATGGCCACCTCGCGGAGCTTGCGGATCAGGTCCCGGCAGCTCACCCCCTGGGGGCAGGAGTCGGTGCCGCTGTTGCACTCCGTGCAATACCAGATATTGACGTCCTCGACGATGTTGTCGCCGACGAGCGTCTTCTTGATGATGCCGCGGGGCGACATCTCGATGCCGAAATTCACGTACATCTCCGCCATGGGACAGGCCGCCACGCAGCGGCCGCACTCGACACAGCCCGGGGACCCGGAGAGTTTCTTGGCTTCCTCGATCTTATCGTGCCTTTGCTTCATGGTCCTTTTCCATCTTGACGGCGCAGACCTTGTACTCGGGTGTCTTGCAGGCCGGGTCGAGGACGGGGTTGGTGAGCATGTTGGCCCTCGCCTCGGTGAAGTGGAAGGGCGCAAAGATGCTCCCTTTTACAACGCGATCCGTGATCCGGGCCGTCGTGACGATGCTTCCCCGCCGGGAGGTGACCCGGATCCAGTCGCCGGGGCCAACGCCCAGCGCAATTGCATCGTCGGGGTGGATTTCCACGTAGGGGTCTTCGATCTCGCGGTTGAGAAACGCCGAGCGGCGCGTCATCGTCCCCGTGTGGTAGTGGGCAAACACGCGTCCCGTATTGAGATAGTAGGGGTACTCGGCGTCGGGCTTTTCCATGGGCGGCGTGTAGTCGGGGACCACGAAGCGGCCCAGCCCGCGGGTAAATTTCTCGCCGTGAAGAAAGCGCGTACCGGGGTGGTTCTCGTCGGGGCAGGGCCACTGAAGGCCCGCACGCTCCAGGCGGTCGAAACAGATTCCGCCGTATGCCGTGACGAGGGCGGCGTATTCCGACATGACCTCGGCAGGCGAAACATAGTCGAAGGGCAGGCCCAAGGCCTTGCCCAGGAGGCAGAGGATCTCGAAGTCGCCCATGGCTTTGCCGGGTGGCTCGACGGCCTTGTGCAGCAGCTGGAAGCGTCGCTCCGTGTTCGTGTAGGTCCCCGTCTTTTCGGCAAAGCAGGCGCCGGGCAGGACCAGGTGTGCAAATTTGGCTGTTTCCGTCAGGAAGATGTCCTGGACGATGAGGAAGTCGAGTCTCTGGAGGGCTTCCATGACGTGATTCACGTCGGGGTCGCTCACGCAGGGGTTCTCAGCCATGATGTAGAGGGCGCGGATGTCCTTTCCCGCGGCACTAATGAGCTCCGTCACCGTGCGCCCCGGCTTGTCGGAGAGCTCCGTCTTCCAGGCCTTCTGGAATTTCTCCCGCACAGCCGCATCGGCCACGGCCTGGTAGCCCGGGTAGAGGTTGGGCAGGGCCCCCATATCGCAGGCGCCCTGGACGTTGTTCTGGCCGCGAAGCGGGTAGATCCCGGAGAAGGGCTTCCCCACGTGGCCGCAGAGCATGGCCAGATCGACGACGGCAATTACGTTCGCCGCCCCGCAGGCGTGCTGCGTGATGCCCATGCAGTAGACGATGGCGGCGTTTTCCGCCTTGGCGTAGGTTTCGGCGACCTCGCGGATGATCGCCTCGTCGATCCCCGTCTCCTTCGCGGCCTTCTCGACGGGCCAGGCCTGAAGGAAGCTCTTGAGGTTCTCGAAATTCTCGGTGCGCTTCTCGATGAAGCCGGTCTTTTGGAGCCCCTTGTCGACGATGTGGCGCATCATGCCCGCCAGAAGCGGGATGTCCGTTCCCGGGTTGAGCCTGAGGAGCTTGTGGGCGTTTCGCGCCACCGGCGTTTCCCGGGGGTCGATGACGATCACCTTCGCGCCCCGGTCGAGGGCCTTGTACACCTCGCCCATGAGGACGGGGTGGCTCTCGGCGGCATTGGAGCCGATGAAGAGGATGCAGTCGGCGCCGGCGAGATCCGAGATCGAATTGGTCATGGCGCCGCTGCCCAGCGTCTGGAGCATGCCCACCGTGGTGGCCGCATGGCAGAGCCTTGCGCAGTGGTCGACGTTGTTGGTCTTGAAGGCCGCCCGGATGAGCTTCTGAAAGAGATAGTTCTCCTCGTTGGTGCACTTGGCCGACGAAAGCCCGCCGACGCTGTCGGGGCCGTATTTCTCGGCCGTTTCCTTCAGCTTCGTGGCTGCCAGTTCGATGGCCTCCTCCCAGGAGATCTCCTCGAAGCGGTCGCCCTTGCGCAAAAGCGGCGAAGTGAGGCGCTCGGGGTGATGGACAAACTCGTGGGCTACCCAGCCCTTCACGCAGAGCGACCCGCGGCTGACGGGGTTTTCCCGGTCGGGGTAGGTGGCCGCGGCGCGGCCCTGATCCACCTTCAGGACGAGCCCGCAGCCCGTGCCGCAGTAAGGGCAGATGGTCCGGATAAACTCGGGGTTCATGGCTTTTTCCCCATGCTGTCGACCCAGTCGGGCACAGCCTGCCCGGGACGGGGTTCTTTTGCAAAATCAAAGAGGACGGGGGACTTGCGGTCTGCGTCGAGCCCCGCCTCGTAGTTGTAGTCTTTCTTGAGTGCCTCCCGCATCGAGAGCTGAAGCGTCATGAGAGGGATGCCCACCGGGCAGGCCTCCTGGCAGGCCCCGCAGGCCACACAGGTGTCGCTGAGATGAAAGGCACGGATGAGATGAAAGGAGACCATCTCGGCCGGGATGACACCGCGCTCGACCCACACCTCGTCCTCGAGCTTGCAGGGTACGCAGACGCAGATGGGACAGGAGTTGCGGCAGCCGTAACACTTGATACAGCGCTTGAGCTGGGCGGCCCACATTTCCATCCGTTTGCCCGCATCGCCTTCCAGGTAAGCCCTCACCCGCTCGTCGGCCAGGGGGTCGATACCCTCCACGGCGCTCCCGGCGTCGAGTTTGTGCGGGAAGGGGCGGCTGCAGAGGCAGGTCTTCGCCTGCTTTCCGTCGCAGGCATAGCCGATGGTGAGGAGCCGCTCACGGTCGATCTGGTTTCGTTTCACGAGCTCCACGATGGCCCTCTCGTCGCAGCCGCGGACAACGACGGCCAGCCGCCAGGCCTGGGGCTTTTCCCGCAGAATAGCCCGGGCCATTTTGGCAAGCAGCCATTTGGGCTCCAGCACGAGCGAGTCGATCTCCGCCGGCGCGGTGAAGACATGGGGATGGATCACATTCCACAGGCCTTTCCTGAGCCCCAGGACGCCGTCGGCTTCCCTCTTCTCGAGGATTGTTTTTGCTTTCTGTTTTACTTGATCGAGCATTGTCTCTTTGCTTTTCTCTTCACTGGTCACTGGTCACTAGTCACCGGTCACTGCTGCCGCAGGCAGCCACGACGCCATCGAGGGCAGGCCCTCCACGTGCTTGTGGAAGTCCAGGATCATCTCGGCATACTGGTGCGACTCGTGGGCCGTGCCGAAGCCCAGCAGCAGTCGGTTCCCGCCGATGCCCGTCGTGTCGAGGAGCGTCTTGAGAAGCTCCAGGCGCTTGAGGGCAGGGTGGTTGGCGTCGTTGAAGCGGCACCCCCCGACATGGCATCCCAGGACGGCCACGCCTGTTGCGCCGCTTGCGAGGGCGCGGATCACCGCGTCGGGCTCCACGTAGCCCGCGCAGTCCACCGGGATCACCCGGTAGGAAGCGGGCAGCTCAATGCGTTTTCGCCCGGCGCCGTCGGCCCCGATGAGGCCGCACCAGCGGCAGGCAAAGACAAGGATTTTCACGCTTCCCCTTTCGGCGGACATGTCAGCGCACCTCCCGGAAGGCTCGCCGGATCATCTCGCCGGTTACCCTGTAGTTCTGCTCGGGCATCTGCATGGCCCCGTTCGGGCAGACGGAGACGCAGCTGCCGCAGGCCTTGCAGCGGATCTTGATGACGCGGCTCACGGAGCGGTTTCTCGTTCGCTGGAGCCGGCAGGCCTCGTAGGGGCAGACGGCGACACAGTTGCCGCAGCCCGTGCACGCAGCGGCATCGGCGATGGCGTGGCCGAGCTTGCCGCCCGGTGCGCGGCTCATCGTGAGGGCCGACACGGTTTCTTTACCCAGGAAGGAGGCCGCTTTCATGGCCGCCGCTTCGCCCTGGGCGATGGCCTGATCCGACGAGACGGGCCACCGGGCCGTTCCGCAGATGAAGACGCCGTCGTTTCGCGTCTCCATGGGGTGGATCGGATAGACCTCGGCATAGAATCCGTACCGGTCGACGGGGATGTTCAACATCCGGGCAAGCGCCGTTGCGTCGGGATCCGGGATGAAGGGCGTGCTCAGGACGAGAAGATCCGTTTCGATCGAACGGCTGACACCGCTGATCGTGTCGAATACCTCGACGCCGCTCACCTGATCCTGCCCGCGCATCTCCGGTGGGCGGTCCGCGTCGAAGCGGATGAACTGAACGCCTCTCTGCAGGGCCTTGCGGTAGTAAGCCTCCAGCACGCTTCCCGGAGTCATGATGTCCCGGTGCAGCACATAGGCCTTTGCCCCGGGATTCTCGTCCATGACCCGCATCGCATTTTTCAGCGAAAGGGGGCAGCAGATCGTCGAGCAATAGGGCCGCTCTGCGTTTCGCGCGCCCACGCACTGGATGAAGACGGCCGTTTTGCAGCCGGGAGCCCCTGCGGCAAACCGCCTCTCCATCTCCATCTGGGTGATGACGTTTTTCACCTTGCCGTATCCGAACATGCCCTGGGGGAAGAGGATTCGAGCCCCCGTGGCGAGCACGACGGCACCCACGCGAAGGGCGGTGTTGCCCTCGGGCCCTGCAAGGCTGACCTTGAAATCGCCGGCATACCCCTTGACGGCGGCAACCTTTGTTTTCCCGTAAAACCGGATCAGGGGATTCTTGCTTGTCTCAGCGACAAGGGATTTGATCTTTTCCGGTCCCGGCTCGTCGGCGGGATAGGTCTTCGTGACCACGTTGAGAAGGCCTCCCGGTGCTGATCCCCGGTCGACCAGGTGGGTCTTGAACCCGAGACGGGCCAGGCCGACGGCCGCTGAAAGTCCGGCGGGCCCCGCGCCGATCACCAGGGCTTCCTGCTGCACCCGGAGGTTGACGTCTTTCGAATCCTGCATGTTCTGAAGGAGGGCGATCTCCATGTCGAGCTGGTTTGCCGCCTTGCGCGTTGCGCCTTGCGGGTCTTTCCCGTGAACCCAGGCACAGCCTTCCCGCAGGTCGACCATGCGCACCGTCCGGACGTTGCTCCCTTCTTTGGCGAGAGCGAGCCGGACGAACTCCATTTTTCCGTAGGGCGAGCAGGCGCCGATGAGGACCTTGCCGATCCCTCGCTCCCGGATCAGGGCGCGGCATCCCGATGCGTCGCCCGGCATGCAGAGGGACTCCCGGACGATCACGAAATCCACGGAGGGGTCGGATACGAGATTCTTCCGAATGGACTCGAGGTCGACGGTGCGCCCGATCTCGCCGAAGCAGTTGCAGAGGATGACGCCGATTATTGCCATTTCAGTTCTTGTCCGTAATCGATCTGAGTGCGGCCGACGATGCCTGGATGGCAGACTCCGTCACGTCCGCCGGCTCCATGACGAATCCGCAGGACTTGGCGGTTCGATTCACAAACCCTTCAGGGTCCAACCCGGGGCGATGACTCCCTTCCGGTTGCGACGCGAGGGTCGATTGCAGGTTTCCGTTGAGTATCACCATGTCGAACTTCCATATCTCGCGCTTCTGGGTCGACGTGTCCTCGAATTTGACGGCGATCCCGTCGCCGCCGGGCAGGGGGGTTATGAGCGAGGGCCGCCCGCGAACGAGCCGAACGCCGTTGCCCCCGATATCGCGCAGGGCGTATTCGTAGTAATCCCGTCCCACGGTGCGAAGATCCGTGTAGAGGATGACGCAATGGATCTCGGGGTTTCTGCGCTTGACCCACTGGGCCTGCTTCAGGGCGTGCATGCAGCAGACGGCCGAGCAGTGGGGCAAAAGCCTCAGGTCCCGGGCCCCTGCGCACTGGATGAAGGCGATGCTGCGGGGTGCGGCCTTGTTGGAGCGACGCAGGATGGCCCCTTTGTTTTCGCCCGACTCGGCCTTCCAGGACTCGAACTCGAGCGACGTGAGGATGTCCGGGTGCGTCCCCCAGCCGTATTCCTTCAGGGGCTCCAGGCTCACCTCGGTGAACCCTGCCGCCCAGATAGCTTCGTCTACGGCCAGCTCCGTCTTTTCCTCTTCGCGTTCGAAGCCGATGGCCTTCGTGGGGCAGACAGCTGCACAATCCCGACAGTTCCCGCATCGATCCCGGTCGATGAGATAGACGGGCGGGTAGGCATGCTCCCAGATGGGGCGGGCCACGCCCTTCGGGCATGCGCTTTCACAGCGGCCGCAGCAGATGCACAGATCGGGGTCGATCACCGGCGTCGATTGCGTGATGACGGCCCGGTAGCTTCCATTGGTTTTTTCCAGCGATTCAACGCGGGAGTTCGTGTGGATGGAGATGGCCGGGTTCTCCTTGCAACGGCGGATCTCTGTCCAGAGGGGGCAGAAGGCGCAGTGGTCCGTCGGGTAGAACTTGTCGAGCTTCGCTACCTGGCCACCGAGGTCGTAGTTGCTTTCGACGAGATGTATCCGGTGCCCGCTGCCGGCCAAGTCAAGGGCCGCCGACATCCCGGCCACCCCGCCACCGACAACCAGAACCGTTCGTATTTTCTTTTCTGCCGTTTTCATTTTCAAAAAACCTAAAACTTAAAACTGATCCCCCACTTACTCTTCCTCGTCTTCTTTGATCAACCCATAATGCTCCCCCAGCTTCCTCACTCGCCCCTTCAGCCAGTCCGTGAAGCCCGGTTCCCGCCCGTGAGCGGGGCGCCGGCCCGTTTCCTCCTCGAGGCGCATGGCGACGCGTCTCCCGGGGGCAGGCATCCTCCTGACCTGGTCATAGAATGTGACGATGGACTTGGGCTTCGTCGGGCACTTCTTCTCGCAGGCGTTGCAGCCCGTGCAGAGGTCCTCCAGGACGACGGGAAAGATATCCTTTTCGAGCTTGATCGCGTCGTAGCGGCAGGCGTCGAAACAGCGGGTGCACTTCTCCGCGCCCGTCCAGCTCAGGCACGTGTCCTGGTTGATGACGGCGTTGCCGATGTCGATCTCGTCGCGGGAAATCCTGGCGATGGCCCCCGTCGGGCACTCCTTGATGCAGGCCATGCAGAAGATGCACAGTTTGTGATCGAGGACGGGGGTGCCGATGCTCACGATTCCCCCGGCAATCCCGGCCGGGCGTATCGCATCGGTGGGGCAGACATCGACGCACCGGTAGCAGCGGGCGCAGGTTGCGAGGAAGGCTTTTTCTTCAAGAGACCCGGGGGGGCGGGGAAGGGCCCTGGCCCCGCTCACCTTAAAGAGGCCGAACAGGACGGTCGCTGCAGTACCGCTGACGAGAAGATGGATTGTGTCCCTTCGAGAAAAGGCCATGTGCGTACTTGTCCCCTGATCGTTCCAGGTTCCGTATCACCGACCCCTCTCCTCCGCGGTTACGGACCAAAACCGATGACAATATAACGAAAGCAGAAAGGAAAAGCAAGGGCGGGTGGACGGGCCACCCGCCCTTGCCGTGAAAATCAATCGGTTAGATGTTGAACTTCTTCCTCGCCGCGTTGACGTCGGCAATAAGATAATCCAGGCCGTAGGCCTTGAGGCTTGCCTCCGTCGGAATACCCTTTTCGTCCCATCCGAAGAACCCGTAGGTGTCGACCTCCATCTTCTTCTGATCTTCAGCCGTGAAGATGGCATCCTTCCGGGGGCCTGCGGGGAGCTTCTCCGCGTACATTCGCTTCGGCAGGCGGTCGTCCTTGGAGCTGATGCCCTCTCGGACGTTGAAGACGCGCTCGAGTGTCGTGATCCTCTTGGCCGTCGTCCAGTAGTCCTCCGGCGTCCAGTTCCAGCCGCACAGGGGGTTGAGCATGTCGGTGATAACTTTGTCCGTGCCGGCGCCATAGACCAGGAAGTTGGTGAAGGAGCAGATGCAGAGCGAGTCGGCCATCGTTGTCATTGCGAGTGCCTTGCTGCCCTGTCCCTCGTGGTGGTCGCCGCCGTTGGTGCCCATGGTGTAGCTATAGGCGCGGATCTTGTCGCCACGCGGGTCGTGGGCGGCCAGTTCCTTGCCTTTCACCGTGTTGGCATAGGCTTCCGAGCCCTTGCCGATTTCCTTGGACATCTTGGCTACGCCCTTGGCCATGAGCTTTCCGGCCTTTCCTTCCTGGTAAGCGATCTTGCGGATCATCTCCATGTAGGTATCGCCGTCGCCCCACTTGGGCTTCAGGCCATCGAGGTCAGAGGGCTTCAGGGCGCCCTTCTCCATCGCTTCCGTCGCGAAGCCGAGCACGCCGCCCGTGGAGATGTTGTCCAGGCCGTAGGCATCGCAGGCCTCGATGAGGGCGATCATCTGGCCGAAGTCTGTCATGCCCAGATTTGTGCCCAGGAGGCCGCCGGACTCGTACTCGGGACCCTCGGCGACGAGGCCCGCGTATTTTCCTGAGCGAAGGACGCCCAGTTTCAGGCAGTGCGTCGGGCAGTTGGTGCAGGATGCATGGCGCTTCCAGAACGTCCTCATCGCCTCTTCGCCGCCGATCTTTACGACGTCGGGGTACCAGGTGGTCTGGAAGTTTTTCGTGATGAGCGAGCCGTGGAGGAAATGCTTGAGCTCCATGAGACCGCCCGTGCCCCAGCGCTTGATGCCTTCCCAGCCTTCGCCCGCGACGTTGCCTTCCTTGTTGACCTTGGCGGCCGCGAGGAACTTAGCGTTGTCCACGACGGGGACGGCGTACTTCGTGCCGCGCACGGCGAAGCCCTTGAGCTTCTTGTCACCGAAGACCATGCCGGTGCCGCTGCGAGCGGCGGCGCGGAAGCGCTCGACGATGATGCAGGAATAGGGAACGCCGTTCTCGCCGGCAGGGCCGATGACGGCCGTCCGGATCTCGGGGTCCTTCATCTCCTTGACCATCATCTCGTGGGTTTCGTCCGTCGTCTTGCCCCACATTTTCGAGGCGTCCTTGAACTCCACCTTGTCGTTGACGACGGAGAGCCAGACGGGCTTCTTGGCGCGGCCCTTGATGTAGAGGCCGTCCCAGCCGGCAAACTTGATCTCGCTCGCCAGGTGGGCGCCCGACTCGGCGTGCGTCATGAGGCCCGTGTAGGGGCTCTTGTGGACAAAGCAGGTCCTGTGGGAAACGGCCATGG
>CAZUBX010000023.1:0-41464 GCA_964619035.1 uncultured Syntrophaceae bacterium | reverse complement strand
GCAGCCCCACGGAGCGGGCAAAGTCGCGGATCTGCCGGGGGTTGACGACCACGACAGGCAAGGCAGCCAGGGCCAGGGCGTTGACAGCGGCCCGGGCAAAGCCGCCGGTTGCCTCCAGGACGATGGAACTGGCCGAGAGCGCCTGGAGAAAGCGCACGAGGGCGGCCAGCCCCTCTTCGGTGTTGGAGAAAGTTTGGAGTTCGGCGGAGGGACGCACGGCCACCACCAGCTCTTGTTTGGAGATATCAATACCGACGAAACGCTCTTGTTCTTTCTGGTTCATGGGGATGCTCCTGTTACCCTTTCTTGCGGTGATACGAGATCCGTAAGGTCTCTGACAACTGTTCGGGTTTTGGGAGATACGGCGTGGCGACCCAGGCTATTCGACGGGCTTGCTGCCCAAGACGAAAACGGTCTGCCACGCCGGGCTCAAACCATGAAAGAACCTTTACCTAAATATAATGCATTGTGAAAGACTGAAGTAAACATACAAGACTAGATAGACGAACCCGGCCGTGTGGCAGGTTGGCTGTCGTCGTTCTTTGGCGGTTGAGCTCCCTCATTCGACGCGGGCGGGGCTGCCGCCTCATCCTTTTTTCCCGCCGAGTCCATAAACCGGTAGATGAGATCCCCCCGCTTCAACATCCCCAGTT
This sequence comes from uncultured Syntrophaceae bacterium, assembly GCA_964619035.1. Taxonomy (GTDB): domain Bacteria; phylum Desulfobacterota; class Syntrophia; order Syntrophales; family UBA2192; genus UBA2192. Next base: position 40,811 of record CAZUBX010000023.1, on the reverse strand, counting down.
CGTTGCGCGCCACCGACTCGATGTAGCGCAGGTCATCGCGAAGGAGCACCACTTCGCGCTTCAGGCCGTTGTCCGCTGCCTCGAGCTTGGAAGTCTCAGCCCGAAGCTCGGTGAGTTTTTCCTTGAGACGCTGATTGTCCAGGAGCCCGCGGTTTCCGAAGACGATGAAGAAACCGACGAAGAGAATGATCAGAACAAGGTAGCGACCGATCCTCATAGCTCCTGCTGCAATCCACACGGATTCCTTAATTGACGAGGCTTTAAAGGCACCGCCACTGTAAAAATGCATGCAAGATTTGTGAAAGAATCGGATGAAAACCGCGTAAAATCAGCGAAGTTCCCATCTTCTGACTTTTAACCCCACGTCGCAAAGGATGTCACCCTGCAGGTTTCCTTTGACAGCCGCTGCATTTGAGAGTAATAATAATCAGCACACATTCAAATCCTTTACGGTTCCATCTCCTCTCTTCTCCATTTACTCAGCACATGCTGACTCCCATTCCCCATTCCCCATTCGTTTTCATGATGAAATCGGATCGTGAGGTATTTTCCCCGCAGGGTCTTTACACCGGATGGAGACGCAACTACATTTATTGTAGTAGTGAGGCATGATTAAACCCGAATAAGACCTTTTTATGAGTCCTTAGATCCGGTCGAAAGGCCTGGTTGTCAGTCACAGGGAGGGTGAAGGGGCAGAAAAAACGCAACGACATATAAAAAGAAGATCAAAATCAACCGAGGCACCTTTCTTGCAACATGTAGAGTTTGAAGAGACATAACGACACCGGGAGGTGTGTGATGCATCACAGGTTTCCCTCTCCCATGAAGGTTCTCGTCGAACTTCTGTTCGTTGTCTCCGTGATCATGATCTGTATGGGATCAGCTTTCGGCAAGCTCGACGAGTTCGTTGGTCACCCCATTTTAGCCCTCGTAATTTTCTGCGGCGCGGTATTCCTCTGGTATCGGTTCCAGGAAACATAACAACCCTTCTCAAGTTAGATAGTGGTATGCGGGATCGCCCCGGGAGGGGCCGTCGTCCCATCGGGGAGATCTGCTTTACCCGAAATCTGAACCTTTCTTCTTAGCTGAAAAAAAACAGGGCGGGAACCGGTCATCGGTCCCGCCCTGTTTGCTTTCTTGAAACCCCCTTTACGCCAGAAAGGGGCGGTTTTTCCAGTCCCCGGATTCGATGACATCGAGCCTCGCCGTTGGACGGTTGTAGAAATAGGCCCAGGCCAGCGTGCTCTGCCCTCCCGCCGTTTCCGCGCGGACAACGGCCCGCCGGAACTCGGAGCGGGCGTCCCCATAGCCCCGGAAGTCCTCGACGATGTCTAGCATCTCGAAGGCCTGACGGTTGTCCTGAAGGCGGTACAGCTCGCCCTTCACGGCCTGTCCCTCCTTTTTGACCGGAACCAGGCAGGGATGCCCCTTTCGGGAATCGAAAAGGATCCCCGGCGCGCGGGCCTCCTGGCGGGTCATGGGGTGTGCCCAGGCCTCGAGGAGGTGGTGCCGGGCAAATCCCTTCATCAGCGTACCGTAGACGAAGATGTGGTCGACCGTCCAGGGGGCCTCCCTGCCCGCGGCGACGGCCATGAGCATCCGGTCGTCGAGCCCGTGGGACAGCAGGCCTTCCCTCAGGGCTGCGGCGTAGTCCAGCCTCGGCGGGTAGAAGGTCCCTGCGATGCGGTCGGCGAAGACCCGGTAGGCCACAGCCTCCCTCTCCCTGCCGTCCTCGGTGAGAACGATCGCTTCGTAAGGGCGGTAGCAACGGGGCACGAGTTTCTTGGCCTCGATGGCCTTCCAGCCGTCGGGTTTCACCTCGAAGAGTACGCCCGGCATGGCCTGGCCGAAACGCCGCCGGATGTTCGAGACGCGCCCCCGGTTTTCCCTTTCGCGGTAATTGAAGATGAGTTCGTGATCGGGGAGCCAGGCGTTTGCCACCTTGGCCTTGAGGGGGTAATCATACCCGTTTTTCCCACACCATCCGGTGAGGCTCTTTTCGTTGATGTCGGAGGAATAGGCGAAGTAGAGGGGCGCTTTGTCCATGGGTTTCCCTTCCTGTGGAATGCGTATGTACTATACGTCCGAACGTGAGCCTTCGTCAACAGCGGAACCAGAAGGTGAGAGGGTGAGAAGGTAAGAAGTTTGGATATGTTTTCGGCTTGGAACGTGCCTCCGATTCTCCAACCTTCTTACCCTCAAACCCTCTTAACTTCTTCCCTGCCCCATCGCCTTACGGAATTCCTCCAGGAGAAACTCCCGGCTCACGCCGTGGTCGATGAAGTCCCAGGGCAGAAACTCGGCGGGGTCCTTTTCGCGGTACACGTAGTAGTCGGCGTTGACGTTGACCCCCTTGAGTGCCTGGGGCCAGTTGCCGCCGGTTGCGTGAACGGCCAGGAGGATCTCGCCGACGAGGCGGTCGCCCAGCGAGAGTAGCGCCTGGACGTAGTTCCACTTCGGCAGATCGTGGATGACGTTGACGGAGCGCTCTTTCCCGAATGACCGCTTGATCTTTTGGATTTTCTTTCGCACGACGGCCGCGTCGGCCAGCGGGAGCCATTGGAAGGGGGTTGCGGGCTTGGGGATAAACTGGTTCACGCTCAGGGTGATCCGACGGAAGCGTCGAGTGCCCTTCGAGGTCTTGACGGCATGGTGCCCGATCCTACGGGCCAGATCGATGATCGCGTCGATGTCTTCCTCCCCTTCCGTGGGCAGTCCCACCATGAAGTAGAGCCGCAGGTTCACGATGCCGTTTTCGATGAGATGCTCCACGGCCCGAAAGATCTGATCTTCCGAGATCCCCTTGCGGATCACGTCCCGAAGCCTCTGGGAGCCCGCCTCGGGGGCAAGGGATACCATCTCCACGCCGGAGTCGGCCAGAAGCCCGGCGAGGTCTTCCGAGATCCTGTCGATCCGGAGAGACCCGATGGAGAAGACGCCCTTTGCGCCAAGGACCTGTCGGCAGATCTCCGCAAGCTGAGGGTGGTCGGAGACGGCCGTCCCGAGCAGTCCCACCCGCCCTTTCCTCCGGAGCCCTTCCTCCAGGGAGGGTGCGAGCGCCGAGAGCTTGCGGAAGCGGGCCGGCCGGTAGACGAATCCGGCGGGGCAGAACCGGCACCCACGGTAGCAGCCCCGGCTCACCTCGGCGAGAAACATGTCGCCGAACTCCGTGTGCGGGGTGGTGATCACCTGATGCGTCCGGAAGGCGTTGATATCCTGGACGTGCCGCACCCGGATCGTGGACGGGAAGGTCGGATCGACGGGCTGGAATGAGTCGATGCGCTGCCCGGGCCCGTAGCCCACGCGGTAGAATTTCGGGACGTAGGCCCCCTCGATGTCGCGTTGCAGCCAGGCGAGGCTCTCGTCGCGCGTGACGCCGCCTGTTTGCAGCACCCGGTAGCGCTCGAGAAACTCCGGCACCATCTCCTCGGCCTCTCCCAGCAGGAAGAGATCGAAAAAGGGGGCCAGTGGCTCGGGGTTCAGGATCACGGAGATCCCGCCTCCCAGGACGAGGGGATCCCCTTCGCCGCGCGCCGTGGCGGTCAGCTCGACGCGTCCCATCTCGAGCATCTTCAGGATGTTCGGGTAGTCGTTCTCGAAGGAGACGGAGAAGGCGATGATGTCGAAGTCGCGAAGCGGCCGCCCCGATTCGAGGCTTGAAAGGGGAGTGGATCCCGGGGAGAAGGACGCTTCATCCCCGGGATCCGGAAGGAAGACCCTCTCACACAGGAAAGAGGGGTGTTGATTGAAAAGGGCATAGAGCGTCTGGAACCCCAGGTTCGACATGCCCGTCCGGTACCGGTTCGGATAGGCCAGACAGATGCGGATCCTGTCGCGCCACGGCGCAATGACATAGCCATCTTCTTTTGAAAGGAGGGAGGGATCGCTCTCTTTCAGCCTCCCGGCCATGCTAGTCCGCCTGCTTCCTCAAAAACGTCGGGATTTCCAGGTTCGAGTCCTCGTCGTCGTCGCCCGCCCCCATCTTGATGACCGCCTGGGTCGCCAGGGGCGTCTTGTCCTTGTCCTTGCGCATGAAAGCCGGCGTGCTGAAGTCCTCGCGCTGGCGGTAGCTGCTCAGGTGCGAGACGTTGCCGGCGCTCTGTCTCTTCTTGCCGCCCTGCTCGAAGCCCGTGGCGATGACGGTGATCCGGATCTCGTCGCCCATGGTCTCGTCGATGACGGTGCCGAAGATGATGTTGGCTTCCTCGTCGGCCTCGCCCTGGATCAGGGTGGAGGCCTCGCTCACCTCGAAGAGGGTGATGTCGGGCCCCGCCGTGATGTTGAGAAGCACGCCGCGGGCGCCCTGGATGGAATTGTCCTCCAGCAGCGGCGAAGAGATGGCCCGCTGGGCCGCCTCGACGGCGCGGTTCTCGCCGCTGGCGGTTCCCGTCCCCATGAGGGCAAGCCCCATCTCGCTCATGATGCTCCGCACGTCGGCAAAATCCAGGTTGATGAGGCCGGGCACCAGGATGAGATCCGAGATGCCCTTCACGGCGTGGAAGAGGATCTCGTCGGCCTTCTTGAAGGCCTCGAGGAGCGACATCGTCTTGCCGCCCACGCTGAGCAGGCGCTGGTTGGGGATCACGATGAGGGTGTCGACGATCTTCTTGAGCTCCGCCAGCCCCTCTTCGGCCTGACGCTCGCGCTTCTTCCCCTCGAAGAGGAAGGGTTTGGTGACAACGGCCACCGTGAGCGCCCCCATGCTTCGGGCGATCTCGGCCACGATGGGCGCCCCGCCCGTTCCCGTGCCGCCGCCCAGGCCGGCCGTGATGAAGACCATGTCCGCGCCGGAAAGGGCCGTTCTCATGGAGTCCATCGTTTCGATGGCCGCACGCTTGCCGACCTCGGGGTCCGAGCCGGCGCCAAGTCCCCGGGTCACGTCGCCTCCGAGCTGGACCTTCGCGGGCGCAAGGGATGCCCGCAGGGCCTGGGAATCGGTGTTGGCCGCGATGAAATCGACCCCCTGCAGGTTGCAGTTGATCATGGTGTTCAGGGCGTTGCCGCCTCCGCCGCCGATGCCGACCACCTTGATCCGGGCCGTCCCGCAGGACGTTGTCCCTCCATCCAGTAGTTCAAACATACGCCTTCCTCCCGTTAGAAGAATTCAGAAAACCACTTTTTCATTTTTTTGGTGGTGCGTCCCCACCATCCGCCGTTGCGTCGGGTGCCGCGACGCGACACCCGCTTGCTTCCGTAGATCACGAGCCCCACGGCCGTGGCGTGCAGCGGGCTGTTCACGATGTCCGTCAGCCCGCTGACCCCCATGGGGAATCCTTTCCGGACGGGCATCTGGAAGACCCGCTCGGCAAGCTCCGTGATGCCGGCCAGAAGCGCCGTTCCCCCCGTGAGAACGATGCCCGCCGTGAGGTGGTCCTCGCAGCCCGCCTTGATGAACTCCCGGTTGACGAGCGAGAAGATCTCCTCCATCCGCGGCTCGATGATCTCCCCCAGGATCTGGCGCGACACCCTGCGGGCTTCCCGCCCGCCCACGCTGGGCACCTCGATCGTATCGCTCTGGGGGATCATGAAGGTGTTGGCGCAGCCGAACTTGCGCTTCATCTTCTCGGCCTCGATGACGGGGGTCCGAAGCCCGATGGAGATGTCATTGGTGAGGTATTGGCCGCCGATGGGCAGGACGGCCGTGTGCTTGATGCTCCCCTCCCGGTAGATGGCGATGTCCGTCGTGCCGCCGCCGATGTCCACAAGGGCCACCCCGAGCTCCTTCTCGTCGGCGGAGAGAACGGCCTCGGCCGTGGCGAGCTGCTCGAGGATGATCTCGTCGATGTCGAGGCCCACGCGGTTGACGCTCTTGATGATGTTCTGCGTCGAGGCCGTGGCGCTGGTGACGATGTGCACCTTCGCCTCGAGGCGCACGCCCGCCATCCCCACGGGGTTTTTGACCCCTTCCTGTTCGTCGACGATGTAGTGCTGGGGCAGCACGTGGAGGATCTCCCGATCGAGCGGGATGCTGATGGCCCTGGCGGCGTCGATGGCGCGCCGCACGTCCATCTCTTCCACCTCGCGGCCCTGGATGGCGACGATACCGTGGCTGTTCATGCTTTTGATGTGGCTGCCGGAGACCCCCGTGAAGACGGAGCTGATCTCGACGCCGGACATGAACTCGGCCTCCTCGACGGCCTTCTTGATGGACTCGATGGTGCTCTCGATATTGACGACGACACCCTTGCGCAGCCCCTCCGTGGGAGCCGATCCCAGCCCGATGATGTCGATGCCGGTGTTGGTCAGCTCGGCCACGACGGCCGTCACCTTCGTCGTCCCGATATCGAGACCCGTCACGATGTTGATTTTCTTTGCCATACGCCTTCCGCCTTCCTTCTCACTATGCTCTCACTCCCCCCGACACCTTGACCGGCACCCGGAAATCGCGAAGCTGTACCGTCACCTTGCCGGGATTGTTGAGATCGATGATGAAATACCCCGAGAGGTTGCGCCGCGCCAAATCGGCCAGCACGGGCTTCATGCGCCTGAGCTTCGCGTCGTAGTCGCCGAAACCCAGCTTGAGGCAGAGCCCCTCGGCAAAGAGCGAAAGCCCGAAGAGATCGTCCCCGTGGATCTCCGAGATGTTGCGGATCTCGGGGACTTCCGTGTAGGAGGCCATGAAGTCGAGAAGCTCGAGCGACTTGAGGATCATTTCCCGGTTTTCGTCGCCCTTACGGTAGAATCCCGTGAGCACGGGCAGCTCCGTCTTCTCGCCGCTTCCGATTTTCTCGAAGGCCGTGCCGTCGCGCTCGATGAAGTACAGGCCGTCGCCCCGTTCGATGAGGGCCACGGGCTTGCGCTCCGTGACCTCGATGACGAGCCGGTCGGGGAAGTCGCGTCTCACCGACACGTCCTTCACCCAGGGGTTTGACTTGACCTTCCTGGCCACGGCGCCCAGGTTGGTCATGAGGATGTTCTGCGAGGGCTTGAGCCCCGTCAGTTCGATCACCACGTCGCTCTGAAGCCTCTCGGTTCCCCTGACCAGCGTTTCCTTCATCTGGAAGTAGGGCGACACGATGATGAAGTTGTAGCCGAAGATGAGCAGCGAGGCGATCACGACGACGCACGTCATCAGGAGAACCGTCTTGCCGATCTCGACGAGGATCCTCCTCGAGCGCCGGCGCGTCCGGTTCAGCCGTGTTTCAACCGATGAGCGGATGGATCGTCTCAACTCACTCCTCCCCGATGATCTTTACCTCGGGCTCCAGGGCGATGCCCGAGGTCTCGAGGACTTTCTTCTGGACGAGCTCGATGAGCCCGATGATATCCTTTGCCGTGGCGCTGCCGAGGTTCACGATGAAATTGCCGTGCTTTTCCGAGACCTGGGCCCCCCCGATCCGGGCTCCCTTGAGGCCCGCCTCGTCGATGAGCTTCCCCGCGGGCATGCCTTTCGGGTTCTTGAAGATGGAGCCGGCGTTGCGGTAATCCAGCGGGTGCTTCCCCGTGCGGGTACGAAGGATCTCCCGGATGCGTCCTTCGACGGCCTCACGGCTCTCCCGGGCCAGCACGAAAACGCCGCCGGCGACACAGGACCCCTCCGGCAGGGCCAGGTTGCGATATTGAAACTGCAGGGCTTCCCGTTGACATGATTTGATGTTCCCCTCGCCGTTGAGGAGGCTCACCGACTCGATCACGTCTTTCAATTCGCTGCCGTAGGCCCCGGCGTTCATCCGGATGCCGCCCCCGACGCTGCCGGGGATGCCGGCACAGAACTCCATGCCCGTAAGCGCCTCCCTCGCCGTGAGGGCCACTACCTCGGCAAGCGATGCGCCCGCCTCGGCGAGAATCGCCGCGCGATCCTCCCCGCGGCCCTCGACGCGAACGGAGCGCAGGCTCTTCGTGGAGATGATCACGCCGCGGAACCCGTCGTCGCGGACGATGAGATTCGTGCCGTTGCCCACGAAGAATACGGGGATCCCCTCGGCACGCATCATGGCGACGAGTTTTGCCAGCTTGGCAACACTCTCCGGGAAAACGAGCGCGTCGGCGCTCCCCCCCACGCCGATAGAGGTGTGGCGGTCCATGCACTCGTCGAAGAGCACCTTGCCGGTGGCGAGGCGCTTCAGTTCTTGTCTCCATCCTTGTTCGTGCATGTCGGGCGCTCTATCCTTGCGAGTCCGTGAAGGTAAGAGGTTGAGAAGGTGAGAAGGTAAGAAAGAAATTAAAAAATCTTTTTCTTACCCTCAAACCTTCTTACCCTCTTACCCTCTGTCCTTTCAGAAAGGGATGGCAGCCGCTGAGTGGGGGTGTGGAGGGGCCACCCCGCCCGCCTCAGCGGCTTGCCTTCTCCTTGGCCTTCTTCAGAAACTCCGTCCCCACCTTCCAGACGCTGCCTGCGCCCTGGGTGATGATCACATCGCCGGGACGAGCCGTCTCGAGTAGGTGGCTCACGATCCCGTCGGCCGACGGAATGTAGAGTGTGTTCTTGTGTCCCACGGCCTCGATCCCCTTGAAGAGGTTGAAGGAGTTGACCCCCTCGATCGGCGCCTCGCTTGCGGGGTAGATGTCCATGAGGACGAGCTGGTCCGCGTCGGGGAAGCACGTGAGGAACTCCTTGTACAGGGCGCGCGTGCGCGTGTAGCGATGCGGCTGGAATACGACGATGAGGCGGCCCTTCCAGAGCTGTCTCGCCGCTTTCAGCGTGGCCAGGACCTCCGTGGGGTGGTGGCCGTAGTCGTCGACGACGGTGATGCCGTTCACCTCACCCTTCACCTCGAGGCGGCGCTGCACACCGTGGAAGGCGGCAAGCCCGTCCCGGATCGCCGTGAACTCCATGTCCAGCTCGCGGGCCACGGCGAAGGCCGCCATGGAGTTGAGGATGTTGAACAGGCCCGGCGCCCGCAGCGTGATCTCGCCCAGGCGCACCCCCTTGTGGTAGATCGTGTAGCGCGACTCGGGGCCCTCGAGGGAGATGTTTTTCGCCTGGTAGTCGGCCCCGTCGGAAACCCCGTAGGTGAGGGTTTTGCGCTTGATCTGCGGGAAGATCTCCTTGACGTGCGCATCGTCGATGCACAGGATCGTGACCCCGTAGAAGGGCACGATGTTGGCGAAACGGACAAAGGACTCCTTGATGTCGTCGATGTCCCGGTAGTAGTCCAGGTGCTCCCGGTCGATGTTGGTGATGACGGCGATCGTGGGCGAGAGCTTCAGGAAGGAGCCGTCGCTCTCGTCGGCCTCGGCCACGATGACCTCGCCGTCGCCCAGCCTCGCGTTGCTTCCGATTGACGAGAGCTTCCCGCCGATGACCATGGTGGGGTCGAGGCCCCCCTGGGCGAGGATCGTCGAGACCATGGAGGTCGTTGTCGTCTTGCCGTGCATGCCGGAGACGGCGACGGAGAACTTCATCTTGAGAAGCTCCGCCAGCATTTCCGCGCGGGGGATGACGGGGATGTTGCGCCGGTGGGCCTCCTGGACCTCGGGGTTGTCGGCCTTCACGGCCGTGGAGGTGACGACCACGTCGGCCGACTCCAGGTTGGATTCCCGGTGGCCGTAGTGGATGCGGGCCCCCATCGAGGAGAGCCGCTGCGTGGTGTCCGATTCCATCAGGTCGGAGCCGCTGATCGAGTAGCCCAGGTTGAGAAGGACCTCGGCGATCCCGCTCATCCCGATCCCGCCGATCCCCACGAAGTGGATCCGCTGGACCTTGCGTTTCATCAAGTCTCTTCTGATTCCGTTTTGCATTTCTTTCACTGGTCACCGATCACTGGTCACTGGTCACCGGCGCTCCGCCAGAAGCGCCATGCACTCGTCCACGATGTCCGCCGCGGCCCGGGCGTTGCCGAGGCTTGCGGCATTGTGCTGCATCTGCTCGATCTTCCCCGGGTCCTGTGCGAGCTGCCGGATGAGCCCCGAGAGGCTTTCCCCCGTGAGGTCCCTTTCGGGGATCATCGCGGCTGCACCCCTGTTGACAAGGAGTTCGGCATTTTTCGTCTGGTGGTCGTTCACGGCAAAGGGGAAGGGGATGAAAATCGCCGCCTTGCCGCTTGCCGTGATCTCCGCGATCGACGTGGCCCCCGCCCTGCAGACAAGCAGGTCGGCCTTCCCGTAGGCTGTGGCCATGTCTGTGATAAAGGGCAGCACCTCGGCCTCCATCGCCTGATCGCGGTATCCTTTTGTCACCCACTCCAGGTCGTCCTTCCCGGTCTGGTGGATGATCCGGAGCCTTCCCTTCAAGTCCCCGAGATGGGGCAGCGCCTCCAGGACGGCCAGGTTGATCCGGTGGGCCCCCTGGCTTCCCCCGAAGACGAGAATCGTCATGGCATTGCCCGGCGTCCTCTCCCGTCTCGGCGCCCCGGCGATGGCGGCCCGGATGGGGTTTCCCGTCACGCGGACCCGGTCCGCGCGGAACCGGCCCGCCGTTTCGGCAAAGCTCACGAAGATCCGGTCGGCAAAGCGCCCGAGGATCCTGTTCGTCTCGCCCGGGATGGCGTTCTGCTCGGCAATCGCCGTCGGCAGGCCCATGAAGCGGGCCGCAAGGACGGCAGGTCCCGACGCGTAGCCGCCCACGCCGATCACGACATCGGGCGCGTAGCCCCGGATGATCCGGCGGGACTGGATGAGGCTCCGCGGGATCTTCGCCAGCGCCGCCATCGACCTTGCGATGCCCCGCCCCTTGATCCCCTCGACCTCGAGCGTGGCCAGGGCAAAGCCGATCTGAGGCAGCACCCGGGCCTCGATCCCCCGATGGGTCCCGATGAAAAGAACTTCGTTTTCCCTGCTGCGCCTGCGGAACTCCTCCGCGATCGCGACACCCGGGAAAAGGTGGCCTCCCGTTCCTCCCCCCGCGATCACGATCCTCACGTTCCTGCCCCCCTGAGGGTCGACTTCTGGTACGTCGACAGGTTCAGCAGAATCCCAACGGCCATGCAGCTCACGATGAGTGCCGTGCCCCCGTAGGACAAAAAGGGCAGGGCCATGCCTTTCGTGGGGATAAGCCCCATGACGCCCGCGATATTGATGAAGGCCTCCATCGCGAGCAGGATCGTGATCCCCGATGCCAGAAGGCTCCCGAAGGTGTCCTGGACCCGGAAGGCGATCACAAATCCCCTGAAGATCAAAAGCCCGAAGAGCACGATGACCGTGCAGATCCCGATAAAACCGCTCTCCTCGGCGATGATGGAGAGGATGAAGTCCGTGTGCGGCTCGGGCAGGTAGAAGAGCTTCTGCATCCCGTCGCCCAATCCCACGCCGAAGGGCCCCCCCGATCCAAAAGACAGAAATGACTGGATAATCTGAAACCCCGAGTGCTGGGGGTCCTTCCAGGGATCGAGAAATGTCTGCCAGCGGGCCATGCGGTAGCCCTTCGCCATGACGAGGACCACCGCCACGGGAATGAGGGCCAGCACCGACCCGGCAAGATATCGGAACCGCGTGCCCGCGATGTAGAGAATCGATATGGTGACAGCTACGATCAGCACGGCCGAGCCGAAGTCGGGCTGTTTCAGGATCAGCGCTACGGGCACCAGGACGACGGCCAGCGGCAGGAGGAACCCTTTCAGGAATTCCTGGATGTGGGCCGATTTGCGAGTCAGGTAGTGGGCCAGAAAGATGACGACGAGGACCTTCACGAGCTCGGCTGCCTGAAACGTGAAAAAGCCGAGATTGATCCATCGCCGGGCCCCTCCCTTTGTCACGCCGATTCCCGGCACGAAGATCACGGCCAGCAGGATGAGCGAAAGGCCCATGCCTGCGTAGGCCACACCGCGGAGCCAGGTGTAAGGCATCTTCATGAGAACGATCATGATCGTAAGTCCCACGACGAGGAAAAAGATTTGCTTCTGGAGAAAGTAGTACCCGTTGCCGAACTTCTGCAGGGCGAGCATGTAACTCGAGCTGTAGATCATCACGGTGCCGAAGGCGATGAGCACCAGCACGATGAAAAACAGGATGAAGTCGGGTCGTCTTCCCCTTGCAGGTGTCTCGGCCATGGGGATACTCAACTCCTCTGCGTTGCGGTCTTGCGGTCTTTGAGCCGGCTCACGGCTTCCTTGAACACCTCGCCCCGGTGGGGGTAGTTCCTGAACTCGTCGAAGCTCGCACATCCCGGCGAAAGCAATACCACGTCTCCCGGCAAGGCATGTTCCCAGGCCGCCTCGACGGCCTCGCGCATTGTTGGGGTTTTCTGCGTCTTCACAACGCCACCCAGGACGCTCTCGATCCTGTCGCGGGCCTCGCCGAAGAGGATCATCTCCTTGACGTGCCGGCGGATGAGCGGCTCGAGGGTCTCGAAGTCCCCCTTCTTGTCGCGGCCGCCCAGCAGGAGGATAACGGGCGCCTCGAAGGCCTCCAGGGCCCTCACCACGGCGCTCACGTTCGTCCCCTTCGAGTCGTTGTAGAAGGCCACCCCGCCTTTCTCGCCGGCATACTCGATGCGGTGGGCAAGCCCCGCGAAGCCCCCCACGGCCTCCACGATGGCGCCATGCGTGCAGCCGGCGTATCGGGCCGCCATGACGGCGGCCATGACGTTCTCCACGTTGTGCCTTCCGGGGATCCGGATCATGGACCGGGGGTAGGTCTCGATCTCCCGGCCGCCAGCCCGGGATACCATCCGATCCCCCTCGAGGCTCATGCCCTCGGCAGGCGCGGACGTCGTGCTGAAAAAGGCCACACGCGCCTTGAGCCGCTTTGCCAGCGCCGCCGACTCCGCCTCGTCGGCGTTGAGCACGGCCAGATCGCCTGCCTGCTGGTTTGCGAAGATCCGCTCCTTGGCCCAGCGGTACTCCGCGTAATCGGCATGGTAGTCCAGGTGATCGGGCGCCACGTTGAGAAGCACCGCCACCTGCGCCCGGAAGGTCTCGATGCGCTGAAGCTGGAAGCTGCTCATCTCGATGACGGCCCACTCGTCATCCTGGGGCCCGCCGACGTAAGCGATCAGCGGGCTTCCGATGTTGCCGCCGACAAAGGCTTTCTTTCCCGCCTTCGCGAGGATGTGGCCGATGAGGGTCGTCACCGTCGTCTTTCCGTTCGTTCCCGTGATGGCGATGACGGGCACCCGGAGGAACCGCCAGGCCAGCTCGATCTCGCTTGTCACCGGGATGCCCCGTTTTTCCGCTTCGCGCAGGATCGGGTTGAAGGGCGGCACCCCGGGCGAGGGGACGATCAGATCCATGCCGTCGACGATCGCCGGGTCGGCACCCCCCGTAACGATGCGTAGCGAAAGACCCGCCAGGGCCCCGAGGGCCTCCTGCAGCTCCGACTGCGGCTTCTCGTCGGTGACGGTCACGACGGCGCCCCTTGCGGCTGCAAACCGGGCCGTGGCGATCCCCGTCTTGCCGAGGCCGATGACGAGAACCTTTTTATTCGTGAGCTCCAATGTCCTTCGTCACCTCAGCTTCAGTGTACTGATGGCCACGAGGGCCAGGATGATCGAGATGATCCAGAACCGCACGATCACCTTCGGCTCCGCCCACCCCTTCAGCTCGAAGTGATGGTGGATGGGGGCCATGCGGAAGATGCGCTTGCCGTTCGACACCTTGAACCAGCCCACCTGGAAGATGACCGAGGCGGTCTCCAGCACGAAGATCCCGCCCACGATGGCAAGCAGCAACTCCTGTTTCGTCACGATGGCCAGGGTGCCCAGGGCCCCGCCCAAGGAAAGCGAACCCACGTCGCCCATGAAGATCTGCGCCGGGTAGGTGTTGTACCAGAGAAAGCCCAGGCAGGCCCCCACCATGGCCCCGCAGAAGATGGCGAGCTCACCCGTCCCCGGTACATAAGGGATTTGCAGATAACCCGAGATCCTTGCATTGCCGGCAAAGTAGGCAAACAGCAGATACGTGATGAAACAGATCAGCGCGGGACCGATTGCCAGGCCGTCGAGGCCGTCGGTGAGGTTGACGGCATTGGCCGCCCCCACGATCACGAAGACCGTAAAGAGGACGTAGCCCCAGCCCAGATCGGGCAGCATGGTCTTGAAGAAGGGGATCGTAATCGCCTCGCTGAAATTCGGTTTGAGGTACAGGGCGATGCCGATGAACAGGGCGATCGCAATCTCGAAAAAAAGCCGCGTGCGCTTGGAGATCCCCTTGCTGTTTTGCTTCGTGAGCTTGTTGAAATCGTCGACGAACCCGATGATGCCGAAGCCGACGGTGACCAGGATGAGCATCCACACAAAGTCGTTGGTCAGGTTTGCCCACAGCAGCGTCGAGATCACCACGGAAAAGATGATCATGATGCCGCCCATGGTCGGCGTGCCCGACTTTGTGAGGTGCGTGCCGGGCCCGTCTTCGCGGATATTCTGCCCGATTTGCAGAGACTCGAGCTTGCGGATGAGCCAGGGCCCGAAGACGAAACAGATCGCAAGTGCCGTAATGGCGGCATAGATCGTCCGGAACGTGATGTAGCGGAACACGTTGAAGTACGAGATGGACTCGTGTAACGGATATAACAGGTGATAGATCAACTCAGCGGACCTCCTAAATACAAAACCCCAACCCGAAATACAAGCAGTTGGGGATACGCCGGGGTCATGCCCCTACAGATTGAGGTCGTATCCCTATCACAGGTTCTTTTCACTTTGCAACCCCGATTGCGCCGAGGATCGCCTGGACGATCTCTTCCATTTTCATCTTCCGCGAGCCCTTGACGAGGACCCAGTCTCCTGCCTTGAGGCAGGCCTTCAGGTGGGCCACCGTCTCCTCGGTGTTCAGGTCGATGAGCACCTGGTCGCCCTTCATCCCGCGCTTCGTGGCCCCCTTGGCTGTCGCCCTGGCGAAATCCCCCCGGAGATAGGCCTTGCTGACCCCCGTGTCGGCCACCGCGCGCCCGATTTCCTCGTGGTACTTCTCCGCCTCGCCGCCCAGCTCGAGCATGTCCCCCAGGATTACGGTGCTCCGGCACTCCCCCTTGAGGCCCTGCAGCGTCTTGAGGGCCACGGCCATCGAGGCGGGGTTGGCGTTGTAGGTGTCATCGATGAGGGTACCGCCGTTTTTCAACCGGTACACCTCCATGCGCCCCCCCACGGGCTTGAAGGCCATGAGCCCCTGGCAGATCGCGTCAAAGGCCAACCCCGCGGCGCTCGCAGCCGCCGCCGCGGCCAGGGCGTTCGAGACATTGTGAAACCCCAGGACCGGAAGGAGGATGTCCCGCGAGGCCCCGTCCATGAGCAACGTGAAGATGGTGCCCTTCTCGCCCTCGTGGGCGATGCGCGATGCCGTCACGTCGGCATCCACCTGGATTGCGAAGGTGATCTTCTTTCCTTTCCATTTATTCGCCCAGGGGGCCAGGGCCTCGTCGTCGAGGTTGATGACGGCCGTGCCCTCGTTGTTCATGACGCGGAAGAGATCGCCTTTCTCCTTCCGGATCGTTTCGAGGGACTTGAGACCCTCCAGGTGAGCAGGTCCCACGTTGGTGATGACGCCCACGGTGGGACCGGCGATTTCGGTGAGGCGGGCGATCTCGCCCCGCCGGTTGGTCCCCATCTCGAGGACGGCGACCTCGTGGGCCTCGTTGAGCTGGAAGAGGGTGAGGGGGAGCCCCACGAGGTTGTTGAGGTTCCCCTCGTTTTTCAGCAGCAGCCTGTCCCGGCTCATGATGGCGGCAGCCATCTCCTTCGTCGTCGTTTTTCCCGAGCTCCCCGTGACGGCCACAACGGGAATCGAGAACCGGGCACGCCAGAACCGGGCCAGATCGCCCAGGGCTTTCAGCGTGTCCTCAACGGAAATGACCGTCGTTTCGCCGGCGATCTTTTCCAGGAGGCCCTCCCGGCCCCTCTGGACGAGGACCCCGGCGGCCCCGGCGCCCGCGGCCTGCCCGATGTAGTCGTGGCCGTCGAAGCGCGCACCCGCCAGCGGCACGAAGAGACTTGCGGGGGCAATCGTCCGCGTATCCGTCGAGACCCCGTCGAAGAGGACGGAGCGGCCGGGCCGGACGAGGCTGCCCCCCGTGGCCTTCAGCACGTCGTCCATCGAGAATCGGGGGGTCGAGATCTTTTTCACCTTGCGCTCCCTCGCAGCCTGTCCAGGGCCTCGCGGCCCACCGTGCGGTCGTCGAAGGGGATCGTAACCGTGCCGATGATCTGGTAGTCCTCGTGGCCCTTGCCGGCGATGAGGACGATGTCGTCGGGACTTGCCATGCCGATGGCGAGGCCAATGGCCTCCCGCCGGTCGGCAACGACGGCGTAGGTTTTGCCTGCGCCCGCGGCGCGGATCTCCTCGGGGCTGATTTTCTTCATCACGTTGGTGTCGATCCCGCCCTCGATGGCGCCGATGATGGCCAGCGGCTCCTCGGTGCGGGGGTTGTCGGAGGTGACGATGACGAGATCACTCTCCTCGGCGGCGGCCCTGCCCATGAGAGGGCGCTTGCCCCGGTCGCGGTCGCCGCCGCAGCCGAAGACGGTGATGATCCGTCCTTTGCGGAACCGGGCGAGGTTCTGGAGCACCCGCTTCAGGGCGTCTTCCGAATGGGCGTAATCGACGAAGACGGCGGGCTCGCCCGTCTCGCTGATCTTTTCGAGGCGTCCGGGGACGGGCTTTGCGCACTCGATGCCCCGCTGGATGGCCGAAAGCGGGATCCCCAGGTGGAAGGCCGCGGCCGTGGCGGCCAGGATGTTGTAGAGGTTGAACCTCCCGCTGAGCGGCGCCCGGAGCGGGAAGGCGCCCGCCGGGGTTTCGATCTCCGCCCGGATCTCGCCGAGGCTGAGTTCCGCCTCCTTGGCCTGGACGAAGGCGATCGAGTCGATGCCGAAGGTTACGAGCCCCTTGGCCCCCAGCTCTTCGGCGAGCCTGCGGCCCCACGGATCGTCGATGTTGATGATCCTTCCTTGCCTGCGGCCGTTTTTCTCGCCTGCCAGCAAATCCGTGAAAAAGCGCTTCTTGGAGGCGTAGTAGTCTTCCATGGTGCCGTGGAAGTCGAGGTGATCCTGGGTGAGGTTCATGAAAATGCCCAGGTCGAACTCGCAGTCCTCCACCCTCCTGAGCTCCAGGGCGTGGGAGGACACCTCCATGACCACGTGGGTGATGCCCGCGCTGCGGATCTCGGCGAGCAGTCGCTGCAGCTCGAAGGACTCGGGGGTGGTGTGCGAGGCGGTCAGCACCTTCGTGCCCCAGCGGTAGTTGACGGTCCCGATGACGCCGGGCTCGTGGCCCGCTTCTCTCAAGATGGATTCCAGGAGGTAGGTGACCGTCGTCTTGCCGTTGGTGCCGGTCACGCCGATCAGTCCGAGTGCGCCGGATGGATTTTCGAAGAAGTTCTTCCCCAAGACCCCCAGGGCCCTGCGGCTGTCGCGGACCCGGATGGAGGTGTAGCTGGCGTGGCGGGCGATCTCCTTCTCGTAGACGATGGCCTTCGCCCCGCGCCGGACGGCCTCGGGGACGAAGAGATGCCCGTCGAATTTCATCCCCGCGACGGCGACGAACAGAAAGTCCGCCTCGCAGCGACGCGAGTCGAAGCAGATGCCCTCGATCTCCCGGGCCCGTGTCCCGTGAACCTCCAGGACATCGACCTTTTCCAGCAGTTCAAGCAAGTCCACGTCGGCCTCTCAGTCCTCGGTGCTGAAGGATACGGCGCACAACCGGTGGCCCTTGAGCGGGGTCCCCGGCGCCGGTTTCTGGCTCGATGCCCAGCCGCTTCCCGTGACTTTCATCTCAAGGCCTTTCTCCTGGGCCGCCTTCAGGGCCTGCCGCACCGTCATTCCCCGGAAGTCGGGTATGACGGCCTCCTCTTCCTTTGCAGCGGCTTGAGCCGCCGGGATCCCTGCGGGCGTCGACACGAGCTGGATCTTCGCGTTCGTGTTGATTTGCGTTTCCTGGACGGGGAGCGTCTCCCCGATGTCGGGCTCGAAGCAGCGGATGATCTGCTGGGAGATGGACTTGAACACGGGGGCCGCCGCCTCACCGCCCCACTTGTGCAGCTGGGGCTCGTCGATGGAGATCAGCATGACGAATCGCGGGGCCTCGGCGGGGAAAAATCCCATGAAGGAGGTCCGGACCCGCTCGCTGGAGAAACGCTTCTGCGCAAAGTCGAATTTCTGGGCCGTGCCGGTCTTGCCCGCCACGTCCACGTTCACGAGGGCCGCATTCTTTCCCGTGCCGCCCTGCTCGCCCACGACGTTGGTCAGCATGGTTGTGATCCGTCGGGCCGTGTCGGCGGAGATGACCCTGCGCACGGCAGTGGGGGCGAACTCCCGGACCGTCTCCCCGTTGACGTCGACGAATTTCTTCACGATGTGGGGCTGCATGAGCACCCCGTCGTTGGCGATGGCCGAGAGCGCCGAGACGAGCTGGATGGCCGTCACCGAGATCCCCTGGCCGAAGGCGACCGTCGAGGTGTCGACCTGCGTCCAGTTCTGCCAGGGCCTCAGCAGACCCGAAATCTCGCCGGGCATCTCGATGTTCGTTTTCTGGCCGAAGCCGAAATCTTTGATGTAGCGGTGGAACTTCTCGCGGCCCAGCTTCTCGGAGATCTTCACGGAGCCGATGTTGCTCGAATACTTTAATATCTCTCGCACCGTGAGGACCCCGTGCCGCTTGCGGTTTGCCTCGTGGAAGGTCGCGTTGGCCACGCGGTAGGCGCCGTTTTCGCAATTGAAGCGGTCCTCCTCCTTCACGACACCCTCCTCGATGGCGGCGGCCACCAGGAAGGGCTTGAAGGTGGAGCCGGGATCGAAGCAGTCCGTGATGGCCTTGTTGCGCTTGTTGTCGGCCGTGGCGCTCGCGTAGGCGTTCGGGTTGAAAACGGGACTGTTGGCCATGGCGAGGATCTCCCCCGTGCGGGGGTCCATGACGATGATGAACCCGCCGCGGGCGCGGGTCCGGAGAACGGCCTCCTTCAGGTTCGACTCCACGGCATGCTGGATGCGGCTGTCGAGGGTGAGGACAAGGCTCATCTGCTCGTCCTTCTTGCCTGTCACGGCGCGCTCCGGCAGGTAGAGCTTCTTTCCCCGGGCGTCACGGCCCCAGAGGATCTTCTCCGGCTCTCCACGGAGGTAGCTGTCGTAGCGCATCTCGAGGCCCTCGAGGCCGTTGGAGTCCATGCCCACGAAGCCGATCAGGTGGCCGGCCAGTTCCTTGTTCGGATAGAAGCGCTTGGGTTCCTGGATCAGGTAGACCCCCTCCAGCTTGAGGTTCTTGATCTGTTCAGACTGGGCAGGGGTGATCATGCGGGCGACCCAGCAGAAATTCTTCGCTTTCGTGATCTGCTGGGCGATCGCTTTTTTGGGCTGACCCGTCACGGCGGCCAGCTGTGCGGACGCCTCTTCGACGTTGTCGATCTTGGAGGGGTCGGCGAAGACGGAGTCGGCGAGGATGCTCGCGGCAAGCTTCTCGCCGTTTCGATCGAAGATGATCCCCCGCTCGGGGTGGAGCTGGAGGGTTTTATTGTGCTGCTTATCGGCAAGGTTCTTGTAGGTCTTCCCCGTCATGATCTGGAGGTGGAAGGCCCGGAAGACGAGCACGCAGAACAGCACCAGGAACATCGCCAGCAGGGTGGCGATCCGGAAGCGGAACCATTTTCTGGACTTCGCGCTCATTTGATGAGAACCACCTGCTCCCGTTCAGGGTATTGAAGCTTCAGCTTGTCCCGGGCGATGGACTCGATCCGCTGGGGCGATTTCAGGGTGGCGATCTCCACTTTCAGCCTGCGGTTTTCCTCGGTGAGGTTGTCCCGGACGGTCATTTCCTCGGCGATCCGGTACTTGAGCTGTGTGTTGTAGAGATGGGACCAGACGTAGACGAGCGCCACGGCCACCAGGACGAGAAGCGACAGGATGAGCGTGGAGACGCGCAGCCCCGTCGTCTCCCTCCCGACTGCTGCCGTTCTGGGCCGTGCCATTTTCGCTACGGGCATGATCCAATCCTCTCCGCCGTTCGAAGTTTCGCGCTGCGCGCCCGGGGGTTTCGGTCCACCTCGTCCTCGCCGGGACGGAGCGGCTTGCGGGTGATGACCCGAAGCCTGGGTTTGCCCCCGCAGGCGCAAACGGGGAGATCGCGAGGGCAGGTGCATCCCCGCGAGGCATCGCGGAAGAGATCCTTCACCATCCGGTCTTCCAGCGAGTGGAAGGAAATGACGGAAAACCGCCCGCCTTCCTTTAAACGCTCGATTCCCGAGGCGATGCCCCCCTCCAAACTTTTCAGCTCGTCGTTGACGGCGATCCTGAGCGCCTGAAAGGTCCTTGTTGCGGGGTGGATCCTCCCGTGGCTCATGCGCGCCGGTGTTGCTGAGGCGATAATGCCCGCGAGTTCATCCGTAGTTTCGATAGAGCCCGCCTTTCTTCTCTCGACGATGGCCCGCGCGATACGACCGGCGAGCAACTCCTCGCCGTAGTCGCGCAGGATCCGTTTGATCTCCCGCGCATCGGCCGTGTTCACGATCTGTCGTGCCGTCCGGGGCGCGTCGCGGTCCATCCGCATATCGAGCGGTGCGGGCTTCGTGAAACTGAAGCCCCTCTCGGCCGTCTCGAGCTGATGCGAGGAAACCCCGAGGTCCAGCACGATGCCGTCGACACGCTCGATCCCGAGCCGGGAGAGGATCTCCTCCAGATCGGCATAGTCCCCTTTGACGAGGAGCTTGCGCGTGCCGAAGGGTTCCAGGACCCGACCCGATTCCGCGAGGGCGTCGTCGTCCCGGTCGATGCCGACCAGGATTCCGTCGGGGGCCGTGGCGGAAAGGATTCCTCGCGCGTGCCCGCCGCCGCCCACGGTGCCGTCCACATAGATGCCGCCGGGCTTCAGGTCAAGCGACTCGAGGACCTCCTGCAGCATGACCGGTTCGTGATAGGTAGACGTCACCCCTGCGCTGTCCATTTCTCTTTTCAAGGATCATCGGTGGAAGCAAACGCGGGAATCCCGCCAGGGGAGCTGGCCCGTCAGATTCCCAGGTCGGCCATGTAATCGCTGAAGCTCTCTATCTGTTCGCCTGATTTTCGGATCTCCTCTTCGAAGCGTTCCTTGCCCCAGATCTCGATGACCCGGACCATGCCGGCCAGGACGATGTCTTTTTCCAGCTTGGCGTACTCGCGGAGCGGCGGGGGGATCAGGATCCGGCCCTGGCTGTCGAAGGTGCAGTCCACCGCCCCGGACATGAAGAAGCGCTGAAACGCGCGGACTTCTTTTTTCAGGACGGACTGATGGGAGATTTTCTCCTCGAGGATCTGCCACTCGTCGAAGGGGAAGACCATGAGATAGCCATCCCAGTTCGTGATGACCATCCGGTTGTCGTACTTCTCTGCGAAGACCTCGCGGAGCTTGGCGGGGAAGATGATTCTTCCTTTGTCGTCAATGGTATGGTAATATCTCCCCGGAACACAGACATACGAGATACTCCTCCACAATCATCCACTTTGCTCCACTTGGATGCAATAGTAGGGCCGTCTTCCATCCCTGTCAAGAAAAAACTTTAATTTCCGCTGGATTTCCGCATGATCTGATACTTCCGGACGTAGCGGTTGTGCTCGGCGAACGTCGCGGAGAACTGGTGGGACCCGTCATTGCGGGAGACGAAGTAGAAATAGTGGACCGGGGCGGGGTTCAGGGTAGCCGTGAGGGCATCCATGCCGGGGTTGCAGATGGGGCCCGGCGGAAGCCCCCGGTTGAGGTAGCTGTTGTAGGGATTTTGGCGCTCCAGGTGTCTGCGCGTCAAATTTCCGTCGAAATTCTCGATGCCGTAGATCACCGTCGGGTCGCTCTGCAGCGGCATCTTGATCCGCAGGCGGTTGTGGAAGACGGCCGACACGAGCGGCATCTCCTCTTTGCGGCCCGTCTCCTTCTCGATGATCGAGGCGAGCGTCACCCACTCCTTGAGGCCGAGCCCCTGCGCACGGGCCTTCTCGATCATCGCGCCTGTCACCTTGACCCAGAACCGGTCGGACATCGTTTTCAGGATCATCCGGGCATCCATGGTCCGGTCGAAGTTGTACGTGTCGGGGAAGAGGAACCCTTCGGCGCTTGCTGACGGGATTCTCAGGGTGGCCAGGAATTCCTTGTCCCTCGCGAGGCGCATGAATTCCTTCTCTTCGACAAGGCCGTTGGCGGCAAGGCGCGCTGCGATCAGGCGCACGGTGAACCCTTCGGGGACCACGATGGTGTGTTTCTTCATGTCCCCGTTGATGAGTCTTTCCAATATTTTTCCGGGCGGCATGACTTTGGAGAATTCATACTCGCCGGCCTTGATCTGCTGGGGGGCGTTGTAAAAATAAGCCATGGCCCGGAAGACAAGCCGGCTCCGGATGAGACCCTTTTCGTCGAGGAGGTTCACGACCTGGGAGAAGGGTGTGCCCCGGGGGATGTTCACGAGGACGATGTCGTCTTCCCCGGCGGCGGGATACCGGAGGGCGCCAAGAACCCAGAATGCCGCAAGGACTCCCGCTGCTGCGAAGAGCACGAAGACCGGGAGCCGGTACCGTCGGAGAAATGCGAAGGGCTTCACGGGTTGCCTCCCCCGTGACGGGCCTTTTGTTTCAGATAGTCCTGCAGGATGAGGGCGGCGGCGATCCGGTCCACCATGCCCCGCTTCTTTTTGCGCTTCACGCCCGCCTCTCGCATCAGCTCCTCGGCCTCTTTGGTCGAAAGGGTTTCGTCCCAGGCGATGACGGAAACGGCAATGGCCTCTTTGAGGGAGGCGATGAAGCGGTCCACCTTCCGGCACTGGATGCCCGCCGAGCCGTCGAGTCTCAGGGGATAGCCGACGACGATCGTGCCGGCGCCATACTCCGAAACGGCCGCGGCGATGGCCTCCAAATCCGTCTTCTTCGATTTGCGCTCGATGACGGAGATCCCCCGCGCCGTGATCTCCAACTCGTCGGAGACGGCCAGGCCGATTCGTTTCTCTCCGTAGTCGATCGCGAGAATTCTCATGGGGGGTATATATAAAGGATAGGGGGGCCGTGCGCAAGGATAGATTGGCAGCAGCCAACAGTCGACAGCCTACAGCCTACAGTGAAGACCGGTCGTTGCTTTTGGCTGTGGGCTGTTGACTGTCGGCTTTCTTTCAATCATCCCTGTACCCCGCGGCCTGCAAGGCCGCACGCCTTTGAGATTGAGTAACGGCAGGAATTCTGTTATCTCATAACGGATTGTCCGTTTTTTCGCTAATGACGCGACGGGAAGCAGGATCGGATTTCATGAAGCACATCATTCTGGGCACGGCAGGCCATGTCGATCACGGCAAGACGTCGCTCGTCAAGGCCCTCACCGGTGTGGACACGGACCGGTTGAAGGAGGAAAAGGAGCGGGGGATCACGATCGAGTTGGGCTTTGCTTCCCTTCCCCTCGAAAACGGTGATGCCCTCGGCGTCGTCGATGTGCCGGGCCACGAGAAATTCGTCAAGCACATGGTGGCCGGCGCCACCGGCATCGACATGGTCCTTCTCGTGATTGCCGCCGACGAGGGGGTCATGCCCCAGACGAGCGAGCACCTCGACATCTGCACCCTGCTCGGGATCCAAAGCGGCATCATCGCACTCACCAAGATCGACCTGGTCGACCCCGACTGGCTTTCGCTCGTGCGAGATGACGTGCGCGGGTTCATGAAGACGACCTTCCTTGCGGAAGCGCCGGTGATCCCCGTGTCCGTCGTCACGGGGGAAGGGCTCGCAGAGCTTACCACCGCCATCGAGGAGATGGCCTCCCGGATCGGCGAGCGCCGCGACAGCGGCCTCTTCCGGATTCCCGTCGACCGGGTTTTCACCATGAAGGGTTTCGGCAGCGTCGTCACGGGGACCCTCGTCTCCGGTCGCGTGAGCGTGGGCGACACCGTCGAGGTCCTGCCCCAGCGCATCCACGCCAAGGTGCGCGGCATCCAGGTCCACAACGAGTCGCAGGAAGACGCCGAAGCCGGGCAGCGCACCGCCATCAACCTGCAGGGCGTCGAGCGCACAGCGCTGGAGCGGGGCGACGTGGTGGCCCATCCGAACATCTTCGAGCCTTCCCAGCGCCTCGACGTTCATCTCGAGTATCTTGCGGGGACGGGCCGGGTACTGAAGAACCGTGCGCTCACTCGCTTCCACACGGGGACCAGCGAGATCATGGCCCGCGTTGTCCTTGTCGACCGCGAGGAGCTCCAGCCGGGGCAGAAGGTCTACGCCCAGCTGCTGCTGGAAGAGCCCGTCGTGACCATGGGCAGGGACCGGTTCGTGATCCGCAGCTACTCCCCCATCCGCACGGTGGGCGGCGGCGAGATCCTCGACCCCGATGCCGTGAAGCAGAAAAAGACGAAGGAGCGGTTTGCCGTGGAGCTGGAGTCGCTCCGCACGGGGACCGACGCCGAGCGGGTGGCCGTGATCCTGGGGCGCACGGGGGTTCAGGGGCTCACGTCGAGCCGGCTTGCCGTGAGGACGGGGATCCCGCTGGGCGATCTGAACCGGATCCTGAAGGACATGGCCGAAAAGAAAGCCATCATCCGCATCGACCGGGAAGAGACCCGGATCGTTTCGTTTCCTGCCTACCAGGGATTAAAGGAGGAGCTTCTCCGCGAGATCGGCCTCTACCACCAGCGGTTCCCCCTCAAGGAGGGCGTGCCCAAGGAGGAGCTGCGGACGACGGCAGGCCAGGAGATCGAGAGCAAGCTCTTCAACATGGCCCTCAAGGAGCTGGAAAACGAGAAGAAGATCCTTGCCGACCGGGAGCACGTGCGGCTTGCGGCACACCGCGTCGATCTCAAGGGGAATCTGGGAGACCTGGGAGGAAAAATCGAGACGATCTACCGCGATGCGCAGCTGACGCCGCCTTCCATCAAGGAGGTCATGGAGGCGCTCAAGGGGAAGAAGGCCGAGAGCGTGAGCGTCTTCGGGGTGCTTCTCAACGAGGGGGTGCTCGTGAAGGTGACCGAGGAGCTCTACTTCCACAGCGAGGCGATGGAAAAGCTGAAAGAAAATTACACGGCGGCCCTCGTGCGGGACGGGAAGGCTACACCGGCCACCTTCAAGGACCTCACGGGGCTATCCCGCAAGTACATCATCCCCCTCATGGAATATTTCGACGCCACGAAGCTCACCATCCGCGTAGGCGATCACCGAACGCTGAGGGAGAGGCGGCAGCAATGAAAAAACCGGCCGGTACGGAAGGGATCGAGCAGCTGAGCCTGCGCCGCTTCGATGGAAAGCGACTCTCCGGGGCCCCGGTGGACGTGGTCCGCGAGATGCTCCTGGAGGTATTCGTCGATGGCGGCCTCGTCGTGACCATCGCCTGTGCAGGGATTCATCTGCGGGAGCTTGCAACCGGGTTTGCGAAACAGGAAGGCCTGATCGAAAAGGCAGCGGACATTCTGGAGTTGACCTTCTCGTCCGACCGGGTCGAGATCCGGACCCGAGGCAGCAAGGGCCGGGCGCCCTCCCCGGCTGCGGGAAAGACGATTGCCTCGAGCGGCTCCCGCGGCAGCCGCTCGTTTCAGGCGGAGGAGAAGGAAAGGGCCGTCCTTCAGGCCCGCCGGGAGCTCGATGCTCAAACGATTCTGAGTCTGATGGATGCGCTCCTTGCGGCCACGGTGATCCACGAGCGCACGCGGGGCACCCACTGCTCGGCCCTGGCCGGACTGCAGGGCATCCTCGCGGCGCGGGAGGACATCGGTCGGCACAACACGATCGACATGCTCTGCGGGTGGGCGCTCACCGAAGGCGTCGACCTTTCCGACAAGATTCTTTTGACGACGGGGCGCGTCTCCTCGGAAATCGTCTCCAAGGCCTGGCGGATGGGGGTCCCCGTCATCGTCTCCCACTCGGCGGCCACCTCGCGGGCCGTCATGCTGGCCGAGTCGCTGGGGATCGTCGTCGTGGGGTATGTGCGGGGCGGGTCTTTCACGGTCTATGCGGGAAGCGAAGCCATCAAGGCGTAGTCAAACAAGGCCACAGGCTGCAGGCAACAGGTGACAGGTACCCGGTGGCAGGACCGGGGGCGCATCCCGTCAGGAGGCGCGATCATATCCTTCGCTTCCTTGCCGGGGAGCGACCGGAGGTTGCGACAAAAAAGAAAGAGCTCTCAGGCTTCAGTCAATAAACAACAGGAAGGAAATGGATGAAATCCTTATACGTGAAAGACATCAAGGCAGGCGAGAAGATCAAGGCGTCGTTTCTCGTCATGGAAAAGAATCTCGCCTATTCCCAGAAGGGTGCGCCCTATCTCAGCGTCAAACTCCGTGACCGGACGGGGGATATCGAGGGGCGTGTCTGGGATAACGTCGCGGCCCTCGACCCGCTCTTTAAAAAAAGCGACATCGTCTTCGTGCAGGGCCGCGCCGTCAGCTACCGCGACAGCACGCAGCTCGCTGTCCTGGACATCCGCAGAATAGAGGAGACCGACATCGACCCCTGGGATTATTTCCCCACCACGAAGAGCGACGTGGAAGAGATGTTCACCGCGCTGTCGGGC
This sequence comes from uncultured Syntrophaceae bacterium, assembly GCA_964619035.1. Lineage (GTDB taxonomy): Bacteria > Desulfobacterota > Syntrophia > Syntrophales > UBA2192 > UBA2192. The sequence goes on along the minus strand of CAZUBX010000023.1, from coordinate 14,517 downwards.
TATGTGGCCTCGGTGGGGAACCCCTGGCTGAAAAAACTGCTGGAGAACTTTCTGGGCGACGCCGATCTGGCCGCGCGGCTCAAAAGGGCGCCCGCCGCAAAAGGATTCCACCACGCCTACCTCGGGGGGCTCCTGGAGCACACCCTGTCCATGGTGCGGGTCCTTGACTTCCTGGCGAGCCACTACCCGGCGGTGAGCCGCGACATGCTGATTGCCGGCGGGATCCTGCACGACATCGGCAAGATCGAGGAATTTTCCTACGACCGGGCCATCGATTACTCGACGCCGGGGCGGCTCCTGGGGCACATCTACCTCGGAGTGGAAATGCTCGACCGGAAGATTGCGGCCATCGACGGGTTCCCCGAAGGCCTGGCTCTGGAGCTCAAGCACGTGGTCCTTGCCCATCACGGCGAGCTCGATTTCGGCTCTCCCAAGCGTCCCAAAACCATGGAGGCCCTCATCGTCCACTTCGTCGACGATCTGGACGCCAAGGTGACGGCCTTCCAGGCCTTTATCGGGAATTCCGGCAACGAGGAATCGGAGTGGACCCTCTTCCACCGCTTCTTCGAGCGCTTCCTCTATAAGGGAAAACAGACAACAGGAAGTGGCCAGTGAACAGTGGTCAGTGGCCAGTGGAAGGAATCCTTCTTTTTCACCGGTCACTGATCACTTTCTTTCCCCGAAGATCGCCCTTCCGATGCGCACGAGGGTGGCGCCTTCCTCGACGGCCACTTCGAAGTCGTCCGTCATTCCCATCGAGAGCTCCCGCATGGTGACGTTCGGGATGTTCTCGGCGACGATGCGGTCGCGCAGCGCCCGCAGGCCCGCAAAGCAAGGCCTCGCCTTCTCGGGATCGTCATACCAGGGCGCCATGGTCATGAGGCCCTGGATCGAAAGGTTCGGCATCCCTGCGGCGATCGAGCGGATCAGATCCGGCGCCTCATCGGGCGCAGCACCGCTCTTGGACTCCTCCCCGCCCAGGTTGACCTCCACGAGAATCCTACAGACGATACCCGCGGCGGCGGCCCTCCGGTTGATTTCCTCGGCCAGGCTCATCCGGTTCACGGAGTGGATCATGTCGAAGAGGCGCACGGCGTATTTTGCCTTGTTGGTCTGCAGATGGCCGATGAGGTGCCATTCCACGCTCTTGCCCATCAGCTCGATCTTCCGCTTTGCCTCCTGGACGTAGTTCTCCCCGATGATCTCGATCCCGGCCCCGATGGCCTCCCGGATTCGTTCATCGCTCACGGTCTTGGTGACGGCCATGAGGCGCACCTCGGACGGGTCACGGCCCCCGCGCGCGGCGGCCACCGCAACCCGCTCCCGGATCCGGCGGATGTTCTCGTTCACTTCGGACATGGATCACTCCTGTTTGAAATCCACCAGACCCAGTCCCTTCAGCGCCTCGACGACTTCGCAAAGCGGAAGCCCTACGACATTGGTCCAGGAGCCGTGGATCTCGGAGACGAGAAAAGACGCCTTCCCCTGGACGGCGTAGCCGCCGGCCTTGTCGTAGGGCTCGTCGGTGGCCACGTACCACTCCACCTCGTCGTCGGGGACGTCTTTGAAGCGGACCTGTGAGGTGACGGCCTGCCGAATGACCTCCGCCCGCCCGCTGTTCATCAGGGTGAACGCGGTGATGACCGTGTGTTCGCGCCCGCTCAACTTGCGGATCATGCACCGGGCCTCGTCCCGCGTAGCCGGCTTGCCCAGTAGCTCACCGTCGATCGTCACGATCGTGTCCGCCCCCAGGACCCAGCGGCCGGGTCGCATCGCTGCAACGGCTCTTGCCTTTGCCTCGGAGAGCCGCAGGGCATATTCCTCCGGCGCCTCCCCCGGCTCCGGCGCCTCGTCCACGCAGCCGTGCAGGATGACAAAGCGAACCCCGGCAAGCCGGAGCATCTCCTTGCGGCGGGGGGAGGCCGAGGCCAGAATAAGTCGAGGTGCTGCCATGATGATCCTGCCCTTTCCGATCCGACTCCGCCGATTGCCGGCGGCTCATCGCCTGCTTCTTTATCACAGAATGGGCAGCCGATAAAGGGTGTACCCCGTCACCGGATAACCATTTGAAAAACAACGCCTTTGAAGCCTTGCGGCCTTCGTCTCGCGGCGTGATGTTCGCCGGCCTGTTGCTGGTATGCTTCATGCATCGCTATCTTGGCGGGAAGGTGTGCACCGCCTGCGGGATGCCCGTATTGCCGTGCTGTGCGGGCAGTCACGCCGCCTTCCGAAACAACGCGAGCAGGATCACTGCATGGGAATCGAGATCCGTCAAATCGCCGGGAAAGCGCAAAACCTTTCGGCCGGCAATGAGGAGTATCTGAAGGCCCTCTTCGACGCGGTCCATACGGGGATTCTCGTCATCGACCCCGCAACGCACCGGATCATCGACGTGAACCCGTCGGCGGCGCGCATGATCGGCCTTTCACGGGATCAGATCGTCGGCTCCGTCTGTCACCGCTTCGTCTGTCCCGCCGAGGCGGGGAGGTGCCCCGTTACGGATCTCGGCCAGGCGGTCCACCAGTCCGAGCGGATCCTGTGCACGGCCGACGGCAGGGAAATCCCGATCGTCAAGACCGTCGTCCCGGCGTCCATGAACGGCAGACGCTGCCTCATCGAAAGCTTCGTCGACATCTCCGAGCAGAAGCGGATCCTGCGGGCAATCGAGGACAGCGAGCAGCGGACCCGGGAGCTGGCCGATTCGCTGCCGCAGATCGTTTTCGAGACGGATGTCGTCGGCAAGATCACCTTCGGCAACCGCAGGGGCCTCGAGGTGCTGCAATACACGCAGGAGGACCTGGCAAGGGGCGTCAACGCCCTCGACATCTTCATCCCCGAGGACCAGGAACGCATCCAGAAAAACATCATCCGGATCCTGAAGGGAGAGATCCTGCCCGATGTCGAGTACACGGCAAGGCGCAAGGACGGGCGCACCTTTCCCGTGATCATCAATGCCGCCCCTATCCTCCGGGGCGGAAGGGCCGCAGGCATCCGGGGCATCGTCGTAGACATCTCCGACATCAAGCGCTCGGAGACCGCCCTCCGGGAATCCGAGGCGATGTACCGGGCCCTCTTCGAGGGCTCCGGCACGGCCATGGTGATCATCGAGGACGACACCACCATCTCGCTGGTGAACACGGAGTTCGAAAAATTCACAGGGCTTCCGCGGCACCAGATTGAGGGGAGGCGAAGCTGGATCGAGTTCACACCTCCCGACGAGCTGTTGAGGCTCATGACGTATCACGACATGAGGCGGCAGGATCCCGATTCGGTTCCCCGCCGCTACGAGCTCAAGATGCGCGACGGCGAGGGCCGCATCCGGCATGTTCTGCTGAGCGTTGCCCTGATCCCGGGCACCACGCACAGCATAGCATCCATGCTGGACATCACGGAGCGCAAGCAGGCCGAGGAGGGCCTGAAGAAAGCCAAGGAGGAAGCCGAGCGGATCAACCGGGAGCTCGAGGCCATCAACCGCCAGCTCGAAGAATCCATCGAGCGGGCCGGCATCATGGCCCATGCCGCTGAGTCGGCAAACCGCGCCAAGTCGGAATTTCTGGCCAACATGAGCCACGAGATCCGCACTCCCATGAACGGGATCATCGGGTTTTCGACGCTGCTGCAGGAGACGGAGCTCGACGGCGAGCAGCGGGAATACGCCGAGGCCGTCAAGTTGTCGGCGGAGAACCTGCTGGCGCTCATCAACGACATCCTGGACTTCTCGAAGATCGAGGCGGGAAAACTCACCATCGAGCCCATCCCCTTCGATCTGCGCACGACGTTGGAAAAGCTGGCCGATCTGCTGGTTGTGAGGGCCGATGAGAAGGGACTGAGCCTGATCGTGCGCTATCTCTGCGGGGCCGAGCGCCGCGTGATCGGCGATCCCGGCCGCATCCGGCAGGTGGTGACGAACCTGGTGAGCAATTCCATCAAATTCACCGAGAAGGGCCACGTCATCATCAGCGTGAGCTGCGAGACGAAACCGGACGGTTTGCCGTCCTTCCATTTCAGCGTGGAAGACACGGGGATCGGCATTCCCGAGGGAAAACTGGAATACATCTTCGAGAAGTTCACCCAGGCCGACGCGTCCACGACGCGCCGCTACGGCGGCACGGGCCTGGGACTGGCCATTTCCAAACAGCTCGTCGAATGCATGGGCGGCACGATCGGGGTGACGAGCCGGGAAGGGAAGGGCTCCACGTTCTGGTTCACCCTTCCCATGACGATCGATCAGGAGGCCGCCGTCACGGTCGTTGAGGAGGCCGATCTCTCGGGGGTTCGGCTTCTCGTCGTCGACGACCGGGAGATCAACCGCCGCACCCTGGAGGAACAAGTCGCCGGTTGGGGCATGCGCTACGCCAGTTGCAGTTCGAGCGATGAGGCGATTCAGATGCTGCTCCGGGGCCATGAGGCCGCAGATCCCTTCCAGATCGCCATCGTCGCATACCACGATGAGCACAGTGAAAGCGAAGAGCTGGGCCGCAAGATCAAGGGGGATGAACGTCTCCGGAAGACGGTGCTCATCATGATCGCCTCCATCGGCAAACGCGGCGACGCCAAACGGATGCAGGACGTCGGGTTTGCGGCATACCTGGTCAAGCCGGTCCACCAGTCCATTCTGATGGATGCCCTGGCAACGGCCTGGAGCGCCACCCTCAAGGGGCAGCCCCTTCAGCTCATCACCCGGCACAGCCTGGCGGAGGCCCGTGCGGAAAAGAAGCCGATCGAGCCCGAGGCGGCGACGGCCGTGCGCGTGCGCGTGCTCGTGGCGGAGGACAACCCCGTGAACCAGAAACTGGCCATCCGGATGCTCGAGAAGTGCAACCTGGCGGCGGATGTCGCGGCAAACGGCAGGGAGGTCATCGAGATGCTGGAGAAGACCGCCTACGACCTCATTTTCATGGACTGCCAGATGCCTGAAATGGACGGCTATGAAGCCACGGCGGCGATCCGGCAGGCCGAGCGGGAAAGCGGCAAGCATCTTGCGATCGTTGCCATGACGGCCAACGCGATGCAGGGCGACCGGGAGAAGTGCCTTTCCGCCGGCATGGATGATTACATCACGAAGCCGATCCGCAGGGAAGCCATCCAGGAGATGCTCCAGAAGTGGACACCGAAGGTGCAGGGTGCAGGGTGCAGGGTAAAGGGTAAAGGCTAAAGGAAGAGACGGTTATTAGATCGCGACCGGCAATACGTCGAAAGAGGGAAAAGATGAATTTCAATGAGATGGCGGAGAATATCGGGCTCGATGAGCAGGATTTCCGGGAAATGGCCGAGCTGTTCGTCAGCGTGGGGGTGACAGATCTCGAAAAGTTGCGCGATGCCTGGGAGAGCCGCAATTGTCAGGGTGTGGTCATGTCCGCCCATTCCCTGAAGGGGGCGTCGGCCAACCTGGGTTTCACTGACATCTACGAGATCGCGACGCGCGTCGAGGCGGACGCCCGGGCGCAGAAGCTCGACGGGGCCGATGAGGCCATCGGTGAGATTGCGCAGAAGCTCACATCGATTTCAGCGGCCCTCAAGGGGCATTGACGGGCAGGCGGCAGATGAGCCCTCAGGGAATAAAGAACAGGGAATAACGCTTGTGAGCTCCCGGGGTTTCACGCTCCCGGGGATGGGTTTCCGAATGATGGAACAGCAACCTGTACCGATCCTGATCGCCGTGGAGGATCCCGCAGACCGGGAGGTCCTGGGGAAAGCCCTCGCAGATGCGGGATACCGGAAGGTCGTGACCGTAGCAGACGGCCGCAAGGCCGTCGCCGCCATGGCGGCGGAGTTCTTTCCCATCGTGATTGCGGGCTCTCGTCTGTCCGGGATGGACGGCTTCGAGCTGTGCCGGACCCTCCGTGCCCGCAACCTTCCCGGCTACGTGTATATCCTGATGCTGACCCAGGGGAACCGGAAGTCCGAAATCCTCAAGGGGCTCGAGGCCGGGGCCGACGGCCACCTGGCCAGGCCTGTCGATCCTGCCGATCTCGATGCCCGGCTCAAGGCGGCCCGGCGGGTCATCGATCTCGAGCGCTCGCTGCGGCTCTCGCACGAAGAGGTGCGCGCCCTGTCCATCCGGGATCCCCTCACGGGGATCTTCAACCGGGTGTACCTCACGGAGCGTCTCCACCAGGAGATCAAACGCTCCCAGCGCTACGGGCACCCGCTTTCGGTCATCATGTGCGACATCGACCACTTCAAGGACGTCAACGACCTGCACGGGCACCGGGCCGGCGATCAGGTCCTGAAGGATTTCGTGAGCCGGATTGCCGGCTCCATCCGCATCGACGTGGACTGGATGGCCCGTTACGGCGGCGAAGAGTTCCTCATCGTGCTGCCGGAGACGGACCTGCCTTCGTCCTACATCGTGGCCGAGAGGCTCAGGCGCCTCGTGGCGGAGGCCCCTTTTCATCTCAAAGGCGGGGAGCTCCGCATCACGGCCAGTTTCGGCGTCACCAGCTACCGGCCGGTCCTGAAGGCCGAAAGAATCACCCTGGATCAATTGATGGAGCAGGCCGACGAGTTTTTGTACCAGGCAAAGCGTGAGGGGAGAAACGCGGTTCGGGGGGCGAGGCCCGCCGAACCCGAGACGAAAGGATGCGCGGCATGAAAAAGAAAAAGATCCTCGTCGTGGACAACCACCCGATCATCCTGGAGTACATGTCCAAGTTCCTGAGCAAGATCGGGCACGAGGTCCGCATCTCCGAGGATGGCCTGCACGCACTGGATATCCTGGAGCACTACCGCCCCGACATCATCTTCGTGGATCTTATCATGCCCAATATCGACGGCAAGAAGCTCTGCCAGATCATCCGGGCCATGCCCGAGATGAGGGACACCTACCTCATCATCCTCTCGGCCGCCGCCGCCGAGGAGCAGCTCGACTTCCGGGCCATCGGGGCCAATGCCTGCATTGCCAAGGGACCGCTGGGCAAAATGGGCCAGTATGTCGCTGCCGCGCTCCACGATGCCGAGCACCGGGGCACGCGGGACATACAGGAGCGCATCTTCGGCGTCGAGAATCTCTACTCGCGGCAGATCACAAAGGAGCTGCTCTCCATCTGGAAGCACTACGAGGGTGTGCTGGGAAGCCTCTCCGAGGGCATCCTGGAGATCACTCCGGGGGGCCGCATCGTCTTTGCCAACCCCGCGGCCATCACCCTCGCCGGCATTCCCGAGGAACGGCTTCTGGCCTCGAGCGTGCTCGGCCTCTTCACCGGCAGGGACAAGGACCTGGTGCGGGAGATGATCGACCGCGTGACGGCCGAGGCGAGTATCGTGGCAGCCGACAGTCCCGTGAAGCTCAACGACCGGGAGTTCATGATCAAGCTCTTGCCGATCCGCGACGACATGAAGCGGACCCTCATCATGGTGCTCGACGACGTGAGCGAGCGCAAGCAGATCGAGGCCCAGTTTCACCACGCCCAGAAGATGGAGGCCGTGGGCACCCTGGCCGGCGGCATCGCCCATGACTTCAACAACCTCCTCATGGTCATCCAGGGGAACATCTCGCTCATGCTCTTCGACCTGGACCTGAAACACCCCTTCTTCGAGCGGCTCAAAAGCATCGAGAAACAGGTCCAGAGCGGCTCCCGTCTCACGGCCCAGCTTTTGGGCTATGCCCGCAAGGGCCGCTACGAGGTCAGGCCCATCGACCTCAACCTGCTGGTCCAGGAGGCCTGTGAAACCTTCAACCGGACGCGAAAGGAGATCCTCATCCACCACGAATTGACCCGCGATCTCTTCGCCATCGAGGCCGACTCCGGCCAGCTCGAGCAGGTCCTCATGAACCTCTTCGTCAATGCCGCCGACGCCATGCCGGGCGGCGGGAGCCTCGTGGTCCGGACGGTCAACACGGACCACCATGCCATGAAGGGAAAGCTCTACAACCCCAAACCGGGCAACTACGTCCTGCTCACCGTGACGGACTCCGGGACGGGCATGGACCGCAAGACCATGGAGCGGATCTTCGAGCCCTTCTTCACGACCAAGGAGATGGGGCGCGGGACGGGGCTGGGGCTCGCCTCCGTCTACGGCATCGTCAAGGGACACGGCGGGTTCATCGACGTGGAATCGGAGAAGGGGAAGGGGACGACGTTCCGGATCTATCTCAGCGCGACAGACAAGCCCGTCGCGCGAAACAGCGCCGAGGTGCACGAGCCGATCAAGCGGGGCAGCGAAACCATCCTGCTGGTCGACGATGAGCAGATGATGCTCGAGATCGGCCGGGACCTGCTGCAGACCATGGGATACCGCGTCATCACGGCTCGCGACGGCGAGGAGGCCGTGGAGGTCTACCGGGGACGGCGCGACGAGATCGACCTCGTTCTGCTGGACATCGTCATGCCCAAGATGGGCGGGGGGCAGGCCTATGACTGCATGAAGGCGATGAACCCCGAGGTGAAGGTGCTGCTGCTCTCCGGGTACAGCATCGACGGGGAGGCGACGCAGATCCTCGAGCGGGGGTGCAACGGCTTCATCCAGAAGCCCTTCAACCTGGAGCAGCTCTCCCGGAGCGTCAAGGCGGTGCTCACCGGAAACGGGCTGCAAAAGAAGGGAAACGGCGGGGCACCGGGCCTTGCCAGGGGCATTCGGGCATAACGCCGCCCCCCTATGTAAGGACAAAAACATGTCAACGGGACCCATGGAAATCAGGGAAATTGCGGAAAGCAAGGGGACGATCCTTATTGTCGACGATCACCCCGTGAACGTCAAGCTGCTGGAAAAGATCCTGAAGAGTGCCGGCTACGGGACCCTTGCGGCCGAAAATGGGCCTGACGGCAGGGGCCTTGCCGCTTTGCGCCTGCCGGATCTGATCCTGCTGGATATCATGATGCCGGGGGAAAGCGGCTTCGAGTCCTGCGAGAAGCTGAAGAAGGACCCGCAAACGGCCCACATCCCCATCGTCTTCCTGTCGGCCAAGACCGACACGGAGAGCAAGGTGACGGGGCTGAAACTCGGGGCCGTGGATTACATGACCAAGCCCTTCGACAAGACGGAGGTCCTCGCGCGGGTGGGCCGGCACCTCGAGACGCGGGACACCTTCCGGGGCATCATCGAGTTGCAGGCGGCAAAACTCAAGCAGGTCCACGAGGCCCAGCAGGCGATCCTGCCACGGCCGGTGGAGTTCCCCGGGGCGCTCTTCGGCGTGAGCTACATCCCCATCATCGAAGCCGGCGGGGACTTCTATGACGTCTTTCCCGTGGGGGAGGGGGCCTTCGGTTATTTCGCCGCCGATTTCAGCGGGCACGACATCCGCGCCTCCTACAACACCTTTGCCTTGAAGGCCCTGATCAGCCAGAACACGGGACCGCAGATCACGCCCGCAGAGACGATGCAGGTCATCAACCGGGTGTTTACGAGCCTCATGAAAAACGGCGAGCACCTGACAGGCGTCTACGCGCAACTCGACCGCCGGGCCTCGAAGCTGACCGTTGTCAATGCGGGGCATCCTCCGGTGCTGCATCTCAGTGCAGGCGGGGAGATCCGGCCGCTGGCGGCCGAGGGCGACATCCTGGGCGTCTTCGAGGATGTCCTCTTTGAGCCGCTTTGCGTAAGCGTCAGCGGGGGAGACCGTTTCTTTCTCTTCACGGACGGCCTGCTGGAAGTTTTCGGGGAGGACCCTCGCGGCCGGGAGGAGGGGATCGACGCGCTCATGGCCTGCTGCGTAGAAACGCGGGATATGCCCATCGAAGAGGCCGTCAACGAGATCGTATCCCTGATCTGCCCGGACCGGGGTCGTCTGCAGGACGATGTCCTGCTGCTCGGCGTGGAGGCGTGACGGCGTCCCCGGAGGAAGGGCAACGGGACTGTATTTTGCAGAGGAAGGGTAGCAAGGACGGATTGCATGGATTTTTTCGAAATCAGCAGGGCACCGGGAAACCTGACGGTCTTTATTTCGCCGAAGCTGCGGTACATCGACCGGGCGGGTGAGGAGACGAAGCGCTTTCTCGTGGAGAGCGGCGCGGAGGTCAACCCCTTCGGAGTCCTGCTCATCATGAGGGAAGCCCTCACCAACGCGGTGCTTTACGGGAGCCGCCACGAGGAGGACTCGCGCATCCGGTACAGTCTCCGGTTCGAGTCGGGCAGGCTCACCATGGAGGTGGAGGACGACGGCGACGGGTTTGACTGGAAAAGCCTGACGGGCGACGTGCCCGACATCACCTCGGAATCCGGCCGGGGAACGGCCATCATGACCCTCTATTCCTCGGGCTTTCACTACAACGAAAAGGGAAACCGGCTCGCCGTCTTCTGGCAGAGTGAGTGACGCCGCGGGCCTTGTGTCACCGACTATCATGCAGCTTGAACCAACAGGAGGTTTCATGGAAGAAGCAATCAAACAGCAGAAGCAGACACTGATCGCGCCGGGCAGGGACATTGTCGCCTCCTATGCCCAGGAGTTGCGGCGCAACCTGTGGTCCCTCATCGAAGAAGGCGTCACGGATGTGACCATCGATCTGGCCGGCGTGCAGATGATCGACTCCATCGGCCTCGGGGTATTGATCGCGGCCCACAACTCGCTCAAGAAGAAGCAGGGCCGACTTGCGATCACCCACGTGTCGAAGGAGATCCTGGGGCTGCTGAAGACGATGCGTCTCGATCGCCACTTCGACATCCAGGAGTGACATCGCGGCCTCGTCGGGCTTGCGATCCGGAAAGCGTGAACACGGGCCGAGACGCTGCGGGCGGGAGTTGCCCGCCTGCAGCGGGTTCGCACGCCCGGCCATGCCGCGAAGCGGCAGCGGCCCGGGTAAAGGGCATCGGGTATAGGGGAATCCTCCCTCCCATCTCCCCAAAGCCACACCTTCATCTAACCGCGTATCACGAACAACCGGCGTTTCGCGCAGGCTTCAGGTATCTGGCAGCCGCTTCGCGGCCGCGATCAGGCATCCGAATTACTGAATCCCGAATCCCGAAGCCCTTCTCTTTACTCAGTCACTCCTTCATACGCCATCCGCTGTAAGCGACCCGCCTCTTTTTCCCTTGCCTTTCTTGCGTTCGCCTTGACATCCACGATGCGTTCATGCCACTACGTGTTTACTCCCCTGGGCCCCGGCGGCCAGGCGCAAGAAGCCGGCACCGTGAAAAGGATGGCGTAAAGAGCCCGAATTCGGAATAATGGGCATAATCCGGACCAGACCGATCGAGGAGGGATTCGTTGAAAAAGAAAAAGATCATCATCGCTGCGTTTGTCGCACTGCTGCTCGGAGTGGGACTCATGGTATGGTTCGGTCAGCAGAGCCTGAAAAAAGACGGTCTCTATTACTCGGGGACCGTCGAGGCCGCCACCATCTCGAATCTATCCTTCCAGGTCGGGGGCAAGGTGGTGAGGGTGCTCGTCACGGAGGGACAGCGCGTGGAGAAGGACCAGCCCCTTGCGGAGCTTGACCGCGCCGAGTTCGAGGCGGCCCGCGATCAGGCGAGGGCGACGCTCGACCGCTCGGAGCGGAGTCAGGAACAGGCGGCGGCGCTTTTGGGGGTCTACCGCAAGACCCTGCCCGATGAGGTGGCGCGGGCCGAGGCTGGCGTTGCCGGTGCCCGCGACGTGCTAACGGAAGCGCAGTCGAACAAGGAGCGCTATGATCAGCTCTACTCCAGGCAGGTCGTCTCCAGGAAGGAGTGGGAGACGGTAAAACTCAACTACGATACGGCGCGCTCAAAACTCGCGGAGACCGAGGCGGTGCTGAGGCAGGCGAAGGGCAACCTGGGCCGGATCGGAGCCACCGAGCGCGAGGTGGAGGCTTCTCGGGCCCAGGCAGCGGCATCGAAAGCCGCCCTCGAGCAGGCCCGCATCCAGATGGACCGGACGCAGCTGCGGGCACCCTTTGCGGGGATCGTGACGAGCAGAAATATCGAGCAGGGCGAAGTCGTGACCCCGACGCGCCAGGCCCTGAGCCTCTCTGATCTTACTTCCGTCAAGGTGAAGATCTACGTCGGCGAGACGGAGATCGGGAACGTGAAGCCGGGCCAGAAGGCAAGCGTGAAGGTCGACAGCCTCCCCGGAAAGACGTTCGAGGGAACGGTGACGTTCATCGCCTCGGAAGGGGAGTTCACCCCGAAGATCATCCAGACCCAGAAAGAGCGCGTCAAGCTCGTCTACCTCGTGGAGATCACCGTGCCGAACCCGAACCTGGAGCTCAAGACGGGGATGCCGGCGGATGCGTGGCTTAAATAAGGCTACAGGCTACAGGCCACAGGCGGGAGAAAAACTGCCGTGACGACTGTTAACTCCATCATTCAGGTCGAGAATGTTTCGTGCCGGTTCGGGCAGGTCACGGCCGTTGAGGGCGTGACGCTGGCGATCGAGGGGGGGACGATCTTCGGCCTCGTCGGTTCCGACGGGGCGGGCAAGTCGACGCTGCTGCGCATGATGGCCACCATGATCGAGCCCACGTCAGGGCGAATCGTGATGGACGGGATCGACGCCGCCTCGGACAGGCGGAAGGTGAAGCGACTCATCGGGTACATGCCCCAGCGGTTTGGTCTCTACCCGGATCTGACCGTCGACGAGAACCTGGTCTTCTTCATGGATATCTTCGGGATCCCCCGCGCCGAGAGAAGGGCGCGGCGGGAGCGCTACCTCGGCTTCTCCAACCTCCTGCCCTTTGCCGAGCGCCCTGCGGGAAAGCTCTCCGGGGGGATGAAGCAGAAACTGGGTCTTGCTTGCGTGCTGGTGCACGAGCCGCGGATCCTCATCCTCGATGAACCGACCAACGGAGTGGATCCCGTCTCCCGTCAAGAGTTCTGGGAGATTCTTTTGGAAATGAAGCGCTCTGGGATGACGATCGTCGTCTCGACGGCATACCTCGATGAGGGCGAGAAGTGCGGCCGACTCGCCCTGATGCACCGCGCCCGCATCCTGGCCGACGGCTCGCCCGATGAGATCCGATCGTCCTTCGCGAGCCTGGAGGACGCCATGATCCATCGCATCGAGGAAACAGACGGAGCACTTGCCCTTGACAACGTCAAATCCTGAGATTGTTTCCGTGAAAGACCTGGAGAAGCGCTTCGGCGATTTCACGGCCGTGGATCGCGTCAGCTTCTCGATAGAGCGGGGGGAGATTTTCGGTTTCCTCGGGCCCAACGGCGCCGGCAAATCGACCACCATCCGGATGCTCTGCGGCATCATCACCCCCTCGTCGGGTTCGGGGCAGGTCGCCGGTTACGATGTCGTTCGCCAGTCCGAGTCCATCAAGCAGACCATCGGCTACATGTCCCAGAAATTTTCCCTGTACGAAGATCTGACACCCGTCGAGAACATCCGCTTCTACCTGGGAATCTACAGCGTTCCCGAGAGTCAGTGGGGCGAGCGCACCGGCTGGGCTCTCGGCCAGGCCCGCCTGGAGGAGATGAAGGACCGGCTCACCCGTGAGCTTCCGCCCGGATGGCGTCAGCGCCTAGCGCTCGCCTGCGCGCTTCTTCACCGGCCGGAGATCCTTTTTCTGGACGAACCCACCTCCGGCGTCGACCCCATCACGCGGAGGCATTTCTGGAAGTTCATCCGCGGCCTTGCCCGCGAGGGGGTCACGGTTTTCGTGACGACCCATTACATGGACGAGGCCCTGAACTGCGACCGGATCGTCATGATCAACGAGGGACGGATCGTCGCCATCGGGAGCCCCGGCGAGATCATCGCGGAGGTCTGCCCGGGGGAAGCGGGGGCGACGCTCAACGATGCGTTTATAAAGCTGATGACAAGGCCGCTTCGCGGCAGTGACCCGTGATCAGTGGCCAGTGACCAGTGAAGAAATCCCCCTTTCATCCCCCTTTGCAAAAGGGGGAAAAATAGGAAGTCCCCCCTTTCACAAAGGGGGGTAGGGGGGATTTGGACGGAATAGACGGAATAGACGGAATAGACGGAATAGACGGAATAGACTTCGATGTTGATCAACCCGAGAAATGTGCAGGCCGTGGCCCGGAAGGAGTTCTACCACATCGTCCGGGACTACCGGAGCCTGTACATGGCCTTCGCGCTGCCGCTGCTGCTCATCCTGCTCTTCGGCTATGCGCTTTCGCTCGACGTGGACAACGTGAAGGTCGTCATCGTCGACCACGACCGCACGGAGCTCTCCCGGGATTTCGCAAGCCGTCTCGACGCCTCGGCCTACTTTGACCTGGTTACCTATCTTCCCGACGAACGCGCCGCCGCGGCCTGGCTCGATGCCGGCAAGGCGACGATTGCACTGGTCATCCCGCCGCGGTGGACCGAAAACATCCGCTCGAACCGCGAAGCGCCGCTGCAGGTCCTGATCGATGCCAGCGACCCGAACATCGGGACCATCTCCCGGGGCTATATCACTACCTTCGTCGAGCGATACAACTCGCGACTCCTCGTCGACTTCCTCGGTCGCCAGGGCCTCGACAACCTTCGCCCGGCCGTGGAAGGGCGCGTCCGGGTCTGGTTCAACGAGGAGCTCGAGAGCCGCAACTTCATCGTCCCCGGCATCATCGCCGTCATCATCATGATCGTGGGGGCCATGCTGACTTCGCTCGTCATCGCCCGGGAATACGAAAACGGGACGATGGAGACGA
>CAZUBX010000022.1:0-42854 GCA_964619035.1 uncultured Syntrophaceae bacterium | reverse complement strand
CGCGTCGGCCAGGAGTTCGGCGCCACGACGGGGCGCAAGCGGCGCTGCGGATGGCTCGACATGGTGCTGGTGCGCCAGTCCGTGAGGGTCTCTGGCATCACGGGCCTGGCCATCACCAAGCTCGACGTGCTCACGGGTATCGACAAGCTCAAGATCTGCGTGGGATACCGCACGGAAAAGGGCGAGGAGTTCACGAAGTCCGTCCCTGCCGATCTGAAGGTTTTCGAGCGCTGCCAGCCCGTTTACATGGAACTCGACGGCTGGACGGATGACATCAACAGCGCCAAGCGGCTGGAAGATCTTCCCCGGAACACGCGGCGCTATGTGGACACCATCGAGAATCTCTGCGGGGTAAAGGTGGTGCTCGTGTCCGTTGGCGCCGACCGCAACGAGACGATCGTCACGGAAAATCCATTCAGACGGTAAAAAACAGTGACTGAGTGTCTAAGTGTCTGAGTGCATGAGTGAGAGAACAAGAAGGTTCTGGACTTTCTTCACTCAAGCACTTCAACACTCAAACACTTGATCACTTCTTCACGCGGCCTTGGCCGCCCATGGGCTGTTAGCTCAGTTTGGTAGAGCAGCGGATTTTTAATCCGTTGGTCGCGGGTTCGATTCCCGCACGGCCCACCAGAAATAAAATGGGGTTCCGAATTGCTTCGGAACCCCATTTGTTTTCTTACCGGTTACCCGATGAGAATGCTTACTTGATCACCGCTGCGCCGGCCGTGGCGACTACGCCGTCCTGGGCTGCCGTGCCACCGGAAACGCCGATGGCGCCGATGATCTTGCCGTTTTCGATGATGGGCACGCCGCCCCCGATGGCGCTCACACCGTCCAGGGTCAGGTATTGGACGTTTGCCTTTACGGCGTTTTCAAGAGCCAGGGTGGTACGCTTGTAGGCGACGGACGCCTTGGCCTTGTGGGTTGCCACATCGATGCTGCCCCACTGAACCACGTCAAAACGCTCGAAATAAACGAGCTGTCCGCCCGTGTCCATGATCGCGATACAGACATTGATTTTCATCTCCGCCGCCTTTGCCGCCGCTGCCGCTGCTACCTTCTTGGCCGCAGCCAGGTTGATGTTCGGGCCGTAGGGGTTCGGCATCTGCTGGGCGAAGGCCGATCCGGCGATGAACAGGGCGAGAACACAGAGAACCGCTGCTAACTTCAGAGAACGCATACTTTTTCCTCCTGCTTGTTTGGGAGATTCCCTTTTCGGGATGACGACAGACTATAGAAAAACGCCCGTTAATTGTCAACGCATTTCGGAACCCGAACAGCCTCGAAATGCAGGACCAGAGCCTGTTTCATAAATGACCTATCCTCTCAATCTGCACCCGAGCCAGGGTGTTTCCGATGGAATGACGGCATGATTGCTGCAGCCTTGCTGATCCCGGCAAATGTGTGATAGAAAAGGCATCGCCATGACAGATTTATCCCCCCATTCCCGAAAGCGGCTCGGCACCGCGGGCTTTCTGATCGCCCTGTTGGCCTTTTTTCTTGCGGCCTGCACGGCCCAGTACCCTCTGAACCCCGGTGTGGAGAAATTCGACCGTGTCGAACCCTACCGGGTAAAGCTTGCGGCTAGCGACCGCTCGCAGGACACCTTGCTGATCCTCGCCTTTTCCGGCGGCGGGACTCGAGCGGCCGCCCTGTCCTACGGGATCCTGGAGGCCCTCGACCTGGTGGAGGTTCCGGCGCCCCCCGCGAAGGATAGCAAACGGCACACCCTGCTTGACGAGGTGGATCTGGTCTCCGGCGTGTCGGGGGGCAGCTTCACCGCCTCCTATTTCGGCCTGCACGGCCGCGAGATCTTCAACGACTTCCGGACCGAGTTTCTCTACGGTGACTTCCAGGGCGCCATGCTCTGGGGTCTGGCCAACCCCGTCAACTGGGTGCGGCTCTGGTCGCCGCGTTTCGGCCGCAGCGACATGGCGCAGGAATACTACGACTCCAAGCTTTTCAAGGGCGCTACCCTGGGGGATATCGCAAAAAAGCCCGGACCGGTGGTGATCGTCCTGGCCACGGAGGCCATCGAAGGCATCTCCTTCGGGTTCACGCCGAGCCAGTTCGCCCTCATCTGCTCCGATTTCGACAAGTTCCCCGTCTCCCGCGCCGTGGCCGCATCGGCTGCCTTCCCGGGCGCCCTTTCTCCGGTCGTCCTGAAAAATTACGCGGGCCAGTGCGACATCCGGACACCGCGATGGATCGAAAAGTCCCTGGCCAACCCCGACATCTCCAGCCGGACCTATTACAATGCGCTGAGGATGAAGACCTACCTCAATCCCAAGACCAAGCCCTACATCTACCTGATCGACGGGGGGGTTTCGGACAACCTCGGGGTCCGGGGCATCGTCGAGTCCCTCATTGCCCGGGGCGGCATCCATGAATCGCTGAGGGCACTGGGACTGGAAAAGACGCGCCGCGTGGCCATCGTCATCGTCGACGCGAAGACCCAGGAGAAGGCGCAGTGGCAGCACCTTGACGAGGTTCCCGGCATCGGGACCATCCTGGGGGTCTCCTCCACCATCATGATCAACAAATACAACTTCGAGACGATAGAGCTTCTGCATCACGTGGCCCGGGACTGGACACACGATGACGAAATCCACGGCCAGAAGCCCATCGATTTCTACATCGTCCACGTGGCCTTCGACGCACTGCCCGATGCGCAGGAGCGGGACTACTTCAACAGCATCCCCACGAGCCTCTACCTCGAGCCCGAGCAGGTGGACCACCTTCGCGAGGTGGCTGCGAAGCTCCTTTACACGGACAAGAATTTCCAGCGGTTCGTGACAGACCTGGGGGGAAGGATGCCGGAGGTGAAGGCCAAAGCGGCGCCGGCAAAACCGGGAGAGCCCGGCGGCCCGGCCGACGAAGCGGACCATGCCCTGAGGGAGATGGGGGTGGAGCCGTGAGAAAGGATCTCTGCCATGATGAGCAGGCGTGGTTCAGGAAATAGTGTTCAACGCCAGCTCGTGAATACCAACAAAAAGGCTTCCGGCCGTTGTGCCGGAAGCCTTTTTTCATTCCCCAACAAAGGGACCTGCTCACTCAGTCGGAACGCACATCCGGCCTTCCGGGGCCCGGGTGTCTTCCTGGCAGTACTCACCGTTCTTCACGGATGTCTTCCAGAAGTAGATGCTGTTGCCGTTGATTTTCCAGTGATACATGATGTAGTCCAGATTCCACCAGTTGCCGCCGCTCCACATGCAGCTTTCCAGGTCCGCGCTGTTATCTCCCTTCAGACAACCGGCATCGTTGCCGTCATCTTGGATGACCTCCTCCACCTGGAAGTTACCTTCGAAGAGGATGGTCCCTGCTTGCGCAGGCTTCTGTGCTTTAAGTCCCGTTATACCCTCCGCCATGGTTCTCGCGAAGGTCATGTCACCGCTACCTGTAGAGTAGGCAATAGCCGTGCCTTTGATCTGCCGGTTCCAGCCGGCATCGGTCGTGCCATCCTTGTTCACCTTAACCCGTACTGTCTCTTGGCTAGTTCCGATATAATCAACACATAGATCTGTTCCGAACTCCGCCGCAGGCCCCGGGTTGAAAGGATGATCTTTTTCATAGCAGATGTTATTAGAGTAAGGCACCTCTTTGAAATGATAAACCGTCGTTCCAGCCGCTAATGCTGAACTGAGCGGGAGAGCCACTACCAGCAGCGCCGCAAAAAGGAAAAATAGACCCTTCCTCATACTGAACCTCCTGTGTGCATGTTCGAACATGTTTTGATTCGGATCACCCCGTCGGGTGGATTTATCTTCGGAAAGACGAAAGAGAGGGTTTGTCCTGCGCGCAGGACAAACCTTGTAGTCTTATTCGGCAGGGAAATCGTGAAACTTGAGGGAAAATTCAGGGGAACAGGGACAGGATTCTTCAGTGACCTTCTCAGAGACTGTTTCGCAGTATCATTGCGAAGGAGCGAAGTGACTGAAGCAATCTCATATGTATTTGGAAATACGGAGATTGCCGCGTCGGCTAGCGGCCTCCTCGCAATGACAGAATAAGGAAGGGAATCAATCACCCTCCACTGTGCAACCCGGATCATCGTTTACAGTTTAATCCGGGCACATGGTTTACAGGTATTGAGATCGATGATGCAGCTCCCATCTCGTTATGGAGCGAGTACCTTCATGATACACGGCCAGCGGTACAGGACCAAAATGAATCGACCAGAGCTCATTGTCGATCTGCCTGAGGCCCACCGGCTCTCCGATCAGGGCTTCGCTCAGGAAGAGCCTCTCTCCGGCCCATTTGATCTGTCCGTTGGAGCGGACCCGCCGGACCTCCACGCCCGGCCCGTATTCGACCTCCGGCAGATGCTCCGGGAAGCGTCGCTGCGATGGCCGATAGCACTCCGCAGGGGTTTGCATCCCCAGGGCCTCATGCGGCCGCTGCTCGTTGTACTCGTGCCGGAAGCTCTCCAAGGCCTTCTGCTGGGCCCGCCGCGTCGCTTTGGGCGGCTGCGCCACGGCTTCCTTCAGCGTCTTATGGATCCGCTCATGACGGCCGTTTTCCTCGGGGTGACCCGGACGGATCCGCTCCGGCCAGATCCCGAGCCGCACCCACCAGACCGAGAGTCTCGACAGGCCCCCCAGGCCGACACTGGCGAAGGGAGGCCCGTTGTCGGTGCGGATCGCCCAGGGCAGACCATACTCCTTAAACGTGCGCTCGAACTCAGGCCGCACATGCTCGAAGCGGGTGCTTTCCGGCCCCTGGCAGCAAAGCAGATACCGGCTCGCCCAGTCCGAGGCCGTCAGCGGGTCGATCCGGCAGCCGTCGCCGGTTTGGAACCAACCCTTGAAGTCCGCCGCCCAGACGTCGTTGGAGTTTACCCCCTCATGTCGGGGCCCTTCATAGCCCGGCGTCTTGCGGCGCGTTCGGCGTTCTCGCGTCAGTCCGTGACGCTTCAAGATCTCCCCGACCGTGCTCTCCGCAGGCCAGCGCTGTTCGGGGTCTTGCTTCTGCAGCGTCACCACCAGCTTATGGGGTCCCCACAGGGGGTGACGCTGGCGAAGGGCAATAATGCGTTCTTCAATCGCTGCCGATGTCTGGTTGGGATGCTGCTTCGGGGCCCGGCTCCTCTCCAGAAGACCGGCCGGCCCGTAGAGCGCATACCGATCGAGCCACTTGTAGGCCGTGGGCCTGCTGATCCCGTACAAGCGGCAAAGCTCACACAAAGAACTCTCTTGCCGCAGATGCTCTGCGACAAACTTGATTCGTTCATCCATGGCACAGGTCTCTTTCCAGGGCATCGGAACATCCTCCTAGCCCTAAATTGTAAACCATGTGCCCGGTGTGTTCTGTAAACTATGTAACCGGTTTGTACCCACCCCGGCCCTCTCCCCTCAAGGGAGAGGGAGACCAGGGTAATGGGTTTGTTTCTAGGCCCGGTGGAGCCACTCGCCTTTTGCCTTCACGACGTTGCGCGTGTCGACGACGGGCACGTTGAGGGCGGCGAAATCGATGTTCCGATACTCGTCATGGGGGGTGGCGATGAGGATGAGATCGTAGTCCCCTGAAATCGCTGCGGATTCACGGCCCGCGAACTTCGCATACTCCCGCGTCGGGCGGACAATGGGTATATAGGGATCGTTGTAGCTCACCTGCGCACCCAGGTGCTCGAGCTTCTCCATGAGCCGGTAAGATGGCGACTCGCGGTCGTCGTCCACATTGGCCTTGTAGGCAAGCCCCAGGATGAGGATCCGTGAGCCCCGGACAGGCTTTCCCTGGCTGTTGAGGGCTTCCATGACCTTCGAGACCACGTAGTCGGGCATGGACGTATTGATCTCGCCGGCCAGTTCGATAAACCGCGTGTGGAACTCGTACTCCCTCGCCTTCCAGGTCAGGTAGAACGGGTCGATGGGGATGCAGTGCCCGCCCAGCCCCGGCCCCGGGTAGAAGGCCTGGAAGCCGAAAGGCTTGGTGGCCGCCGCATCGATGACTTCCCAGACGTCGATCCCCATGCGGTCGAGGCATACCTTGAGCTCGTTGACGAGGGCGATGTTGACAGAACGGTAGATGTTCTCCAGCAGCTTTGCCGCCTCGGCCACCCGGGGTGAGGATACGGGAACGACCCGCTCCACGATCGTCTCGTAGAGGGCCTTTGCCGCCTCAAGGCACGCCGGGGTGTAGCCCCCCACGAGCTTCGGGATGTTGCGCACGCCGAAATTTTTGTTGTTCGGGTCCTCCCGCTCGGGCGAGAAGGCCAGGTGAAAATCCCGGCCCGCTCTCATCCCGTCGGCCTCGAGGATCTTCCGCATGTCACAGTCCGTCGTTCCCGGGTAGGTGGTGGACTCCAGCACGACGAGCTGGCCCGGCCGGAGGGTTTTTGCGATGACCCGCGTCGTGTTGAAGACGTATCGCATGTCGGGCTCGCGGTTGCGGTCCAGGGGGGTGGGCACGCAGATGAGGATGCAGTCCACCTCCGCGAGGCTCTTGAAGTCCGTCGTCGGCGTGAAGTTGCCGTTGATCTCTTTCTTGAGAAGCGACGAGTCGATGTGGCGGATATAGCTCTCCCGACGACGAAGGGATGCGACCTTCTTCTCATCCACGTCGAAGCCCGTGACCGTAAACCCGGCCCGGCAAAACTCGATGACCAGGGGCAGGCCCACGTAGCCCAGGCCGATCACTCCTACCCGGGCCTTCTTTGCAATGATTTTTTCCACAAGTGACATGAACGAATCCTTCCATAGGTATCGATGATCGCCGGCACGCCGGCGAATGATGAAAACTTGCAAGTTTCATGCTCTGCAGCATAAAAAAGCCCCCCTTAATGAAAGGGGGACTGGGATCCGGTAATTTAAGGTTTCATGCAGTCTTTTGGCAGTCTTTTGGCACTTTTTCTCACCTTCCCACCTTCTCAGCCTCTTACCTTCTCGTCGTTCGCTGCCGGCAGCAGGATGTGGAAGGCCGAGAAGTGCCCTTCCCGGGATTCCACGCGGATCAGCCCCTCGTGGTTGCGAATGATCGCGTAGCTCACGGCAAGCCCCAGGCCCCGGCGGGATTCCTTGGTCGTGAAATAGGGGTCGAAGATCTTCGAGAGATGCTCCTCGGAGATACCCGGGCCATGATCGCGGATGGAGATCTTGACGTATCGGCCTTCCTTGAGAGGCAGCCTGTCCGAGGCTTCGACGATGACATTGCCTGCCAGGACGTCGATGGAGCCTCCGCCGGGCATGGCCTCAATGGCGTTCTGGATGATGTGCCTCAGCACCTGCTGGATCTGTCCCTCGTCCACCTCCGTCGGCCAGATATCCGGGTCAAGGGAATAATGGACCTCAATGCCCTGCCCCGCGGGAATCAAACCTGCCGCCTCTTTCAACAGCGGCACCAGGCCCGTCACCTTCCGGACAGGATAACCCCCCTTGGCCACGGTGATGAGCAGGTGGGTGAGCTCCTTGGCGCGAAGCCCCGCTTTTTCGGCGATGGCCAGGCCGTCCTCGAGCATCTTGTCCTCGTCGGGGACGGAGATCTTGGCCAGGAAAACGTTCCGGAGAATCGCGGACAGGAGCGTGTTGAAGTCCTGGGCGATCCCGCCGGCCATGGCGCTCAGGGATTCCATCTTCTGTGCCTTGTGAAGCTCCTCCTCGGCCCGCTTCTGCTCCGTGATGTTCTCCAGCGTCTCCAGAGCCCCCACGAGCCTGCCCTCGGAGTCGTGGATGGCGGCAGCCGTGAAGCGCAGCCAGCGTCCCCCTTCGCCCAGCTCGGGGAAAAAGTCCGTCGCCTCGTAGGCCTCCTCGATAAGCGGCGACTTGCGGCACTTGCCGGCATACCAGCTCTCGATAGCCTTGACATCCTGATCGACAAGCAGGTCGGCCAGGCAGGGCCGCGCCCCGCTGCGGTAGAAGGCCCTCCAGTGATCAGCCGTCCCGAGCACCTCGTGGGCACGGATCCCGCTCAGCTCCTCGAGCGCCCGGTTCCAGTAAAGAATCCGGTGGTCCCGACCGATGAAGAACGTGGGGATCGGAGAGCCCTGGATCACGCTCTGGAGCCTGCGCTCGCTGTCCGCAAGGTCCTTTTCCGGGCTCCCGGGACTTTTCCCGGCCTGCGCGAAATTCGACGGCCTTTTGCGCTGCTTTTCCGCGCTTTCAATCAGCGGCCCCCGCTTTGTGCGCTTCATGGCAACGGGCCTCCGTGCAGAACATGGGATCGAATGAGGCTGATGGTTGACCGGTTGAAACCGACTCCGGTGGAAACGGTTGGATAAATTTGATTTTTTCCCTTTTTCTTCTTATACTACGATTGCCATGAATTGTGAACCCTCTTTCAACCGTAAGGCATCATGAGGCGGCTTGCCCACATATCGGATCTGCACTTTGGCCGCGAGGACCCCCTTCTCATCCGGGAGCTCCTCGCCGATATTCGCCGGCTCGAGCCGACGCTGGTCGCCGTGAGCGGGGATCTCACCCAGCGGGCCCGGCGCCGGCAGTTCCTGTCTGCCCGGGCCTTTCTCGAGCGAATCCCCTGCCCCAAGATCGTCGTGCCTGGCAACCACGACATCCCCCTGTACAATCCCGTGCGAAGGTTCCTGCTGCCCCTGCACCGCTGGCGCCGTTACATCGCCTCGGATATGGACCCCCTGTATATCGATGACGAGATGGCCGTGCTGGGCGTCAACACGGCGCGCTCGCTGGCTTTTGTCAATGGGCGCATCTCGGACAAGCAGATTGCGCTTTTGCGCTATCGGCTCTGCAGCATCCCCGATCACATCTTCAAGATCGTCGTGACGCACCACCCCTTCATCCCCCCGCCCATCCCGCCCTATTCCATCGTGGGACGCGCGGCCAAGGCCCTGGCCGTCCTCGAGGAATGCGGCGTCGACGTGCTGCTGGCGGGCCACTACCACGTGGGGTATTCCGACGACATCCGGAGCCACCACGAAACCATCCGCTCCCACATCCTCGTCTCCCAGGCCTCGACGCTCTCCACGCGCCTGAGGCGCGAGCCCGCGGCGTACAATGTCTACACGATCGACCCTCCCGATTTGACCCTGACCGTCCGGGCCTGGAACGGAAAGCGATTCGTCACGGCCCGAAAGACCCGTTACAAGGAAATCAAGAATACCTGGTCGGAGGTCCGGGGCCGCTGATCATCGGATTAGGGCCCGAACACGGATGAGCATCGGATCCCCGATCGATGCACGCACAAAAGAAAAAGGGCGGCGTCGTGAAGACACCGCCCTTTTCTTTATCTCGAACCGGCCTGACCGGGTTGTCCGCCGATTGCTACTTGGCTGCGATCTCAAACTTGGAGTGATCGACCGGTTTTTCCGCCAGCATGAAGGCCGCCACCGATGCCACTGCGGCCAGGGCGGACCAGAAGATGAACACGTTGGCGAAGTTATAGGAGCCGTCCGGTAGCGTGACCACGAGGTAGCCCGCGATCACGGGGGAGATGAAGGCCCCGAACTGGCCCAGGCCGTTGGTGATGCCCATGGCGCGGCCGACCACTTCCTTCGGGTAGCGCACGGACGGGAAGGCCTGCATGACGCCCCAGGGGAAGTTGATGAAGAATCCGCCCATGCCGAGCCAGAAGAGAAGCTGGCCCGCATCGCCTTTGGGAGACTGCCCGATGAAGTAGAGAACGGGGATGCAGCCCAGGAAGCCGATGATGGTGACCATCTTCATCTTGCCCTTGAAGAGCTTGTCCGCCACCTGGCCGCCCGCCCACATGGAGAAGAAGGCCACGATGAAGGGCATGGAGGCATAGAAGCCCATGGTCCTGATGTTGAGGCCGTGCATCTTCACGAGGAAGGTGCTGATCCAGGTCGTCATGCCCCAGTAGATCATCAGAAGCACAAAGAAGGTGATGGTGAAGAGATAGTACTGGGGGTCCGTCGTGAAGATCTTGGTGCTGTAGGTCTTGCCGTGCACGCCGGCATCGGCACCGATCGACGAGGTGATCAGTTCGTACTCCTCCTTCGTCATCTTGCCTTTTTCGAGCATCTCGCGGGGCGTGTCGCTCATGTACTTCCAGAGCAGGAAAACGCCGAGAAGGCCCGGAATGGCAAGCACGAAGAAGACGGGCCGCCAGGCGCCGCCGAAGAGATCCGCCGACATCCAGGTCACCAAGATGGGCACGATCGCCGGGGCAACGGCCCACGTGGTGGCGAAGTACCCGTTGGCACGGCCCTTCTCCTGCATGGGAAACCAGTTGGCGATGGCTCGGACGGCGGGGACATAGTGGTTCCCCTCGCCGAGGGCCAGGGCCAGCCTCAGGACGATGAACTGCGAAAAGGTCCGCACGAAACCGGTCACAAAGGTGACCGCCGTGAAGACCCAGATGGCGATATTCATGGTCTTCTTGGGGCCAAATTTGTCGGCCAGGAACCCCGCGAAGAACTGTGCGATGGCATACCCGAAAAAGAAGATCGACCCGAGCCAGCCGATTTCGACGGCCGTCAAGCCAAGATCCTTTTGAATATAGGGAAGAAAGGTCAGAACGCTGATGCGGTCAAAATAGTTGATGAGATAGAGCAACCATACGATAAAGAGGATTACCCATCGGTATCCCCAGGCTTTTTGCGCGACAGTTTGAGCTCCTTGAGCCATCTTCCACCTCCGTTTGATGTCTCGGATTGGACCGGTCCCCTCTTTTTCCCTTCCTGCTCGACGTAACGCCCTCGTTGCGTGCGGATCAAGCCATCGTCAGGATGGTTACCGGCCGATTCGTCCATTTGGATTTCTATTTTAAAAGCGACAGATAATAACGGCTTCCCCTTTTTTCTCAACCCTTCAGCGGGATGACGGATGAAATGACCTCCTTTCCAGATATCTTACTGAGCGCTCACTCACTTTCCTTATACACAAAAAAAAGGTAATCCCCTCTGAGCTTTTCTGCCAGCGCGGACCCTGCAGGGTTTTCCCTCCCCGGCAGCGTTCTATTCTTCCTCTCAACTGGCATCCGACCTATATTCAAGTCCAGGCAAATTGTCAAGCAATAAAGTGAGCGCTCACTCATTTATTTTCTATCTTCCGGATTTTGCATACAAAAAGGCGGCTGCAACTCACAGCGACTCCCGTAAGGCCCCATGTGACTGGGCTACCGTATGAAGTCCTTGAGATTGAGAGCCCCCTTTGCCCTCTCTGCCTGGAGGATGAGTGGAAAACATCTGCGCAGATCGCTGCCGCGCAGATGTCCTGCCCTGCCGCCCAGTCCTTCGCCCCTCACCACTCAACCCTATTCTTCCAGGGTGAACTCCCAGGCGCACCAGAATTCCTCGGGGTGTGCATCGGGCGGGCATGCCACGCAGCGCGTTTTGATCCGGGGGTCCACGGCCTTCGCAAAGTGCGTGTACTCCTCGATCCCGACGCTCTTGCAGGGGTAGTCCGGAAGCCCCTTTTTCTTGCGCATGGTCTGCACCCTGCATTCCCGCATGCGGAAAATGCAGCGCTTCTCCGACACCTCCACAAAGTCCTGCTTGTTGATGAGGTGATAGATCCTGAACTTCAACGCCTGCATGAGAACCGGGATGCCCCCGTTTGCGGACAGGCCGAAACGTTTCAGGATTCGCTTCGCCTCGATCCCCGAGTAGGCTGCGATCGCCTCCCCGCTGCACTGCCTGCCCACATCGGTCCCGTAGCGTCGCTCCACGGCCTGGAACCAAAGTCCGTCGTGAGCAAGCCAGAGAAGGGCCGCATCCTTGAGAAAACCGAGCAGTTCCTCCCGGGTCATATCCTGGATATCCCGCAGATGTTTCTGATCCATTACAACAGCACCTCCCGTGGGGGCACAGCCTGGAAAGCATCTCTGGAGAGACATTGTGCCCGATTGATAATTTTTTGAATCCGTCCGGAAATTGTGCTTGACAGAGCATTGGTGATCGCGTATTAAGGCACCTGAGTAAGCGCTCAGTCAATTCCTTTTCATAATAGCACCGAATGCGGTCAAAGCAAAATGTTTTTTCTGCGTGCCTTCTGAAGCGTGGTATGAATATCCATTGAGTAGATTACCCCGCGGAGGGAGAGGGAACATGAAAGTACACGGTAAAAAGGAAGTCCAGGCCAATATCAAGAACGCCCGGCTCATCGACGTGAGGCGCAAGCAAATCATCGAAGGGGCCATGCAGGTTTTCGCTGCCAAGGGCTTCCACGGGGCCACGGTCCGCGAGATTGCCGAGGCGGCCGGGCTCACGATGGGCACCATGTACAATTACGTGCGCAGCAAGGAAGACATCCTCTATATCGTCTACGACTTCATGACCACGATCCTGACCGAAGGTCTCAAGAAGGCCATCGAGCAAACGAAGGATCCCCGGGAAAAGGTCAGTGCCGCCCTGAAGCACAACATGGAACTGATTTACCAGTACCGCGACGTCATCCTGTTCCTCTATCGCGAAGCCGGCAACTACGACCGGGAGAGTGTCCGCTCGGTCCTGGCCCAGGAAACCAAGTACATCGAGGTCTTCGAGGACCTCCTGCGCCAGCGATTCGCCGGCAGGAAGATCAATGAGCACCGCCTCAAGCTGGCGGCGGATATCCTGTCCTATCTCAACGTCATCCTGGTCCTCAGGGGCTGGAGCCTCAAGAAGCGGCACCAATCCATGGGCGACGTTGTGGACGGCATCCTCGAGTTTGTGGGGCATGCCATCGAGTTTGTCGTTGAGGATGAAAAGGGACACATGGAATGCGAGTACGCCAAGAAACCCGCCAAGTCCCAAAGCGAAAGGAGATCGAAATGGGGAAACCGGGCAAAGAAAAAATGATCGATTTGTACCGGCAGATGCTGCGCATCCGCCGGGCTGAAGAAAAGCTCATGGAGGTATTCTCCGCAGGCGAGATCCTGGGCTTCCTCCACGTCAGCATCGGGCAGGAAGCAGCCCCCGTAGGCGTATGCGCCCACCTGAGGGATGACGACTACATCGGCACCACCCACCGGGGTCACGGCTACGCCATCGCGAAGGGGATCGACCTCAAGCGCGCCATGGCCGAGCTGTTCGGCCGCAAGGAGGGCTACTGCATGGGCCGCTCCGGATCCATGCACCTGGCCGACCTGTCCAAGGGAATCATGGGCGCCAACGGCATCGTCGGCGGCGGCATCCCCATCGTGGCCGGTGCAGGCTTTGCTGCAAAGTACAAGGGGACGGACCAGGTGGCCGTGGCCACCTTCGGCGACGGCGCCACCAACCAGGGCACCTTCCACGAGACGCTCAACATCGCCTCGGTCATGAACCTTCCCGTCATCTTCCTGTGCGAAAACAACGGCTGGGCCGAGTTCTCTCCCCGGCCGGTCCACGCGAAGATCGAAAACCTCGCCGACCGCGCCGCCTCCTACGGCATCCCGGGCATCATCGTGAAAAACGACGTCGTCGAGATCTACGAGGTCTGCGGCGAAGCCATCGCGAGAGCGCGAAAGGGCGAAGGTCCCACGCTCATCGAGGTCAAATGCGACCGCTGGTACGGCCACTACGTCGGCGACGCCCAGAAGTACCGGGGCAAGGAGAAGGTCGACGAGGCCATGGCCAAGGACTGCATCCGGGAGTTCGAAGCGCGGCTTTTGAAGGAGAAGATCCTCAAGCAGGCCGACATCGAGAAGATCCAGGCCGACATCGTGGCCGAACTCGCCGAGGCCGTCGAATTCGCACGCCAGTGTTCCTACCCCGGACCGGAGGAGATGGCGGAAGGGCTTTACGTGTAAAAATTTTTCCGGGGTTTGTGAGTTGTCGCTCACTCAATTATCTCAAAGGAGCTCGACATGAAAGACGTTCGATATATCTTCGCCATCAAGGAAGCCCTGGAAGAGGAAATGGAGCGGGACGAGAACGTCCTTCTCATCGGGGAGGACGTGGGTCTTGCCGGCGGGTCCTTCGGTGCGAGCCGGGATCTCTTCAAGAAATTCGGCCCCCGGCGCATTGTCGACACCCCCATCAGCGAGGCCAGCCTGACGTCCATGGCGGCGGGCGCCGCTTCCTGCGGCCTGCGTCCCGTTGTGGAGATCATGTTCATGGACTTCGTCACCTGCGCCATGGACAGCATCGTGAACCAGATCGCCAAGATGCGATACATGTTCGGCAACCAGTTCACCATGCCCATCGTCGTGAGGATGCCCCAGGGAGCCGGGCTCAACGCGGGCCCGCAGCACTCCCAGTGCCTCGAGGCCTGGTTCGCCCACGTGCCGGGACTCAAGGTCGTCATGGCCGCGAACCCCTACGACGTGAAGGGACTGCTCAAATCGGCCATCCGCGACGACAACCCCGTCATCTTCATCGAGAACAAGACGCTTCACGCCATGAAGGGCCAGGTCCCCGAGGGAACCGAGCACCTGATCCCCCTGGGCAAGGCCGACGTGAAGCGCCAGGGCACCGACGTGACCGTCGTTGCCGTATCGCGCCTGGTCAACGAGGCGCTCCGTGCGGCGGCCGACCTGGAAAAGGACGGCGTCAGCGTGGAGGTCGTCGACCTCATGACGATCCAGCCCTGGGACAAGGAGGCGGTGTTCAACTCCGTCGGCAAGACCCACCGGCTTGTGATCGCCCACGAGGCCGCAAAGCAATTCGGCATCGGGGCCGAGGTCGCGGCCTGTGTCGCCGAGGAAATCCTGGACGAGCTCGACGCCCCCATCATCCGGGTCGGCGCCCCCTTCGTCCCCATCCACTACAGCCTGGAAAAAGCCTACGTGCCCGGTGTCGAGGATGTCAAAAAGGCGATCCGCGCCACCCTGCAACGGGCCTAGGAAGGAGAAATCAACATGAAGGCAGCCGTCTGGTACAAGAAAGAAGACATTCGAATCGAGAACGTCCCCGACCCGAAAACCGGTCCGGGACAGGTGAAAGTCAGGATCAAAACCTGCGGGATCTGCGGCTCCGATCTGCACGAGTTCAAGAGCGGGCCCTTCATCATTCCCGCCAAGCCCCATCCCCTCACCGGCAGGGCCAACGGCCCCATCATTCTCGGCCATGAATTCTCCGCCGAGGTGGTCGAGGTGGGCGAAGGCGTGCAACGTGTGAAGCCTGGTGACCGCGTGACCGTCAATCCCCTCATCTACTGCGGCAAGTGTCACTACTGCCGGCTCGGGCAGTTCGTCATGTGCACCAAGCTGGGCACCGCTGGCTTTGCCTGGGACGGCGCCTTCGCCGAGCTGGGCGTCTTCCCCGAGTACAGCATTTTGAAACTCCCGGACGCCGTCAGCGACGACGCAGGCGCCTTTGTGGAGCCTCTGGCTGTCGCCGTCCACGCCGTGAAACGGGCCCGCCTCAAGATCGGCGCCTCGGTGGCCGTCATCGGCGCAGGCCCCATCGGCCTTCTCGTCCTGCAGGCCTGCCGCGCAGCAGGCGCAGGAAAGATTTTCGTCATCGAGCCCCTGAAGGGCCGGCGCGAGCTGGCAGAAAAAACCGGCGCCACCGCCGTTTTCGATCCCACCCAGACCGACGCAGGCAAGGCGATCAGCGAACTGACGGACAACCTCCGGGCGGATTGGGCCTTCGACTGCGTCGGCAACCAGGCCTCCTTCGACACGGCCGTGAAGGTCACGGGCCGCAGGGCCGTCATCTGCATCGTCGGACTCGCGCTCAAACCCATCGAGGTCCCCTTCATCCGCCTCTGGGGGCACGAAAAGGAACTGGTATTCTCGAGCGGCTACGAGGACGAATTCCCCGCAGCGATCCAGTATCTCGCCGACGGACGGGTGAACGTGGAGCCGCTCATCACGGCCCGCATCAAGGTCGACGACCTCGTCGACAAGGGGATCAAGGAGCTCATCGAGCACGGCAGCGATTATGTGAAAATCCTCGTCTATCCCAAGTAAGAAAAGGAGATGAAACGATGAATCTTCCCTATTTCGATCTGACAGGGAAAGTGGCCATCATCACGGGCGGCGCCACGGGCATCGGCAGGGGAATTGCCGAAGGCCTGGCCGACGCCGGTGCGACGATCGTTCTATGCGCCAGGCGCAAGGAAGTCATCGAGCAGGCCTGCAAGGAGATCAAGGACCGCACGGGTGTAAAGACGCTTACCGCACCCCTCGACATCACGAAGACAGACCAGATCAAGGCCGTCACGGAGAGCGTGATGAAAGAGTTCGGCCGGATCGACATCCTCGTGAACAACGCCGGGGTCGGCGGAAGCGAGAAGCCGATCATCAACCTCAAGAAGCCCGAACGGGAAATGACCGAGGCCGACTGGGACGCCACGGTAGCCACCGACCTGCGGGGCATCTTCGTCCTCACCCAGGCCGTCGCGAAAAAGATGGTCGAGAAGGGCCAGGGCGGAAAAGTCATCAACGTATCCTCCATCACCGCGGTGATCGGCATGGCGAACATGGCGGCCTACTGCTCCAGCAAGGCCGCGGTGGTGCAGCTCACAAGGGTCATGGCCCTGGAGTGGATCCGCTACAATATCCAGGTCAACGCCATCCTGCCCGGGTACTTCGAGACGCCCATGAACACCCACTTCTTCGCGACCGATGCGGGCAAGGAGATTATCAAGAGGAACATTCCAATGAACCGGCTGGGTCAGATGGACGACATGAAGGGCCTTGCCGTTTACCTCGCCTCGCCGGCCTCGAACTTCATGACAGGCTCGACGGTTGTGATCGACGGCGGGCAGATAAGCTGGTAGAAAAAAGGAGTGGCCATGAAAATCAACGATTACAAAACCATCATCCTGGAAAAGAACGAAGAGGGCATCGGCACCTTGACGCTGAACCGTCCCGAGGTTTTCAATGCCATCAGCGAGGAGTTGATCGCAGACGTGCTCGACGCCCTGCGCGTCGTCAACGCGGATGGAGACATCAAGGTTCTCATCATCACAGGAGCAGGCAAGGGCTTCCAGGCCGGCGCCGATATCCGCGAACTCAACCGGATGGGAATCGTCGAGATCCTCCGCTGGAACGAAGGCTTCCTGCGCGTCAATGCCACCGTGGAGAAACTCCGCCAGCCGGTCATCGCCGCCATCAACGGCCTGGCACTGGGCGGAGGGCTGGAACTGGCGCTGGCCTGCTCGATCCGGATTGCCGTGGAGGGCGCGAAGCTGGGCCTCCCCGAGGTGAAGCTCGGCATCATCCCCGGAACGGGCGGCACCCAGAGGCTCCCCCGCATCGTCGGGAAAGGACGCGCCTACGAGATTCTGCTCACGGGTAACCCCATTGACGCCGCCGAGGCATACCGGATCGGCCTCGTGAACAAGGTCGTCCCCAAGGGCGAAGCCCTGAAGGCTGCCGAGGAGATGGCCCGCCGGATCATCGTGAACGGGCCCTTCGCCGTCGAGATGTGCAAGGACGCCGTCGAGATCGGCATGGAGTGCCCTCTGGAGCAGGCCGTCCAGTACTCGCAGAAGAACTGCATCGCCTGCTTCGGCACGGAGGACATGAAGGAAGGCACGATGGCCTTCATCGAGAAGCGAAAGGCCAATTTCAAGGGAAAGTAATCCGCTAACAAAACAGGGAGGCAAGACATGCCTGTCGAGATCGTGATGCCCAAGCTCGGCCTGACCATGACCGAGGGCTTGATTGTGGAATGGAGGAAGAAGGAGGGGGACCCCGTCACAAAAGGGGATATCCTCTTCGTCCTCGAAACGGAAAAAGTGACCTTTGAGGTCGAGGCGCCGGAGGACGGCACCATCGGCAAGATCCTCGTGAAGGAACAGGAGACGGTTCCCATCGGTGCGATCGTCGCTTACCTGCTCAAGCCGGGAGAGAGCGCCGCTGCGATAACGGCAACTCCCGCCGCAGCACCCAGGGCAGAGGCGGCCTCCCCTGCCCCCGCAGCGGCATCGGCCGCGGCTGCCGCCCCTGCGGCACCGGCGGGCGGCCGCGTGAAGGCAAGCCCGCTGGCCAGGAAAGTCGCCCGGGAATACGGGATCGACCTTGCAGCCGTTGCCGGAACGGGACCCGGTGGCCGTGTGCTGCGCCAGGATGTGGAAAAAGCGAAGGCTGCCGGCATACAAAAGCCCGCAGCTGCCGCCCCTGCCGCACCCGCTGCCGAAGAGAAACTCGTGCCTTTTACCGGCATGCGGCGCACCATCGCCAAGAAGATGCTCCAGAGCAAGGTCGAGTCGGCCCAGACCTACATGAGCAACACCGTCGATGCCTCGAAACTTCAGCAATACCGCGAGGCGCTCCTGCCCTTCGTGGAAAAGAAGTACGGCGTGCGCCTCACCATCACCGATCTCATGATGAAGGTCACCGCTGCGGCCCTTCGCGAGCACCCCGTCGTCAACACGCGCTGGACCGACAAGGGCATCCTGTACCTCCCCGAGGTCCACATGGGAATGGCCATGGCCCTCGACGAAGGCCTCATCGTCCCCGTCATCAAGAGTATCAACGCCAAAAGCCTGGGACAGATCGCCGTCGATCGCACGGCCCTCATCAAGAAGGGCAAGACGAACAGTTTCCTGCCCGACGACATCAAGGGGAGCACCTTCACGCTTTCGGCCATGGGCATGTTCGGCATCGAACAGTTCACGGCCATCATCAACCAGCCGGAAAACGCCATCCTGGGCGTGGCCGCCATCATCGACAAGCCCGTCGTGGTGAAGGGCCAGATCGTCATCCGGCCCATGATGAACGTGAACCTCTCCTACGATCACCGCACCATCGACGGGGCCGAGGCGGGCAAGTTCATGCAGACGCTCAAGGCCTTCATCGAGGACCCTGTTATGATTCTTGGGTAAGGAAACCGCCGAACCATTTTTACCGGGGAGACCGGCCAACCCTCCCCCTGGAACTGATAAAACACGAACGAGGAGATCATTCATGGCAGACAAGACCCGTATCACCATCATCGGCGGCGGCGTGGGAGGCTACCCGGCTGCGATCCGCGCGGCCCGCATGGGCGCCGAGGTGACGCTCATCGAAAAAGACGCCCTCGGGGGCACGTGTCTCAACTGGGGATGCATCCCCACCAAGGCGCTGCTGCAGTCGGCGAATGTCATCCAGACCATGAAAGAATCAGATACATTTGGAATCAAGTGCACGGGCTACGAAGTGGACTTCGGCGCCGTCATGGCCCGCAAGAACACGGTCGTGGCACAGCTCACCCGCGGCGTGGGCGCCCTGCTCAAGGCCAAGAAGGTCAAGGTCATCCAGGGAACGGCCTCCTTCGTCGACCCGAAGACCGTCCAGGTCAACGAGACCGGAGAGAAGGTCCAGGGCGACGCCATCCTCATCGCCTCGGGATCCGTGCCCGGCAGGATTCCCATCGAGGGGATCGACGGTCCCGACGTGATGGACTCCAACCAGGTCCTGGCCATGAAAACCCTGCCGAAAAGCGTCGTCGTCATCGGCGGCGGCGTCATCGGCGTGGAATTTGCCCAGTTCCTGATCGCCATGGGCACCGAGGTCACGATCATCGAAATGCTGCCCGGGCTTGTCCCCGGCGTGGACAAGGAGCTCGCAGCGATTCTCCAGAAGCAGCTCTCGGCCGCAGGCGTCAAGGTCGTCACCGGAGCCGCCGTGAAGGGCATCGCCCACAAGAAGACGGAAAACACCGTCACCTACTCGATCGGCGACAAGACCGAGACGATCACCGCCGAGAAGGTTTTCCTCACCGTGGGCCGCAAGCCCGACTTCTCGCTTCTCAACATCGACAAGGTGGGCGTCAAGCACGAACGGGGCGCCATCGTCGTCAACGAGTACATGGAAACGAACGTCCCCGGCATCTGGGCCGCGGGCGATGTGGTCGGCGGCATCATGCTCGCTCACCTGGCCTCGGCCGAGGGCGAGTGCGCCGTGCGCAACATCCTCGGGCACCGCGAGGTCATGAACTACAAGGCCGTCCCCTCCTGCATCTACACGACACCCGAGGTGGCCTCCGTGGGGCTCACGGAGGAGAAGGCAAAGGAACGGGGCGAGATCCAGGTCGGCCGCTTCCCCCTGCGTGGAAACGGTAAGGCCCTGGTCCTCAACGAGACGGAAGGGCTCGTCAAGGTCATTTCGGACAAGAAGTACGGCGAGGTGCTGGGAGTCCACATCATCGGCCCCCACGCCACGGACATGATCGCCGAAGCGGTCCTGGGTATGACCCTGGAAATGACCGCCGAGGACCTGGCAGGCGCCATCCACCCGCACCCGACGGTGTCGGAGGCGATCATGGAAGCGGCCATGACCATCACTGGCGGGGCCATCCACATGCCCTGAAAGCCGGCGCGCTCCTTCTCGAAGGGCCGGAGGCGCGCAGGAAAACTGAGTGAGTGCTAAATCATTGCTGATCCGGTCCCGGCGGAAATCGAGCCCGGCTTCAGCAACATCGAAGGGAACCTTGAGAGGAGGTAACACACATGGCTTGGGATTTCGGATACACAAAGGAAGAGAACGCCTACAAGCAAAAAGTCGCGGCGTTCCTCGACAAGGAGCTGACCGAGGAGATCGCCCGGCAGAACTGGGAAGACCTGGGTCTGGATGTCGAAGGCCGCGTCTTCGGGAAGAAACTCTACGAGGCGGGCCTGCTGGGCTGGAGCTGGCCCGTGGAGTACGGAGGAAAGGGCCTTTCCCCCATCTACGATTTCATCCTCATCGATGAGCTGGGCAGGCGCTGGAGCGCCCACGTGCCCAACGACGTGGCCTACACGATGGTGGGACACACGATCCTGCGCCGCGGAAACGACGCGATGAAAAAGGAATTCATCCCCCGCATCGTCCGGGGCGAGATCGAGTTCGGCCTGGGTTACACGGAGCCCGAGGCGGGCTCCGATCTGGCCAACATGAAGATGACGGCCATCGACCAGGGCGACTACTACCTGGTCAACGGCCAGAAGACCTTCAACACGGAGAGCCACTACGCAGACTACCACTGGCTTGCGGCCAAGACGGACCTGAAGGCCTCCCCCTACAAGGGGATCAGCCTCTTCATCGTCGACCAGCGAGGCCCCGGGATCACGATCCGGCCCATGATCACCATGTCGGGCGAGCGGACCAACGAGGTCTTCTACGACGACGTGAAGGTCCCCAAGAATCGTCTCGTGGGCGAGGTCAACAAGGGCTTCTACTACATGATGGAGGCCCTCATGTCGGAGCGCAACTATGTCTTCACTCCCTCGCGCTACTACCCCTATCTCAACATGATCATCGACTACGCGAAGAATACGACATACCTGGGCAAGCCACTGTCCGAGGACCCCACGGTCCGCCAGAAGATCGCCCAGATCGCCGTCGAGATCGAGACGACGCAGCTGCTCTCCGACCACGCCCGCTGGATGGAGTGGAACCACCAGACCATGACCTGCGAGCCCGAGATCACCAAGGTCGTCATCTCCGAGATGGAGCAGCGGATGGTGGACAACGCCATGTTGATCCTCGACCAGTACTGCCAGCTCGAGGAAGGCTCCAAGTACGTGCCCCTCAACGGCCGTATCGAGTGGGAGTTCCTGCACTCCTTCATGACAACGATCGGCGCCGGCACGAGCGAGGTCGGCCGAACCGTCATCGCAACCCGCGGCCTGGGTCTCCCCAGGGGCTGATTGAACGATAACCCGATATCAGGAGGTTTGTCTCATGGACTTTACATATACCGACGACCAGAAAATGCTCAAGGAGGCGGCGCGCAGGTTTCTCGCCGGGGCCTGCCCGAACGTGGAATGGTACCTCGAGATGGAAAAGGAAGAAAAGGGCTACACGCCGGCGCTCTGGAACGGCATGGCCGAGCTCGGCTGGATGGGGATTCTCTTCCCCGAAGAATACGGCGGAATCGGCGGCAGCGTGCTCGACATGGTGACCCTGATGGAGGAGATGGGCTACGCGGCCCTGCCCGGCCCCTACTTCTCCACCGTCATCCTCGGCGGCTGCACGATCCTGGCGGCCGGCAGCGAGGCCCAGAAGCAGGAGTTCCTGCCCAAGATCGCCGAGGGCAGCCTGCGCATGACGCTCGCCCTCACCGAACCGGCAACGACGCAGTACAACCCCGCGCTCGTGACCGTCAAGGCCAAGGCGGAAGGCGAGAGCTACATGATCGACGGGATTAAGCTGTTCGTGCCCGACGCAAACGTCTCGGACTGGATGGTCGTTGCAGCCCGCACCGCCGGCAAGGACGCCGACCGCGACGGCATCTCGCTGTTCCTCGTGGACTCCAAGTCCCCCGGCGTCGAGATCGCGCTGCTCAAAACCGTGGCCGGCGACAAGCAGTGCGAGGTGGTCTTCAAGAAGGTGAAGGTGCCAAAGGCCAACCTGCTGGGCGAGCCAGGCAAGGGATTTGCCGCCATCGAGAAAACGCTGCAGATCGCCGCCGTGGCCAAGTGCGCCGAGATGCTGGGCGGCTCGAACAAGGTCATGGAGCTGGCCGTCGCCTACGCCAAGGAGCGCGTGCAGTTCGGCAAGGCCATCGGCACGTTCCAGGCCGTGCAGCACCTGTGCGCCAACATGAAGATGGCCACCGAACAGAGCATCTACATCACCTACAAGGCGGCATGGATGATCGACCAGGGAATGCCCGAGGCGCGCAAGTTCGCCGCCGTGGCCAAGACCTGGGTGAGCGAGGCCTACAAGAAGGTGGCCCTCATCGGACACCAGATCTTCGGCGGGACGGGCTACATCGTCGAGCACGCCATGCCCATCTACTCGAGGCGGGCCAAAGCCGGCGAATACGCCTTCGGCAGCCCCAACTATCAGCGTGAAATCGTGGCCCAGGAACTGGGCCTGTAACGTCTCTCTGTCACTACCTCTCTCCCTTCCTTATTTTCCGCCGGGGGCTTCCCCCGGCGGAAAATAAGGGATTCCGCGAGGAAGGCGACACCGTGAACGAGGCATCCCGTGGATCTCGGCAAGCTCGACCGATACGGCAGCAGAGAGGAATTCGTCGAGGCGGCCCGGAAAAGGGCCTACGACTACGACTTCAATTGTCACGGCTGCTCCCAGGCCGTCGTACAGTGTTTTCTCGACATCTTCGAGGAGGACAACGCCCCCCTCTTCATGGCCGCCAGCCCCTTTGCCGCCGGGATGTCCCTGACGGGCAACAACTGCGGCGCCCTGATCGGGGGGCTCATGGTCCTGGGCGTGGTCTTCGGCCGCCGGAGCATGGCCGACGGCATGGAGGGGATCATCGACGGCATCCGGCCCGCCCGCAAGCTCGTGAAGCATTTCCAGGTCCGCTTCGGCACGGTCAACTGCCGCGATCTGACACAGACCGACCTGGCCGACCCGGTGAAGGCCGATGCTTATTTCGCCGGCGGCGGCCTCGAGACGTGCGCCGGGGTCACAGGCGAAGTGGCCGCCTTTGTGGCCGGGCTTCTATACGACGAGAGGGCAAAGAAAAAATCGAAGTGATGCCGCTGCAGCAGCCCTGAGGCAAAACAGGTTCGAGGGTCGCGGATCAGGACTAGGCGAGGCCCCCCATACCGGACTTGCGGCGGCAGGCAAATGAAAATAAACACTATAACCAGAGAAAAGGGAGGTATTTATGAGTAACCTGAAGCCGGGCCCCCTGACGGGCGTAACGGTACTGGATTTCACGTGGGTCCTGGCGGGGCCCCACGCGGCGAAGACGCTGGCCGACATGGGCGCCAATGTCATCAAGGTCGAGCAGTACAAGGCCGGCGCCAACGAGCGCTGGCTCCCCAAGCGCGTCGAGAAAAACGGCGTCACGCAGAGCTCCTACACGATCAACGTCAACCGCGGAAAACGCAGCATCTGCGTCAACATGAAAAGCCCCAAGGGGATGGAGATCATCCAAAAGCTCATCAAGAAGAGCGACGTCCTCATCGAAAACTTCGCCCCCGATGTCATGGGCAAGCTGAAGCTGGACTATGACAAGGTCAAGGAGATCAAGCCCGACATCATCTACTGCTCGATCTCGTCCTTCGGCCACTGGGGTCCCTACTGGGACCGGCCGGGCTACGACATGATCGCCCAGGGCGCCAGCGGCTGGTCAAACCAGAGCAAGCCCCCGATCATCGCCCCCATGTCTATCGGCGACACCGTGGCCGCGATCCACGCCACCACGGCGATCAACGCAGCACTCTACCACAGGAAGGTGACTGGCCAGGGCCAGAACATCGACATCTCCATGATGGACTGCCTCTTCTCGCTCCACGAGAACACCCTGCCCTGGTACCTGATCAGCACCGCCGCCGGCCAGACCGGCAAGGAGCTGGATATCCCCAAGATCGGCGGTCAGCACCCCGGTTACGCCCCTTACGGGCTCTATGAGGGCAAAGACGGCATCATGGCAATCGCATGCCTCACGGAACCCCGCTGGCAGCCCCTGGTGAAGCTGATGGGCAAGGAGTTCGAGTTCCTGCTGACCGATCCCAGGGCGAAGGACGTCTCCACGCGCTGCTCCGTCGACAATGCGCCCTATATCCACGAGCAGCTCTCGAAATGGGTCATGACGCTCCCGTCCGTGGCGGAATGCGAGAAGATGCTCGATGAGGCGGGGGTCCCCTGCATCCGCTGCCGAACCCTCAAGGAACTGGCCGACAGCGATCCCCAGATCAAGGCCCGCGAGATGATGGTCGAGATGTACCAGCCCTTCCTCGGCACCATGAGGCACTACGGCAGCCCCCTGAAGTTCTCCGAAACGCCTGCCGGCCCCAGGGGCTACGCGCCGTTCGTCGGCGAGCACAACGTGGAAGTCCTGACGAAGGAGATCGGCATGGCCGAGTCAGACGTCAAGGCCCTTTACGGCGAAGACGTCCTCTACCACGCACCGGAAGTGGACCGGCTGCCCGAAGAACTCAAGAAAAACGGCAAGTAAATAGAATAAGCGAGGTGAAAGCTATGCTGAAATACGAGAAGTGGGACAAGATCAAAAGAAAAATCCGCATGGACGATTTGAAGGATCTCGGCGTGCCCACGCCCGACATGGTGAAGCGCTGCATCGACGAGGGCAAGACCGAGCTGGCCAAGGAGCTGGCCGACTACATCATCATCGAGAGCAAGGGGCTTCACGACCTCTATTCCGACTGGACGTCGGACATGCTCGACAAGGTTGCCAAGAAATTCGGCGAAGAGGCCATGTACCAGCTGCTTCGCGACACCCAGAGCACCTGGATGATGCGCCGGACCTGGAGCGGCCTTCGCAAGATGTCGCCCATGGAGAGGATCTGGCTCAACGCCGAGGTCTTCCGCGCCCACCGGTGCGGTCCGCGGCAGATGGGCGAGCTCGACTTCACCGAGGACGACGACAAGATCGTGCTGGGCTGCAACCCCTGCGGCAGCGGCGGCAGGATGCGGAGAGGCGACCCCGTGGACGGGACCCCCTCGCGCTATGGCCCCCCCTACAACTGGGCAAAGACCTCCAAGGCCTACCCCTGGAGCTGGAGCCAGGCCAATGTGCCCTACTACTGCCTGCACTGCGCCATGAACGAGATGCTGATGATCGAGTGGGGCGGCTGGCCGCTGTGGGTGACGGAATACAACCCCGATGAGACGAAGCCCTGCGCCTGGGTCTTCTACAAGAACCCCCAGGTGATGCCCGAGAAGTACTGGACGCGGCTCGGCTTCAAGAAACCCGACAAATTCGAGTAGATCCGCAAGGATTCTACCTCCCTCCGGGAAGGCGGGGCCTGAAGCCCCGCCTTCCCTCTCTGTCATTCGGTTTCTCCCGTCGCAAAGAAAAGACAAATCAGGTAGAGTAGATGCGCCAAAGGAATTTGGCTGACATGGATGACGAGACGGCTGCTTCGACGGGAGCAAGACAAGGAGAATCATACAAGATGATCCCCGGAAAACCCGAATGGCTCCGAAAAAGGCTCCCCGTGGGGGCCGCCGTGCAGTCCATGGAGGGAAACCTGGAGCAGAACAGGCTTCACACCATCTGCCAGGAGGCCTGCTGCCCCAACCAGGGCGAGTGCTTTTCCAAAGGAGTGGCCACATTTCTCATCATGGGGAATGTCTGCACCCGCAACTGCCGATTTTGCGCCGTGGACTCGGGAACGCCTCTGGAGCTCGACGCCAACGAGCCGTTACGTCTCGCCGAGGAAGTGAAGCGCCTGGGCCTGCGATTCGTCGTCGTCACCTCCGTGACGAGGGATGACCTTCCCGACGGCGGCGCGGAGCACTTCGCCCGGGTCATCGAGGTGATGCGGAGCGAGTGCCCCGGCGTTGGCATCGAGGTCCTCATCCCCGACCTCCAGGGGTCGCGTGCCGCCCTGAAGACCGTCGTCGACGCCGACCCGGAGGTCCTGAACCACAATGTCGAGACGGTGCCACGGCTCTATGCGTCGGTCCGACCCCAGGCCGACTACCGGCGCTCCCTGGAAGTGCTCCGGGAGGCGAAGGCCCTGAACCCGTCGCTCACCACCAAATCCGGGCTGATGGTGGGGCTCGGGGAGACGCGCGAGGAGGTCCTCGAGGTGATGGTGGATCTTCGCTCAGCCTCGTGCGACGTGATCACGATCGGACAGTATCTCAGCCCCTCGTCAGGGCACCACCCCGTCGTGGAATACGTGCATCCCGAAATCTTCGAGAAATACCACCGGGACGCCCTGCGGTTAGGCTTCCGGGACGCCGCCTCGTCACCCTTCGTGAGAAGCTCCTACATGGCGGAAAAGTACTACCGGCAAAGGGAACAGGGTCCAGGCTAAAGGGTCCAGGGGTAAGAGAAGGATCAAAGAAAAGACAAAAAAGAGGCCCTGCGAAAGCAAGGCCTCTTTTTTATTGTGAGATTATTTGCTATTTCTTCAGACGATCGACGGCCGGTTCGTGGTAGATCACGTCCTCGCTGTAAAGGGCCTTGATCTCCTCTTGCGTCATCCCGAGTGTTTCCGAGAACACTACGTCATTGTGTTCCCCCAGGAAGGGCCCATAGCCCCGAATGCCCGAAGGGGTCTCGGAGAATTTCAGCGGGCTGCCGTACATCTTCATGGGACCGAGGAAGGGCTGATCGACGGTGACGATCATCTCGCGGGCCTTGATCTGCGGGTCCACCGTGGCCAGCTCTACGATGTCACGGACGCGCAGGCAGGGAACCTCTGCTTTCTCCAGCAGGCGCTCCGCTTCTTCCACCGAATCCTGCGACATGACCCACTCTTCCAATGCCTCGTGGATCATCGGGGCGTTTTCCGTCGTGCAGCGCGTGGAGACCGTTGCCGCGCGGGGGTCCGTCTTGAGCCAGACATATTTCGGTCCCATGAGCTCCACCAGCGGAACCCAACGCGCCTCGGTGAGGCAGGCAATGCAGATGAAGCCGTTCTTCCCCTTGTAGATGCCGTAGGGTGCATATCCGGGGTGTTTCTGACCGATCTTGGCCGGCTTGATCGGGTTTCCGGCCGCCTCGCTGATCATGAACCAGGGAAGCGTGTTCTCATGAAGCGAGAACAGGCAGTCCATCATGGAGATGTCGATGTTCTGCCCCACGCCCGTCTTTGTGCGGTGGTGCAGCGCCGCCAGGATGCCCGTGCAGGCGTGCATGGAGGCCGTCGTGTCGCCGATGGACACGGGGGCGATGAGCGGGGGGTTGCTCTGGCCCGTCCAGCCGCTGGCGCCCTGGGCAATCATGTCGTAGCCCGGCTTGTGGCTGTAGGGACCCCAGTGGCCGAAGCAGGAGATCGAACAGTAGATGATGTCCTTTTTGATCTTCTTCACGGAATCGTAGTCCAGCTTCAGCCGCTCCATGACGCCGGGCGCGAAGTTCTCCAGCAGGACGTCGCTCTTCTTGATCAGCTCCTGGATCAGCTTCATCCCCTTGGGGTTCTTCATGTTGACGCAGACGCTGCGTTTCCCGCGGTTGACGGTGATCGTGTAGGAGCTCTGCGTGACGTCGTTCTTCGTGATCCGCAGAGGAAGCCACCGCTCGTTGGCGCCGGCCTTGTACTGCTCCACCTTGATGACGTTGGCGCCCATGTCGGCCAGCGTCTTCGATGCATGGGGACCCGCCAGCACCCAGGTGAAATCCAGAACCGTGATGTCCGACAGGGGACCGGGCTTGAGTTTCTCCATAGGAACCTCCATTTTCTGAGGACGCGATGGACACACGCCCGTTAGGGTTTGCATGGATGAAGCAGGGGCCATGTTTTGCAGACAGAACCATGGCCCCTGCTTTTGCTCGGCTGCTTACTTCTGCGTCTCAAAGTCGGTGTGCTCGACCACCGATTTCTCCTTGAGGAACGACACGCAGATCGTTCCGATGAAGGCGAGAATGGACCAGAAGATGAACACGTTGGTGAAACTGAATGAACCATCGGCTGCCGTCACGACCAGGTAACCCGCGATCAGGGGAGAGATAAAGGATCCGAACTGGCCGACGCCGTTGGTGACGCCCATGGCACGACCGACAATCTCTTTGGGGTAGCGCATGGACGGGAAGGCCTGCATGACACCCCAGGCCAGGTTGATGAAGAATCCGCCCAGCGCAAGGGCCAGCAGCAGCATGCCGGTCTCTCCCTTGGGGACGCTGCCGATCATGTAGAGGACCGGGATGCAGCCCATGAAGGAGATCATCGTGACGACCTTGGGTTTGCCCTGGAACAGTTTGTCGGCAAGCCAGCCGCCCAGGTACATGGAGAAGAAGGCCACGACGAAAGGCATGGAAGCATAGAGGCCCATGGTTTTGAGATTGAGGCCGTGCTGCTTGACCAGGAAGGTGCTGATCCAGGTGGTCATGCCCCAGTAGATCATGAGCATGATGAACCAGGAAATCGTATAGAGATAAAACTGGATGTCCGTGGTGAACATCTTGCTGCTGTAAGTCCTCCCGTGGGCTGAGACATCCCCGCCGACGGAAGCGGTAATGAGATCGTATTCCTCCTGCGTCATTTTCCCCTTTGCCAGCATATCCTTGGGGAGGTCGGATACAAATTGATAAAGGATCCAGATGCCCAGGATGCCGGGAACGGCCAGGACAAAGAATACCGGACGCCAGGCACCGCCGAACCAGTCCGCCGCCATCCACGTCACCATAACGGGGACGATGGCCGGCGCCACGGCCCAGGTTGTGGCCAGAAAGGCGTTGGCGCGGCCTTTTTCCGAGATGGGGAACCAGTTTGCGATGGCACGCACCGAGGGAACGTAGTGATGGCCTTCCCCAACGGCCAGTCCCAGCCTGAGGATAATGAACTGGGTGAGGTTCTGGACAAAACCGGTGACGCCGGTGACGACCGTGAAGACCCAGATGGCGATGTTCATGGTCTTCTTGGGCCCGAATTTATCTGCGAAGTATCCCGCCGTGAACTGCGCGCAGGCGTAGCCGAAGAAGAAGATCGAGCCCAGCCAGCCGATTTCGACAGCCGTGAGGCTCAGGTCTTTCTGGATCAACGGCAGGAGAGTGAGGACGCTGATCCGGTCAAAATAGTTGATCAGGTACAGCAGCCAGATGGTAAAGAGGATTACATGTCGGTAACCCCATGCTTTTTTTGCAGTATCATTCATGAACGACCCTCCTTCACAAAGCGATTGACAATTATCTGTTTTCTGTTTCCCTTCCTTTTTTCCATCTGCGCCGGTTGAAACATGACAAGAATGAAACTCCCTTCCTCGTTCCCTTCCGGAACGGGTCGGTTAACTTTTATGAAAACAAGACAAGCCGCCGGCCGATGGCATCCCGACTGCAGAAATTCGAATCACCCCTCCTTTCCCCCCTTAATAGATTGAGCGCTCATTCTATTTTTTTCTACAAATAAATTGCATACAAAAAAACCCCTTTTTAACCCCATACGGTTTACATGAATAGAAGTCAATAATTTTCATGGATCCCGATTCACTTCAACCTGCACTGGGCCGAATCGGCGAGGACTGCCAACCGGAACCGGCCCACAGCCGCCCCCCCAATCTACTCTGCGATCTTCGCCAGCTTCTTGGCCATTTTCATCTTCTCGGGAAGCTTCCCGAGCCGCTGGTACATGACCCGCTGGCTCTGCGGGGAGCCGGCCCCGTGCATGGACTCGATCAGGGCCGTGCCGCCCGTCATGTTCTCCAGCAGGCGCAGGATCTTCATGCGGGTTTCCGTGGATACGCCGGCCACACCCTTCATGTATTTCTCCACGTACTTGCCGATCTCGGGGTGTCTCAGGTCCTGATCGAAGGG
The DNA here is from genome assembly GCA_964619035.1 of uncultured Syntrophaceae bacterium. Classification (GTDB taxonomy): domain Bacteria; phylum Desulfobacterota; class Syntrophia; order Syntrophales; family UBA2192; genus UBA2192. The sequence continues at coordinate 12,961 of CAZUBX010000022.1, read as the reverse complement.
CAGAGTGGCCAGGATTCCGCCACCCACGTCGTGGGCCAGCCGCGAGATCTCGTAGATGTGCCGGGTGATGTTGTGCTTCGTGCAGTTGGCGAGCAGCGGATCCGGGTAATAGGCGCCGCTCTTCGTCCTGGTGCCCAGGGCCGAGCAGGCCACCGAGCCCGAGTAGACCGTCTCGGCCAGGTGCGTCATCTCGACGAGCTTGTCCTTGACGTGGGAGGCACCGAGTGTGCCCTGGTACTGGGCCGCCAGCGCCGAGGCCCCCACGATGATGTCGGCCACGCCGCCCTTGCAGCCGCCGTAGTTCTGGCGGTGCATGGTAGCGAAGCGCTCCACCAGGGTGCCCGTGAAGTCCGCCTCACCGCACATGAAGACACGCTCCCAGGGAACGAAGACATCTTCCAGGACCACCAGGGCCTCGCCGCCGACCATGCCGAACTCACAGTTGCCTGCGTCGATGCCGCACTCAATTTTCCGCTCCTCGTTGGTCTGCCTGCCGAAGATCATGGTGATCCCCTTGGCGTTCAGGGGGATGGCCGCCACGATGGCATAAGCCTCATCCCCGGGGCCCATGGCCTGGGTCGGCATGATCATGATCTCGTGGCTGTTGACGGCTCCCGTCTGGTGGGCCTTGGCGCCGCGGATGACGACCCCGTCCTTTCGTTTCTCGACCACGCGGGTGAACAGATCCGGATCCGCCTGCTCGCTGGGGCGCTTCGAGCGGTCCCCCTTGGGGTCCGTCATGCCGCCGACGAGCATGAAGTTCTCTTCCTGGATCTTCTTGAGATATTCCTCGAGTCGCTTGAAGTAGGAGGTCCCGTGTTTCTCGTCGATCTCGTAGGTCGTCATGTAGAGGGCGTTGAGTGCGTCGAAGCCGACACAGCGCTGGTAGCAGCTTGCCGTCTCGTGAGAGATGAGGCGAAGCATCTGGACTTTCCGGATGAGGTCATCGACAGACTGGTGGATGTGGGTGAAACGGCTGATCTTCTTGCCCGTCAGATGGCTCTTGGCCGTCATCAGATCCTCGTACTCCGGCATGAGAGCCAGCTCGTACGTTTTGGCCGCCGAGTTGATGTGCGGGATGAAGCCCGGCATCGTCGTCGCATCGTCCACCTTCCGGCCGTTGTAGTAAATGTTTGCCTTGAGGTCTTTCAGGCTCTTGATGTAATCTTCCTTCGTCACGATCTTCATAGATTCACCTCGCAGAAAGGGTTTAATCGTTTTGGCGACATTCACTCTCAGGGCCCGCAGACCAGATGAGGAATGAATACTTTCTCCATCAGCTTCGCCACGATGCGCAGGCCCAGTGTCGCATCGTCCATGACGGAGACGGTAACCCCGGCATACAGCGGGTCCAACTGCTTCTCCGGACAGGCCACCCGGCAGCCATGGATCATGAGAACGGCATCGTAATGAGGATCATCCAGGCTGACCCATTGGATCTTGCCGGCCGCTTCCGATTTGATCCTCTCCCAGTGCGCCAATCGATCGTAGGTGCAATCGCACCCGCCGCAGAACTTGAGTCCGACCCGTTTCATGTTCGATCTTTGCATGCTCCGATGACCACCCTCCACCGGGGAGATTACGAACATCGCAGCGTGGATCATCTTACCTAAATTATCGTATGCCCCCCGTCGATATACAACTCGATTCCCGTCAAAAACGAAGGACAGGTCGCCAGATAAAGTGCCGTTGATTTCAACTCGTCGAGGCTTCCCACCCGGTTCAAGGGGATCATCTTCTTGACAAGGCCCTTTCCCGCCTCGGACTCGAAGAAATCGCGGTTGAACTCTGTAAGGATATACCCGGGACACAGTGCGTTCACCTGAATATTGTCACGCAAAAGCTCCAGGGCCATGACCCGCGTGAGCTGAATCACGGCGGCTTTGCTTGCGCAGTAACCCGCCATGTTCCGGGCGGCGATCTTCCCGAGGATGGACGATACGTTGATGATTCGTCCGCCTTTCTGCTTGACCATGACCTGGGCAACGGCCCTCGAAACAAGGAACGTCCCCCGGAAATCCACGTTCATGACGGCATCCATGTCCTCGTCGGTCATTTTCAGCACCGGCTTTTCGCTTCCGGGAATGCCGGCGCTGTTCACGAGGATGTCGATCCTTCCGAATTCGGCAACGACCTCCTGAACCACCGCATCGACCTTTTTGGAGTCATTGACATCCATGGCCCTGCCCATGGCTCTGACATGATATTTTTCCGCAATCTCCTTTGCGGCCGCCTGGCATCCGAGCAGGTTCCTTGCGACAAGGGCCACATCGGCCCCTGCCTCCGCGTAGGTTTCCGCCATCGCCCGGCCGATCCCCTTGTAGCCGCCCGTAACGAGGACCGTCTTGCCTTTCAGAGAAAAAAGTCTTTCCAGAAGATCCACAGCCATATGCCTTCCCCTTCCGATGGTCGCGCGGGACCGCCGGCTAGCGTTACTTTTTCTGTTTTTCCTTCGGGTCCTCGACGAGGCTCGTTCCGAATGTGGGCTCCAGGGCGAGATCGGCAGAGTCGTCGAATTCGGAGTCGATGCCCGCGAGGTAGCGCGCAAGCTTCTTCTTGCGCTCGTAGTTGTAGTCCAGATTGAGGGCGATCGTCTCCATGATGGGCGAGCCGCCTCCGTGGACGCCGGCGATCTCGTACCAGGCCGACATGGGCGAGGCCCCGATGTTCTCCACGAATTTCCAGATCTTCAGGGAGACATCCGGCGGGAGCTTGGGGTTGCGGACGATCAACTTGTCCAGGTATTTCTTGGTGTCCGGCGCGTGGAAATCCTCATCGAAGGGAAGTGTCACGGCGATGCCGCCGGCGATCTCGGTGAGGATGTTGTACTCGTGATAGATCAGCTCTCCCGTCATCCTCCGGCCGACATTGGCAAAGACCTTGTTCGGGAAGAACACGCCGCTCGATGTCTTCTCGCCGTATACGGCCGCGGCCACACCCGCCGCGAAGGCGAGTTCGGCGGCCCCGGCAAATTCAGACAGCTTTTCGCGCACGTGGCCCACCTTCTGGATGTTGTTCGCTTCGGCGGCCAGCGCCGTCGTCCCGCAGAGGATGTCCGAAACGCCGGGCTTGCAGCCGCTGTAGCTATGGCGGTGCGAGTCGGCAAACAGCAGCGCAATCCGCCTGCCGAAATCCCACTCCCCGCACATGAAGACCCTTTCGTTCGGCACGAAGACGTTGTCGAAGACCACGACGGAATCGGAGACGCCGTATTTGCAGAAGGGCGATGCGCCGGGGTCGTCTTTCTCCCGGTGCCACACGGGGCGGGTGATCAGGTGAACCCCTTCCCAGTCCGCCGGAACGGCAAAAGCCACGGCAAAGGCGCTGTCGTCTTCCATGAGGGCACGGGTGGGAAGGACGAACATCTCGTCGGCGTATGCCACCTGGGTAATGGACATTTTTACGCCGGAGACGACGATCCCGTCTTTTCTCTTTTCGACGACATGCACATAGGCATCGGGGTTGGGCTGCTCGCTGGGCCGCTTCAGGCGGTCCCCCTTGCTGTCCGTCTGGGCACAGCAGCCGTCCCAGTCGTTTCGCTGATATTCCTTGAGGTAGTTCAGGAAGCGCTCGTGGTAGTCCGTTCCCTTGGCCTCGTCCATCTCCTTGGTGCAGATGGCCAGCGCGCTGATCGCGTCGTGGCCCATGCACCGGTGGATGCAGCCGCCGACGCGACGGGCGGCCAGGCGGATCATTTTCTGTTTCTGCAAGAGATCGTAAGGGTTCTGCGGAAGGTGGGCGAACCGGTTGATCTCTTCGCCGATGAGCGGCGACTGTACGGTCATCAATCCTTTCCATTGTGGATTGAGCGCCAACTCATAGGTCACGTCCAACACATTGATTCCCGGTACTAACCGATGATCGTCGCGGCCTACTTTCTCACCCCCGATATAGATGTTGGGTTTCATTTTGAACAGCCGTTCACGGTATTGCTCTTTAGTCCTCAGCATGTTGAGCTCTCCTTCCTGGGATCTCTTCAGATCTCATCGAATATCTTTTCAGCAGCCAGCTTTAAAATCAATCTGACCTCGCCTCTACAAAGCACGCAATATGCCATAAATCAGGCAAATAACAACTAGCTAATATCATTGCATATTATAACTTTTCCTGCTTTTCCCGGCTTAACATGCCTTGCCTTTCGTGTCCCATTATGATACATGTGCCCCAATTCGAGACATAATCAGGACACATCTTGGGACACTCCATGACGGAGGAATGGTGCCATGCAGGGATATTACAATGAGCGTTTCGGCCGGATCCTGGGGGAATGGAAGCGTTTCATCAACAGTCAGCCCCTCGAGAACCCGCTGATCATTCCCGAGTTCATCATGGAATCGTGGAAGCGATGCCGAGAGCGCCACGTAAATCCGTACACGACACGTGTAAACAAGGTCCTGGAGCAGAGAGAACTGCAGGAACTGCTCGAGCGCAATGAAAGTCTCATCGAGATCAGCCGCCCCTTCATGCAGAACCTTTGTGGCTTCGTCCGCGGATCCGGATTCGTCGTCGCCCTCTTCGACGACCAGGGGTACCTGCTCGAGGTCCTCGGCGATGCCGACGTGGTGGAGCGGGTCAAGAAAGGGAACTTCATCCAGGGAGCCTGCTGGAGCGAGGAAGAGGCGGGGACAAACGGATGCGGGACGGTGCTCGCGCTGGGCCGGCCCTTGCAAGTATTCGCCACGGAGCACTACTGCATCAACTCGCACAAGTGGACCTGCTCCGGCGCCCCGATCCATGACCCCGACGGCGATCTGATCGGCGTCATCGACATGACGGGTCCCTACCTCAACGCAAACCCCCACACGCTGGGAATGGTGGCCGCTGCCGCCTATGCCATAGAGAACGACATGAGGATGCGCAAGGCCCTGTCCGAATGCCAGATCGCCGACGGTTTCCAGAAGACGATCCTGGCGTCCATCCCCGAGGCCCTCATCGCCATCGACAGCCTCTACCGGATCTCCATGGTAAACGAGAACGCCGAGAAGATCATCGGCCGCGGATCGCGCCAGCTGACCGGCAGGAGCCTCAGGGACGTCATGGGGGAGGATAACGCGGCCCTCTTCAACCTGATCCAGAACAATGCGACCCTCACGGACGTCGAGGCCCGCATCATCATGCGCGATGGCCAGCCCGTCGACTACACGCTCACCTGCAACCCGATCCGCACGGAGGACCGGCGCACGATCGGCCGCCTGATCATCCTCAACGAGATCAAGCGTGCCCGAACGCTGGTGACCCGGATGATCGGGGCGAAGGCCAAGTTCACCTTTGACGACATCTGCGGCATCAACGGAAAATTCGTCGAGACGGTGAACCAGGCAAGGATGGTGTCTCAGAGCAATTCCAACGTTCTGCTGCTGGGCGAGAGCGGCGCGGGAAAGGACATCTTCGCCCAGGCCATCCACAACGCCAGTGCGCGCAGCAGCGGTCCTTACGTGGCCATCAACTGCGCCGCCATCCCGCGGGATCTCATCTCCAGCGAGCTTTTCGGCTACTCCGAGGGCGCCTTCACGGGCTCCAAGCGCGGAGGCAACCAGGGCAAGTTCGAGCTGGCCGACGGCGGCACGATCTTCCTCGACGAGATCGCCGAGACTCCGCTGGAGCTGCAGTCGGTCCTGCTGCGGGTCATCGAAGACAAGTCGATCACGCGAATCGGCGGCTCCCGGGTCACATCCGTCGATGTGCGGATCATCGCGGCAACGAACAAGAACCTCAAGGAGGAAGTGCGCAAGGGGCGGTTCCGGGACGATCTCTACTACCGATTCAATGTCTTCACCATCCAGATGGTACCGCTTCGCGACAGGCCCGAGGACATCCCGCTGCTCGTGGACAGCTTCGTTCAGAAGATTTGCGACGCCATGGGAAAGAAGCGGGTCCGCGTCGACGGGCGGGTCCTGGAGAAATTCGTGGGCTACTCGTGGCCCGGGAACATCCGGGAGCTCCAGAACATCATCGAAAGGATGATCAACGTCGTCCACACGGATGAATTGACCGTAGATCTCATCCCCTCGGAGGTCCTGCACGGGCCCTCACGGGTGGAGGTCCTGCCCCGGGAGGAATCGCCCCGCGACAGGGAGCGCCAGATCCTCGAAAAAATGGTCCAATCCGGGCTCTCCAAGAAGGAGATCGCCCTCAGGATGCAGATGGCCCGGAGCACCCTCTACCGGAAGCTCGAAAAATACAACCTGACCCACTGAGTCGGACCCACTGAGAAAGGAGAAACCTCGCCATGCCCCTGCCCCTCGACGGGATTCGCGTCCTCGACCTGTCCGCACGCATGCCCGGGCCGATGAGTGCCCAGATCCTGGCCGATCTCGGCGCCGAGGTCATCAAGATCGAAAGCCCCCGGGCGCCGGATTTTTTCCGCGGTCTCCAGCCTCTCGTGGGCGGCACGGGGAGCCTGTTCCACGTCTGCAACCGCAACAAGAAGGGAATGACCCTGGAGCTGCGCCACCCCCGGGGCCGCGAGATTTTTCTCCGGCTGATAAGGAACACCGACGTCGTCGTCGAGGCCTTTCGGCCCGGGACCATGGAGCGCATGAAGCTCGGCTACGATGTCCTGAAAGAGGAAAACCCGGGACTCATCTACTGCGCGCTCACGGCCTTCGGCCAGCAAGGCCCTTACCGGCTCCGGCCGGCCCATGATCTCAACCTTCTTGCTCTCTCGGGCGTGCTCGATCTGCTCGGCGTAAAAGACGGCCCCCCGATCGTGCCCCCCGTCCAGATGTCCGGTCTCGGAGGTGCCTTTCAGGGCGTCGTCGGCATTCTCGCCGCCCTTCTGAGCAGAGGCAAAACAGGCAGGGGGGATTTCATCGACGTGTCGCTCCTGGACGGGGTTTCCGCCTGCGCGGCCCTCGAGATGTCACGCTTCATGGCGGGCCACCACGTTCCGAAGAGGGGCCTCACGGAAGGCGGCGGGGGATATGCCTGTTTCAACGTCTACCCGACGGCCGATGGCCGTCACCTGTCCCTGGGCTGCCTGGAACCGCACTTCTGGGAGACGCTCTGCCGCGGGATCGGCAGGGAATCCCTCATCGGTGAGCAATGGGCCCCGCCGCACCGACAGGACGAGATGATCGCGGAGGTTGGTTCCATCCTCGTGACACGGACGCTCGACGAGTGGCTCCAGCTCTTTGACCCGGATAAAATCTGCATTGCCCCCGTCAACACGTTCGAAGAAGCCCTGCAGGATCCCCATATCCGTCACCAGGGTACGTGGTTTGAGGGAGAACTCCCCGGGGGAGAAAAGGCGCCCCAGGCAGCGCTCCCGGTGCGTTTCGGGGAAAGCCGTCCGGGCTGGCGCGCCCACCCGCCGGGGCATGGCGAGCACACAAGGGAAGTTCTCCGGCACCTGGGTATCACCGACACCGAGATCGACGACCTCCATGCCCTCGATGTGGTGTGATCCGCACGGGCATCGACCGACGGCAATCGCCTTGACACGCGTCAGGCACATCATATAGGAAGACACATCCGCTCGTGAGGAGCCTTCAATCATGGCCCTGAACATCCTCGTCTGCATCAAACAGGTTCCCGACCCGGAACAATTCGACCGTATCACCCTGGATCCCGTCACGGGATCCATCAACCGCGCGGGCATCCCGCCGGTCACCAATCCCGTCGACCGCCATGCCGTTGAAGAAGCCCTGCGCATCCGGGAGGCCTTCGGCGGAACGGTGACCGTCATGACCATGGGTCCGCCCCAGGCAAGAAAGTGCCTGGAGGATGCCCTGGCCATGGGCGCCGACCGGGGGGTGCTGCTCTGCGACATGACCTTTGCCGGAGCCGACACTCTCGCCACGGCCGCAGTCCTGGCGGCAGGAATCCGGTCTGCCGGGGATTTCGACCTGGTTCTGTGCGGAAACGAATCGGTGGACGGCGCGACGGGACAGGTCCCCGCCCAGCTCGCCGAGGCGCTGGGCCGGCCCCGCGTCACCTGCGCCCGGAAGATCGAGTTTGCAGACGGGGGAAACATTGCCCTCGTTGAGCGCGAGATCGAAGGAGGGTTCCTGCGCGTGGAAGTGAGGCTTCCCGCCGTCATCGCCGTGGTGAAGCGGATCAACCGCTACCGGCTGCCCACCATTTTCGGCATCCTCGAGGCCGGGAAGCAGGAGATCGTCGAGGTGGGCTGTGCCGCCTGTGAATGCGCCGGCATCACCGCGGAGGCTATGGGCCTTGCAGGCTCGCCGACGCGCGTCGCGGGGATTTTCCAGTCCCACCTCAAGAGGCACGTGGAAATGATCGGCGGGGACCCGAAGGAGGCTGCCCGGGGGCTCGTCAAGAAGCTCCGGGAAATGGATGCCCTGTGAACAGCAACGGGTTGAAACGTTGATGAGTGGATTGGAGAGAACCATGCGAAACACCCCGATGTCCGAGGCAATGTCCGAGGTGAGGGCAACATGAAAGAGATACTCGTCTGGGCGGAGCAGCGGGATGGCCGGCTGACGGGCGTGACGCTCGAAATCCTGAAGAAGGCCTGTGACCTGGCGGGGCTTATGGAGGGACAGGTCTCGGCCGTTGTCCTCGGGCAGGAGTGCCGTCAAAGCGCGGCAGAACTCATCGCCCATGGGGCCAGCCGCGTCTTCGTCGTCGAGGATGCTCGGCTTGCCCTGTACCAGGCGGATGCCTGTGCGAAGATCCTCTGCAGGCTCATCGGTGAGACCCGCCCCGACATCGTTCTCATGGGGGGCACCTCCGTCGGCGCCGATCTGGCGCCCGCCGTGGCGGCAAGACTCGGGACGGGGCTCACGGCCCACTGCACCGATCTGCACATCGAGGCGATCGACGGACGGGATCAGCTGGTGATGGTCGTTCCCGGCTGGCGGGGCAACATGATGGTGAAAATCATCTGCCCCGAAAAAAGGCCCGTCATGGCCACCATCCGCCCCGGTGTGATGGAGAAGGGCACAGCGGACCCCTCGAGAAGGGGGGAGATCGTCACCGTCAGCCCCGATATCGACGAGAAGGACTTTCGGGCCAGGACTCTCGAGAGGGTCCGGGAATCGGAAGAGGGGGCGCTGGAACAGGCGAAGATCATCGTGTCGGGGGGATTCGGTTTCTACGAGGCAGGGGGCATTTCCCTCCTGGATCGTCTTGCGCGCGCGCTCGGCGGCGTCACCGCCGGGTCCAGGCCCGCCTGCGATGCGGGCTGGGTCCCCGAGACGCAGATGATCGGGCAGAGCGGCAGGACCGTGAGCCCCGATCTTTTCATCAGCATCGGGGCATCCGGCGCGCCCCACTACACCACGGGGTTTGCGAAATCGAAAGTCATCGTGGCCATCGATAAAAATCCGAAGTCGCCCATCTTCGACATCGCCGATCTCGGGATCGCCGGCGATCTCCGGGAAATCATTCCCGCCCTCGTGGAGGAGCTGGAATCGCGACGATAGGGCATGTTTGCACCGCGCAACCAATGAAAGTGAAAACTCGAATCCTAACAGAAGGGGGAATCGCCATGTTTGAGTTCACGAAAGAGCAGGAGATGATCAGGGCCATGGTGCGCGAGTTCGCCGACAGGTCGCTGGCGCCGAAGGCACTCGAGCTGGACCGGAAAGGGGAATTCCCCTTCGAGCTTGTCAAGAAGATCGGGGCGCTGGGGATCATCGGCATGTCCTCTCCCCGGGAGTATGGCGGGTCGAAGGCGGGGCACCTGCCGGCGGTGATCGCCGTCGAGGAGATCGCCCGCGTCTACCCTTCGCTCGCCTTCATCCTCGAGGTGACCCAGGCGCCGTTGTACATGATCGAAAACTACGGGACGGCGGAACAGAAGCAGGCCTGGCTGCCGCCGCTCATCCGGGGCGAGAAGATCGCCGCCGTGGCGGCGACGGAACCCACAGGGGGCTCGGATCTGGCCACGCTGAACACGACGGCCGTTGCCGACGGGGACGACTATGTCCTCAACGGACGGAAGGTCTACATCACCAACGGCAGCGTGGGCGATGTCGTCCTGGTCCTGGCAAAGACGGGCGAGCGCGCCAGCATCCTCGCCGTGGAGAAAGGGACTCCGGGGTTCATCGTGAGCCGCAGGCAGGACATGATGGGATTCAAATCGGGCGATGTCTGCGAGCTCGGCTTCAGCAACTGCCGCATCCCGAAGAAAAACGTCATCGGCAAGGACGGCGGCGGCCAGGCTGTGGCCATGGCGACTTTCACGGTGAGCCGAGCCGCCGTGGGGGCCGTGGGTCTCGGCATCGCGCGCGGGGCCTTCGAGATCGCCCTGAAATACGCGAAGGAGCGGATGCTCTACGGCAAGCCCATCGCGGCCCTCCAGGCAATCCAGTTCCTGCTCGTGGACATGGACACGGAGATCGACGCCGCCCGCTGGCTCATCTACCATCCCGCCGCCTGCCTGGACCGGGGCATGGCGCCTCGTGAGATCGGCAAGCTCTCGGCCCGGGCAAAATACATCGGGGGCGAGGTGGCGACAAGCGTCACCTTGAAGGCCATGCAGGTCCTGGGCGGCTACGGGGTGAGCCCCGAGTATCACCTGACGAGGCTTCTGGCCGACGCCGTGGAGATCTTCCCGGCCACAGGCTCGCCGCAGATCATGAAGATCATCCAGGCCTTGGAGATCGTCAAGTGAGAGTTGCCGTGTTCCACGAACGGGCGAGCCGCGCAGGATAGGAAGCCCTGTTGACAGGCGGCCCCTGTTGACGTTATAGCTACGGTCACATTCGGCCGGAAAGAAGGAGGATTCATCATGGCTGCAAAAGGGAGTTATAAACCGGAGGAATCCATTGCCGTCAACTACCCGGAGGCGGTGGAGTGGCGGCGCACGTTGCACAAATGCCCTCAGCCCTCGTGGCTGGAATTCTTTGCCACAGCCTTCGCTGCGGAAAAGCTCTCAGGGTGGGGATACGACGTCAAGCAGGGCCGCGACGTGGTGGCCGAGGACAAGCTGCTGCTGCTTCCCGACGCGGAGAAACTTCAGGAAGAATACGACAGGGCCCGCAAGGCGGGCGCCAACGAGAAGTTCCTTGCCCCGGCAAAGGGCGGCTGCACCGGTGTCATGGCCACCCTGAAAGGAGACCATCCGGGACCGGTGATCGGATTCCGATTCGACCTGGACTCCAACGAGGTGACGGAATCCCAGGACCGGACCCACATGCCCGCCCGGCAGGGATTCGTATCGCAGAACCCCGGGTACGCCCACATGTGCGGCCACGACATCCACACGGCCACGGGGCTTCTGCTGGCAAAGTATTTCGCCGACAACAGAAAAACGTTGAAGGGCACCGTGAAAATGATCTTCCAGCCCAACGAGGAAAATCTCTCGGGGGCTGCACCCATGATCGAAAAAGGCATTCTGGACGATCTGGATTATATCCTCGGCGGCCACATCGGGCTGTCGCTGAAAGAGACGGGGCTCATCGCGTTCAACGTGCACAGTTTCCTGGCCCTGTCCCGTTTCGAGGTGACCTTCACCGGCCGCCCAACGCACGCCGCCGCAAGCCCGGAGCAGGGGAAAAATGCCATGCTGGGCGCCTGTAGCGCCATCACGAACCTCTACGCGATTGCCCGGCACGGCCAGGGCGCCACGCGGATCAATGTGGGTTACCTCCAGGCGGGAAGCACCTGGAACGTCATCCCGGAGAAGGCCTACTTCCGCATGGAGACCCGCGGCGTAACCAACGAACTCAACGAGTACATGGTCGAGAAGGCCCGCGACGTGATCGAGGGCGCCGCGAAGATGTACGATCTTGCGGTCGAGATCAAACCGGCGGCCATGGCCGTGGTGGCCGAGAGTTCTCCGGAGCTCATCGCCATTGCCGAGCGTGTCGCGAAAACGCTCCCCTCCATCAAACAGGTCGTGCCGAGCGCTCCCTTCAATGCCTCGGAAGATATCACGCTGATGATGGAGCGGGTACAGCAGAAGGGGGGCAAGGCACTCATCACCCTGTTCGGAACACCGACCCACGGCGGGCACCACAACTCCACGTTCGATGCCGACGAGGTCGTGATCCGCAATGCGGCGGAATTCTATGCCGCCCTGCAAAAAGAAGTGGCCGGATAACCGGATAAGAAGACCGCCCGCACCTTTGCCCCGGAGGGAAGAAGGCCCCAGCCCTTCTTCCCTCCGGTCATCACCTACCCCCGACTCCTGACCCTCTTTTTTCTTCACGGTTTATCCGTCAGTGCCGTGCAGTGGCCCTACCCTGCCCAATTCTCTGCGACCTTTCAGTCCGCCGAAGCGACAAAAATGTCGTTTTTTCTATTCATCCTTTTAATCAATATCTTACAGCATTTTTACCCCACCTTTTCGACGGTTTTTCCGATCGGTCGCGCCGGCCGGCGACATGCCGAGATCGAACCTTCGCAGGTTCTCCCATCTTTTTATTCTTTCGTGACAACGAGTTATGAAAATTTTCGCCCGGGCGGAGTTCCTGGCAGGCCTGTTGCTATGTTGATGCCGTGGAAAAAGGAGGCTTACTAATGGCTACGGTGAAAATGAAGCGATACAAAACGATGTTGCATCACCGGATCGATGAAATTCTGAAAGCAGACGGAAAACCCCTGTTCCCCACGGAAGACCTCAACGGGCTTCTTCCGGACATGTTCGATCTGGCCTCTTGCGAGACAGAGCGTCTCTACGAGTATGCGTTGAAGGACAGGGAAAGAAGGTCGGTCGTTGAGCTGATCTACGCGCTCAAGAGAATCGATGAGGGCATCTACGGAACTTGCGAGGATTGCGGGAAGCCCATTTCCGAGAAGAGGCTTCAAGTCGCGCCCGCGGCGACGCAGTGCATCGAATGCAAGATCGAGGCGGAAAAGCGCGAGCGGGTCGAAAAGATCGGGCGGACACACTCTCATCACGGGATTCAGCTCGGGGAACCCCCGGGAGGGTATTGAAACGAAACAGCCAACTCCCATCTCCTTTCATCGTATCAGCAGCAAGGCCCCCGCAACGGGGGCCTTGCTGTTTATTTCGTCTAATCAAATCCCCCCTTCCCCCCCTTTTTCA
>CAZUBX010000021.1:0-43072 GCA_964619035.1 uncultured Syntrophaceae bacterium | reverse complement strand
CGAGCATGATGGGGCGTTTCAGGATCTTCGTCGTGTCGAAGATGTTGTAGATCTCCTCGTTCTTCACGAGCCCGTCGAGATGGACACCCGCGCGGGTAACATTGAACTCGGAGCCGACAAAGGGGTAGTTGGGGGCGATCTTGAAGTTCATCTCCCGCCTGACGTAGTCGGCGATCTCCGTGATCACCGTGGTGTCGATCCCGTGATTGTCCCCGTGGAGCTGAATGTACTCGAAGATGAGGCCTTCGACGGGCGGGTTTCCCGTACGCTCGCCGATGCCCATCAGGGTGCCGTTGGCGCCGCTGCATCCATAGAGCCACGCCGTCGTGGCGTTGATCAGGGCCTTGTGGAAATCGTTGTGGCCGTGCCACTCGAGCAGGTGCCCGGGGACGCCAGCGTCCTCGATGAAGGCCCGGACGATCTTGTCCACGCTTCTGGGCAGGGCCGCACCGGGATAGGTGATCCCATAGCCCATGGTGTCGCAGAGGCGGATCTTGACGTCGATGCCGCTCTGCTCGCGCAGTTTCATCAGCTCGATGGCAAAGGGGATCGTGAACCCGTAGATGTCCGCCCGGGTGAGATCCTCGAAATGGCACCGGGCGATGACCCCTGCCTCGAGGATGGAGCGCACCACGTCGAGATACATCTCCATGGCCTGCTTGCGTGTGACGCCCAGCTTGAGGAAGATGTGATAGTCCGACACCGACGTGAGGATGCCGGTCTCCTTGAGGCCCGCCTCTTTGACCAGGGGGACGTCTTCCTTGACGGCGCGGATCCACCCGGTGATTTCCGGGTAGCGCAGGTTCTGGCTGCGGCAGGCCTCGAGGGCTTCGCGGTCGCGCTGGCTGTAAAGGAAGAACTCCGTCTGGCGGATCACTCCCTTCTCGCCGCCGAGCCGGCTCATCATCTTGAACAGGTCGGCGATCTGCTTGGCCGTATAGGGTGGTCTGGCCTGCTGGCCGTCCCGGAAGGTCGTGTCGGTGATGAAGATATCCTCGGCGGGGCTCATCATGACGAGCTTGTGATCGAAGACGATGCGGCAGACCTCGTCGTAGGGGAAGACGTCTTTCTGGAGGTTCGGCTGTTCGACGTCCTTTACCTCGTAGCGCCAGAATTTCGTGTGCTCGTGATCGAGGACCTTTTTTTCCTTGTTCCACTTTGCCATGTCCGTTCTCCCTGCACCTGCGGTGCATGTTTGAAAGTCATCCGGGCGGCCGTCGCCTGCCCAGCCCGGGTGCAAATAAAAAGGGAGGAAACTCTCTGATGTTCCCTCCCTTGTCTCTTCCTTCCTGAAATTGGATTCAACCAGTCATGGAGGGGCCATCCCGTGTCGGAATGATCATAGGCTTCGGTTCGGCCACCTTCGGGCATGCCGCACCCAGACCCATTTCAAGCCGACGATTGATGTTCCTGATCTGAATCACTGTTGAAGACCTTCCTTTTTCACCGCGTTCCCTCGTTTTCCGTCTGCGGGATTCGAGAGACGGTGAACAATGCAAAATCAATAAAGAATCGCCCCGTCTTTGTCAATATGAAAAAAATGTAACGCCGGACAGGCGGCCGCTTACTGGACGATCTTCAGCGAGAGCTCCATGAGCTGCTCGATGCTCACCTTCGAGGGCGCTTCGGTCATCGCATCGGTTGCCTTCTGGGTCTTCGGGAAGGCAATGACGTCCCGGATCGACGGGGCGCCCGTCATGATCATGATCAGGCGGTCGAAGCCGAAGGCGATCCCGCCGTGGGGCGGTGTTCCGTACTCGAGGGCGTCGAGCAGGAATCCGAACTTGCTGCGCGAATCTTCCGCACTCATCCCCAGTGTCTGGAAGAGCTTCTGCTGAATCTCGGTGCGGTGGATCCGGATGCTGCCGCCGCCGATCTCGGTCCCGTTCAAAACCAGGTCGTAGGCCCTGGCCCGTGCCTTCGCGGGGTCCGTGTCGAGAAGCGGGAGGTCTTCGGCCACGGGCGATGTGAAGGGGTGATGCTTGGCCACGAAGCGCTTTTCCGTGTCGCTGTACTCCAGCAGCGGAAACTCGACGACCCACGTGAAGGCAAGCTGGTCGGGTTGGATCAGGTTGAGCTTTCTGGCCACGTGGATGCGCAGGTTCGCCAGTGCGTCGTTGACGATCCCGGGGGTGTCGGCCACGAAGACGATGAGGTCGCCCTCCCGGGCCTCCATCGCCTTGTTGATGGTCAGAACCTCTTCAGGCTTGAGGAACTTCACGATGGGCGAGGTCCACCCGTCGGCGTTTACACGGGCCCAGGCAAGGCCCTTGGCGCCGTAATCGGAGACGAAGTTTGTCAGGCCGTCGATGTCCTTGCGGGAAAGCTGCCGGTTGTCCTCGATGCGGATGGCCTTGACGATGCCTCCGCTTGCGGCCACCTCGTTGAACACCTTGAAGCCGCAGTCCTTCACGATCTCCGTCACATCGCGCAACTCCATGGCGAAGCGGGTGTCCGGGTTGTCGCGGCCGTAGCGCTCCATGGCGTCCTGGTAGGTGATCCTGGGGAAGGGGGTCTGGAGATCACGGCCCGTCGCGGTCTTGAAGATGAAGGCCATGAGGCCTTCCATGGTCGAGATGATGTCCTCCTCGTTGATGAAGGACATCTCCACGTCGATCTGCGTGAACTCGGGCTGGCGGTCGGCCCGCAGGTCTTCGTCACGGAAACACTTGACGATCTGAAAATAGCGGTCGAAGCCCGCTATCATCAGAAGCTGCTTGAACGTCTGCGGTGACTGGGGAAGCGCATAGAATGTGCCCTGATTGACGCGGCTGGGCACCAGATAATCGCGGGCTCCCTCGGGAGTGCTTTTCGCGAGCATTGGCGTCTCCACCTCGATGAATCCCTGCGAGGTGAAGTACTCCCGCGTCGCGGCGGCCACACGGCTCCGCAGGATGATATTGCGCTGAAGCGCCGGTCTGCGCAAATCGAGGTAACGGTACTTGAGCCGGATGTTTTCCGAGATCTCCATGTCGACATCGAGCACGAAGGGGGGTGTTTTTGCCTCGCTGAGGATGTCGAGGGTATTGACGAGCACCTCGATCTGTCCGGTGGGCAGCTCGGGGTTTTCCATTCCCTCCGGGCGTTTGCGCACCGTTCCTTTCAGGGCGAGGACGAACTCGCTGCGGATGCGGTGTGCCTCCTTGTGGGAATCGGCCTGGGCCTCGGGGTTGAAGACGACCTGCACGATGCCTTCGCGGTCGCGCAGGTCGACGAAGATGACCCCGCCGTGGTCGCGGCGGCGATGCACCCAGCCCATCAGGACCACTTCTTTCCCTGCGTCATCCGCCTTGAGGTGACCGCAGTAATGGGTTCTTTTGATTTTCGAGATGAAGTCGGACAAGGGTATTACCTCCCCAGTAAATTCAGTAGGGTACTTTCTGCATTATCGAGCCCGATGGTATGCTGTGCGCTTCCCTTCATGTCCCGCAGCAGGGCCTGCTTTTCCTGCAGCTCCCGTTCCCCCAGGATGAGCGTATAGCGGCAGCCCAGCTTGTCGGAGCGTTTCATCTGGCTCTTGAGGCTCCGTGCCCCGTAGTCCGTCTCGATGTGGGCGCCCGCCATTCGCAGGCGGTTGCAGAGGACAAAGGCGCAGTCCTGCGCTTCCTTTCCCAGGGCGGCGATGAACAGATCGGGTCTCCGGATGACGCTCTCGTCGGGGATGGGGGCCACGGCGATGAGCCTCTCCAGGCCCACGGCGAAGCCGATCCCCGGGCTCTCGGGGCCTCCCAGGTCTTCGACGAGCCGGTCATAACGGCCGCCTCCCGCGATGGCGTTCTGGGCGCCCAGGGAGCTCGTGGTGACCTCGAAGGCGGTTTTCATGTAGTAGTCCAGGCCCCGGACCATCCGTGCGTTGACGGTGAAGGGGGTGTCGAACTGCTTAAGGCTCGTCTGGACCTGGCTGAAGTGATCGCAGCACTCACCGCATAGAAATTCGATCAGCAGGGGTGCCGTGGAGACGATCTCCCGGCATTGCTCCACCTTGCAGTCGAAGACCCGAAGCGGGTTCGTCGAAAGGCGCCTCTGGCAATCCTCACAGAGACCACCGCTCTTTCCGGACAGGTACGTGTGGATCACCTCACGGAAGGCCGGGCGGCAGGCCGGGCAGCCCAGGGAATTGATCTCGAGCTGCGCATCGACAACACCGACGCCGCGCAGGAAGTGGATCAGCATCAGGATGACTTCGGCATCCACGCGCGGGTCCTTCGAGCCGAGGAGTTCCGCATTGAGCTGGTTGAACTGGCGGAACCGACCTTTCTGGGGGCGTTCGCGACGAAACATCGGACCGATGGTGAAGAGCTTCACCAGGGTTTCCGACGCGTAAAGGCTGTGCTCGAGGTAGGCCCGCATGATCGAGGCCGTCGCCTCGGGTCGCATCGTCAGGGATTCATCCCCGCGGTCGACAAAGGTGTACATCTCCTTCTCGACGATGTCCGTCGTCTCGCCGATCGAGCGCTTGAAGAGCTCCGTCTTCTCCAGGATGGGGAGGACAATCTCGCGGAACCCGAAATTCCCGAATATTTCCCGGGCCTTCCCCTCCACGTATTGCCATTTTTCCGATTCGCCCGGCAGGATGTCCTTGAACCCCCTGACGGCGGTGATGATCTTCATGATGGCATGACACCCAACAGCGGAATTTGAACCTGAACTGCTAACACATTAACCCCTGAAAGGCAATATAAATCATGGGCTTTTGAAGGGAACAACCTCGTAACGGCGCCCGTCCGTGGTGATGCGGATGGCCCCGTGCACGTCCGTGCGAAAGACGGCGGCCCCTGTCTGCCGGTACCGCTCGAGGACATCGTCGCGGACGGGCCGCCCGGTGCTGATGACGATCGTATCCGGTCGGACGGCACGGAGGAAGGGTTGTGAGCTGGACCAGTGGGAACCGTGGTGCGGGGAAAGCAGGACCCCGCTTGCCAGGGTCCTGTAACGGGCAGCGAGCTTCGACTCGGTGGGCTCACCGATGTCCGAGGGAAGCAGAAACGCGGTATCGCCCCATCTTAGCTGCAAAACGAGGGCCCGCTCGTTGATCTCGCGGTCGTTGAGATCCTCAGCTGGAGGCGGGCCTTTCCCTGGGTTCAGGATATCGATGCGCACGCCGCTCATGTCGATCGGCGCCGATTTCGAGGTGAGGTGGCGGGGCGTGATGCCTTTCTGATTCATCTTTTCCACCAAGGGGACGCCCCAGTGGACGAGGGTCTCGTCGCCGTTTGTCCATACTTCCTTCACGTCGAAATTGTCCAAAATATAAGGAAGTCCGTTCACATGGTCCGGGTGAGGGTGGGTCAGGACGATCGTGTCGATGATCCCGATGCGCTCGTGCCAGAGGAAGGGGGCGACGACGTAGCGGCCCACATCGAAGCGGTCGTCGTAGGAACCGCCGCCGTCGACCAGCATCCGTTTTCCGCCGGGGAATTCGACGAGGGCGCAACTGGCGTGGCCCACATTGAGGAAGGTGACGCGCAACGTGTCCCGGTTCTGAAGTTTCCGGTGAATCCAGGCGGCATCGCCGGCCAGGAAAATCACGGCCAGCGCCATCACGGCCAGAGCATTCCGCCGGGTCCGGAAGATGGGGAGTTCCCCTGAGGTGCGACCGGGCAGTCCCAACAGCAGAGCCGCCGAGATCAGGATGACATAGTAGGCCGTAAGTTCGGGGATCGTCGGTGTCGTGATGATCGAAGACGACCCCGGCAGGGCGGCGAGCCAGTCGTTGAGATCCAGGCAAAGACGGGTCAGCACCGTTGTGATGTCGATAAGCGGGGCTGAGAGGGAATCAGAAAGCGGGGCGACGAGGATGAGCAACATGGAAAAAGGCAGGACGACAAAGCCGAGAATCGGCACGAGAAGAAGGTTGGCCACGAGGGTGATATTGGAGATGCGGTTGAAGTAGTACACGATAAAGGGCAGGGTGCCCAGTGTGCAGGCAGCAGAGACGGCAACAAAAAGGAGAAGATCGGCGGTGATTCTCCTGCCCAGGCTCGCGGCGCGTCCTTCCGCTTTGTTTTTCCATGCCGTCAGGCGCTCCGTGATGCCCGGCATGAAAAGCAGGATCGAAGCCACGGCCGTGAAGGAAAGCTGGAAGGAGATGTCGAAAAGGGCGGCCGGGGAGACAACCAGGATCACGAAGGCGGCCAGCGCCAGGGTGTTGAAGAGGTCTCTGCCGCGGCCCATCAGTATCGTGATGAGCAGGGCCAGCGTCATGAGCAGGGCCCTCAGCGTCGACATGCCGAGCCCCGCGACGAAGGCGTAGAAGACAACGGGTGCGAAGGCAAACAGGGCCGAAAGCTTCTGGATGTTGAACCGCAGGAGCAGGGTTTCCGAAGTTTTCAGGAGCGACCTGACGAGAAAGAAGGCGATCAGGGCGATGATCCCCACGTTGAAGCCCGAAATGGCGATGATGTGGGAGGTCCCCGTCCGGTTGAACCGGTCCTGAATCGCCCGCGGGATCTCGCTCTGCTCCCCGAGGGTCATGGCCTGGATGAGGGTCCCCTCGGGGAAGGGGGCCTGGGAACGGATGCGGTCGCGGATCCGGGTCCGGAACTGCTCCAGGGCCTGCCTTGCGGGATCACCCTGTCCCTCGCGGATCAGGACGATCTTCCGGGGGTCGTTTACGAAGCCCCTCACCCGGATCCCCTGGAGACGGAGGTAGCGCTCGTAGTCGAAGGCGCCGGGGTTGCCAAAGCTTCGGGGGTGCCTCAGGCGCGTCTCCGTCCGGATGACATCGCCAACCTTGAAAAGACGCGTGTTCTCCCCGACCGAGAGCAGAAGTTTTCCGCTTACGCCCCGGGAAAACCCTTCGCCCGAAACCCGCGAGGCCTCCAGCACGAGGGACGTCCTGTCCTCGGAGACCCTCGGGTTTTCGGAAACGATCCCGTCGAGGACAATTTTCCCTTTTTCCGCCCAGTGCACAATGTGATCCGGGGCAGGTTCGTCATGCAGGGTCATGCTGATCCCCAGGGTGCCGAGGGCGAAGAAACAGGACCCGATCAGGCAGAAGGCGGCGGCATGCCGCCGCGCGACGAAAAACAACAGGGATAGAATGAAGCCGGCGGCGAGGGAGCCGAGGATCCACGGCCGGGGAATTTCGGTGGAGTACCCGAGTACGATACCGCCGATGAAGAAAAGAAGAAGGATGGGGAGGGGACGCTTGATCACACGTTTACCTTACCATGGGCTGCAGGCTTCGCAGGGGATTCGCTCATAGCCCATTCGCAGTGACCGGTGAAGAGGAACATGAAAGCACTGCTGCCTGGATGGAAGGAGGTTACCGTGCCGTATAGAAGAGGTCAAAACACATTCGCGCGCGTCTGTCAACGGGTGGAGGCAGGAAAGGCTAAAGATTGCCGGAAATGTGACGAAAGTAACAGGTGAAACCTTTTTGTTTAGAAACTGCGATATGCCGAGGAATAAAAATTCCCCTTTGATCCCCCCTTTACGAAAGGGGGGCGGGGGGGATTTATGCAGTCGTCAGAGGGGCACTTTCGCGTAATGTCGGGAAATCAGCTTTTCGAAAAGGATCAGGTCGAGCGAAACACCCGGTGGATCGTCTTTTCGAGGATCGCCGTCGTTTCCTATTTCCTCGGCGTGACGATCTTCATCCAGTTCCGCGCCGTCAGGCAGCTGCCGGAGGAGTATCTCTGGACCAGCTATTTCCTCATTTCGGCCATCTACATCTTTTCAGTCGCATGTCTTGCCCTGCCCAAAACGGCGCGGCATCTCCGGATGAACATTGCGGTACAGTCCGTCTTCGACGTGATCTTCGTGACCGGGACCGTCCTGGTCACGGGCGGGATCGACAGCATCTATTCAGTCCTCTACTCCCTCGTGATCATCTACTCGACCCTGTTCATGGGCCGGAAGGGCGGGCTCTCTATCGCGGCCCTGAGCAGCCTGTGCTACGTGCTGCTCGTGAACCTGGATTTCCCGGGCATTTTCGAATTCCTCTATGACGAGGGGATCGTCCCCCGGGGGGAACTGACCCGGAGTTACATCCTCACACGGGCCATCACCCATGTGGCCTCCTTTTTCCTTATCGCCCTGCTGACGAGCTTCGTCGTCGAGCAGGAGCGCAAGACCAAGCGCCTGCTGGCGGAAAAGGCTACGGCCTTCGACCGGCTCGATCTTCTGCACCGCAGCATCATCGAGTCCGTCGACACGGGCATCCTGACGGTAAACCTCGAGGGCCATATCCGCTCCTTCAACCGGGCCGCCGAGGAGATCTCCGGTTACGCCTTCGGGGAGGTCGGCAACCGCAGCATCGCGGAGATCTTCCCCGGGGTCTCGGCCATTATTTCACCGATAGAGCCTGAAGAGACCAAGCGTCAAAGGAAGCGATTCGAGGTCGTGATCCGGAAAAAATCCGGGGAGTCGATGATCCTGGGTATCTCCGAATCCCCCCTCTTCGAGCGCGGCGTGAAGATCGGCAGCATCCTCATCTTCCAGAACCTCACGGCCGTCAAGGAGATGGAACGGGAGGGCGAGAAGAACAAGCAGTTTGCCTTCATCGGACAGATGGCGGCAGGGCTGGCACACGAACTGCGGACACCGCTTCAGTCCATCAGCGGCTCCATCCAGATCCTCCGGCGGGACCTGAAGCTGGAGCCGACGGACGAGAGGCTCATGCAGGTCATTCTCCGGGCGAAGGACCAGATGGAGAGTCTCGTGAGAAACTTCCTCCTCATGGCACGATCTAACCTGGGCAGGCGATCGGAGACGGACATCGGCCGGCTCGTGGAGGACGTCATCGAGTCGCTTACCGTCGGCGCGGAATGGAATCCCCGGGTGGAGATCCGGAAAACCCTCGGGCAGGATCTTCGGGTGATGGGCGATCCCGCCGAGATCCGGCAGATCCTCTTGAACCTGATGATCAATTCGATGCAGGCCATGCCCGACGGCGGGACGCTCAGCGTAGCGGCGTGCCCCGACGGGCTCGACGGGGAGAGGGAGGCCGTGAGGATCGAGATCGGCGATACGGGATGCGGGATTGACGCGGCCGATCTGGAAAAAATCTGGGAGCCCTTCTACACGACGAAGGAGAGGGGAAGCGGCCTGGGGCTCGCCATCGTGAGGCGGATCGTGGAGAGCCACGGGGGGGCGGTCGTCGTGCAAAGCGACGCCCGATCGGGCACTCAATTCTCGATACGGCTTCCCCGGATCGAACCGGAGAAAAAGATCGTTCCGGATGAAACGAATCTCCCGGCGCAGCGCGCGGCGGCTGCCGGGGCCGCAAGCTAAGGAGCGGATATGGAACGGATCCTCGTTGTCGACGATGACAGGGGCATGCAGGATGTCCTCGATATCATGCTCTCCCGCGCCGGCTATCAGGTTGCGACGGCCGATGACGGGGCGGCTGCACTCGAGATCATCGGGAAGAAGAAATTCGACCTCGTCATCACAGATCTGAAGATGCCCCGCGTGGACGGAATCGACCTGCTCAAGGGGATCAAGGAGACGGCGCCGGGGACAGCCGTGATCCTTTTAACGGCCTTCGCTTCGGGCGAGACGGCCCTGGCGGCCATGCGCGAGGGGGCCTATGACTACGTCGAGAAGAACTTCAATGTCGATGACCTGCTGGCCATTGTCCGGGACGCCATCGACAAGAAAGAGACCGCCCGGAAAGAGCCCTCGCTTCCCCCGGCGGAGGGGGAAGGCGCAAGGTACTTCGGGACCATGGTGGGCCGCAGCAGGGAGATGCACAAGGTCTACGCCCTGATTGGCAAGGTGGCCGACACGCCGGCCAACGTCCTCATCCTCGGGGAGAGCGGGACAGGCAAAGAGCTTGTCGCCCGGGCCGTCCACGGCAACAGCTCCCGGAAGGACAAGCCCTTTGTCGCCATCAACTGCGGCGGCATCCCGGAGAACCTCCTGGAGAGTGAGCTTTTTGGGTATATGAAGGGCTCTTTCACAGGGGCCTTTGCGGACAAGGCGGGACTCTTCGAGTTCGCCCGGGGCGGGACGATCTTTCTCGACGAGATCGCCGAGTTGCCCATCATCCTCCAGGTCAAGCTGCTTCGCGTCGTCCAGGAGAAGACGGTCCGCAGAATCGGCGGCTCCGAAGACATCAAGGTCGACGTGAGGATCGTCTCGGCGACGAACCAGGACCTCCAGGAGAAGGTCAAGCAGGGTGAGTTCCGCGAGGATCTCTACTTCCGGCTCAACGTGATCCCGATCCGCATCCCGCCGCTGAGAAAACGCAGGGAGGACATCCCGCTTCTGGCGCAGTACTTCATCGAGAAATACGCAAAGGAGTTCGGCAAAGAGGTCAAGAGGATCTCCACGTACGCCCTAGAGCTGCTCATGGGCTACCCGTTTCCGGGAAACATCCGGGAGCTGGAAAATATCATCGAACGAAGCGTCGCCCTGGAGAACTCGAGTATCATCTTGCCGGAGAGTCTCATTATCGCCGAAGACGGCAACGGGGAAGCGGGCGCGACCGGGCCCGAAGAGGCGTTTCCCGAGAGAGGCGTCGACCTCAACCGGGAACTTGAGAGATTCGAGCGGGAGATCATCCGCAAGGCCCTCGAAAAGGCGAAGGGGTCCAAGACGAAAGCGGCCTCGCTTCTCGGGGTGAGTTTCCCCAGTCTTCGGCACCGACTCGAGAAGCTCGAGATGGAGAACGGGGATGGGGAAGGAAAGTGATGAGGCGCAGCAGGAGATGATGAATTTCATCACTTTCTTCCGGTTCTCGAAAGGCTGGAACCGAGGCGCGGAAGACGGGAAATCAATTGTAAGTGCATGATATCATGATGAAATACAAAAAATAAAAAAAATATATGTTGTGGCATACGATTTGCTCTACCAGGGTCAGAACGAAAAAATCACGATAAGGGGGGCGATAGAAAAGATAAGCGGTTCGGTCTAAAGTTGTCGACGAAGAAGACGATAGTTCTTATAGGAAAATATACAGAATATACAAAAGAAAATCGAACAGGAGGTTATCATGATCAGTTATTTCGCGAAAAAGAGAAACAAGAAGGGCTTCACATTGATCGAGCTGATGATCGTTATCGCGATCATCGCCATCCTGGCGGCAATCGCAATCCCGCAGTTCACCTCTTACAGGATCCGGGGCTACAACACGGCAGCCCGCGCGGACGTGAAAAACGCCTACACGGCAGCCCAGGCCTACTTCAGCGACTGGCCCACCGCCACGGCGACGGTCGCAAAACTGCAGGGCGCAGGCTATACGGCATCCACCGGCGTCACGCTGACGGTTGCTACGGGCACGATGGCGGGGCTTTCGCTCACGTCAGTTCACGGAAGCGGCAACACGACGTATACGATCAGCGCCTCAGGTGCGATCACCCCGTAAAGAAGACTAAAGAGGGTTCAACCGAAACCGGGTGAAAGGATTTTCCTTCACCCGGTTTTTTTATCGTTCCGAGCAATGATCATCGCAACACGAAACAAAAGGATCGAAGCGGCCGTGATTCTGCTGACGGCTTTCGCCTCCAGGCGCGGGCCGGGGAGGATGGTGATGAAGATCAGCAGGAGCTGATGAGATGCATCATTATTTTGCGATTTTCAAGGGATGGAACCGATGCGTGGAAGACGGATGAACACTTGCATCATGCTGAAATTATTGTGATATAAAAAAAATAAAGAAAAGCGCAGCCCACGGCATGCGATATGCTCTACCAAGGTCAGAACGAAAAAATCACCACAAGGGGGGCGATAAAACAGAGCAGGCAGTTCGGTCTGAAAATAATGAGTGAGAAGGCGAACGATCTTAAATAAATATAGGAAAGACAAAACAACAGGAGGTTATCATGATCAGTTATTTCGCGAAAAAGAGAAACAAGAAGGGCTTCACATTGATCGAGCTGATGATCGTTATCGCGATCATCGCCATCCTGGCGGCAATCGCAATCCCGCAGTTCACCTCTTACAGGATCCGGGGCTACAACACGGCAGCCCGCGCGGACGTGAAAAACGCCTACACGGCAGCCCAGGCCTACTTCAGCGACTGGCCCACCGCCACGGCGACGGTCGCAAAACTGCAGGGCGCAGGCTATACGGCATCCACCGGCGTCACGCTGACGGTTGCTACGGGCACGATGGCGGGGCTTTCGCTCACGTCAGTTCACGGAAGCGGCAACACGACGTATACGATCAGCGCCTCAGGTGCGATCACCCCGTAAAGAAGACTAAAGAGGGTTCAACCGAAACCGGGTGAAAGGATTTTCCTTCACCCGGTTTTTTTATCGGGCAAAGCCGTTATCATTGAGACAGGAAAAGAAAGATCGCATGCGGCAGACATCACTAAAGGCCCGCTTCTTGCTACAATCTAAACGGATCCATCTCAATCCTTGCCGATTCTAATCTCCGGCTGCGGTAAAGGCAGTATGCTGGCTTCGGGTATGTTAAGAATGGAAAGTAAATGCTTTCGCCAGACTTTGCTGATCGCCCTCCTGCTGGCGGCGGTGACGCTGATCCTTTACTGGCCAGTCCAAACGTTCGATTTTGTCTACGATGACGAACTCTACATAACGGACAACCGCCCGGTTCACGACGGCCTTTCGATGGAAGGCGTAAAGTGGTCCTTCACAACCTTTCATGCGGGAAACTGGCATCCGCTCTCCTGGATTTCCCACATGACGGATTTCGAGGCCTACCAATTGAACGCCGGAGGCCATCACCGGACGAGCGTGCTGATTCATGCGGCCAGCACGGTCCTTCTTTTTCTCGTGTTGTCGTCTATGACCGGTACGCTCTGGTGCAGTGCACTTGCGGCGGCCCTGTTTGCGATACACCCCCTTCACGTGGAATCGGTTGCATGGGTCGCGGAAAGGAAGGACGTCCTCAGCGGCTTATTCTGGATCCTCACGATGGGCGCCTACGCTTATTATGTGAAGCATCCCACCATCCGCCGCTATCTCCTGGTCATGCTGTCATTTGTCCTGGGCCTGCTGTCGAAGCCGATGCTCGTGACGCTTCCCTTTACCCTCCTGCTTCTCGATTACTGGCCCCTTCGGCGATTCACCGATGCGAGAACCGCCTTCGACCGATGGTCAGGACGGGACAAGACATCAGGCCGCACCGTTGCCCTGCGGCTCGTCGTTGAAAAGCTGCCGCTTTTCATCCTGGCTGCCCTTTCAAGCTTCGTTACGCTGGTCGCGCAGAGGGAGGTCGGTGCCGTCTGGTCCATCGAGAAGATGCCCCTTGCGGTTCGGATCGCCAACGCAGCCGTTTCGTACCTCGAATACATCCGGAAGATGCTCTGGCCCGTCGATCTGGCTGTTTTATATCCACACGAAGGTTTGCTGCCGGCCTGGAAGATCGTTATTGCCCTTCTGTTCCTGGGTTCGGTCTCCTGTCTCGTTGTCCGAAAGGCGCGGGAGTATCCCTTCCTGCTCGTCGGCTGGCTGTGGTACCTGGGCACTCTGGTCCCGGTCATCGGGATCATCCAGGTGGGCTCGCAATCCATGGCGGACCGGTACACGTATATTCCCCTGGTGGGCCTTTTCATCGCCATTTCCTGGGGGATGAAGGCGATCGTTGAGAGGCAGCCGAAATGGAAACACGCGATCATCGTCGTTATTCTCATTGCGCTGTCGGGGCTGCTATTCCTTGCAAGGGCACAAGTCGGGACCTGGAAGAACAGCCTGACCCTCTTCGGGCATGCACTCCTGGTAACAGAGGTCAATCCCGTGGCGCACCACAACATCGGGGCGTTCTACCTGGCTCAAAACGACTGTCAAAAGGCCGTGCCGCATTTTCAGATGGCCATCGAGATGAAAAAGAATTATGCCGATCCCTATCACGGCTTGGGGGTGTGTGCCTCGCGCGAGACCCCTCCGGCAGAGGCGATGTATTTTTTCACAAAGGCGCTGGGAATCGATCCTCGATTGACAAGGGCCCTGATCGACCGTGGTGTCTTTTCCATGAAGCAGGGGAAACTCGACGAGGCCGTGGAGGATTTCAGGCAGGCCCTCCGGATCGACCCCGCTCACGAGGGAGCTCTTACCAATCTGGGTATGCTGACCATTCTGCAGGGAAAGCCGGTGGAGGCCGTGCCGCATCTGATTGAGGCCCTGCGCATCAATCCGCAAAGTGCGCAGGCGCACAATAACATCGGGATAGCCCTCATAAATCTGGGTCGGATTGACGAGGCCGTTGATCACTTCAGACAAGCCCATGCACTCGCTCCGCAAGACCGTGCCATAGAGGAGAATATGAGGCAGGTTCTCACACATGCCGCGAAGTAGAGTTATTCAAGAAGGAGAAGCGTAGAAAATGCCTGGCTCACCGGACGATAAAGAAATGGAGACGCCGCGCGATCGGAAAGGGGCGTCCGGTTTAGCCGATGCGCCCTTCGGGTCTGCGGAGCGGATCACGATGTGGCTGATCTCCATGGCTCTTTTCGTTATCATCGCCCTGGAGGGGCTCCTCTGCCTTACCCCTCCCATATCGCGAGATGCGCTCATCCATCACCTTGCCATCCCGAAACTCTGGATCCGTCACGGAGGTTTCTTCGAGACGCCCTGGGCTGATTACAGTTACTTCCCGATGAACGTGGATCTCATGTATTGGGTTGCGCTGCGGTTCGGCAACGATATGCTGCCCGCCCTGATCCACATGCTGTTCGGTTGGGGTACTGGATATCTCGTTTACCGATACCTCAAGAAGCATGCAGGACGGATCTGGGGAATGCTCGGCCTGCTGGTTTTCGTCAGCACCCCGATGGTCATCCGATTATCCATTACCGCATACGTGGATCTGGGGATGGTCTTTTTCACGACGGCCAGCGTCCTTTCCTATCTCCGCTGGCGGGACGGCCGCTATGAAGAGGTGAAATGGATCCTTCTTGCGGGCGTCTGCATGGGGCTGGCCGCAGGCACAAAATACAACGCCCTCATCTCATGGCTCTTCCTCGGCGGGGCCGTCTGTTTTCTCTATGCAAGGGATACGGGAAGACAGCTGCAGGCGATCCGGTGGGGAGCACTCTTTTCCCTGGTTGCGCTTGCCGTGGTATCGCCGTGGCTGGTGAAAAACCTCATCCTGCAGGGAAACCCGATCTACCCTCTCCTGGACAACCTCTTTGCGTTTATCCATGGCGGGCGTGAACCCGCGGCCTTCCTGGTGGCAGGCGATGTGGAGAGATGGGGCTTTAATTTCTTCCGGAACAGGACACTGCTCTATGGGGAAGATGTCTGGCAGATCCTGCTTCTGCCGTTGCGGATTTTTTTCGAAGGCCGGGATCACTCGCCGCAGCACTTCGACGGCATCCTCAGTTCTCTGTTTGCACTGGCGATACCCTTTGCATTCGTCGGAAACCGAAGAGGCCACCGGTGTTTTTTCTTCCTGTTTGTCGCATTTGTCTTCAGCGTGACTGCTCTCACGGCGGATTTGCGCATCCGCTATATCCTGCCAATCCTGCCGTTCATGACAATCCTCGCCGTCATGGGGATACGAAACGGCACCGAGTGGCTGGCGAGCCGCAGGCAGAGCGTCCTGAGGATGGCAGGACGGGCGGTTCCTTTCGCCGTTGCCCTGCTCATTGCCGCAAACCTCTTCTACCTGGGAAATCAATTCACGGCCATCCGGCCCCTGCCTTACATCCTCGGCGAGGAATCGCGGGATGAGTTTCTTTCCCGGCAGGTCGGCAGCTACCCGGCCACGGCCTTTATCAATCGAGAACTGCCGGAAGATGCCGTTGTCTACCTTCTGTATCTGAGCGCCCGGGGGTACTACCTGGACCGGGAGTACATCCACCATGCAGGACAGGAGGTGGGCATCTTGAAGGCCATGGTGCGCTCGTCGAAGGATGCGGCAACGCTCGCTGCCTTCCTGAGATCCCTGGGGGGCACCCATCTTCTGGTGCGGGAAGAGTTGCTGATGAAGGCGCTCGAGGACAACTTCCCGGTGGAAATCATACAGAACCTTCGGGAAAAGCTTGCGAATTGCCTGATTAAAGTTTATGAATCCAACGGTCACGTTGTCTATCAGATCCTTTGAGGAATAAAGAATTAATCACCCTCACCCTGACCCTATCCCCCCAAGGGAGAGGGAACCAATAAGGTAACTTTCCCCAGAGGGAGTGGAAGCCTGCAAGGTAAAGGTCCTGCAGGGAGTGGAAGATTAAGGGATTTCAGAGGAAGCATGTTTGCAGGGAAAAAAGTCATCGTCGTCATGCCCGCCTACAATGCGGCGCAGACCCTCATGAAGACCTACGAGGAGGTCATGGCGCAGGGGGTTGTGGACCGGGTCATCGTCGTCGATGATGCGAGTCACGACGAGACGGCGGCACTCGCGCGAACCCTGCCGGGCGTGAAAGTCCACCGGCATCCCGAGAACAGGGGCTACGGGGCAAACCAGAAGACCTGCTACCGGATGGCCCTCGACGAGGGCGCCGACATCGTCATCATGGTACACCCCGATTACCAGTACACGCCCAAACTCATCCCGGCCATGGCATCGCTCATCGGCAACGGGCTTTACGAGTGCGTCCTGGGCTCACGCATCCTGGGAGGCCACGCCCTGCGAGGAGGCATGCCGCTTTGGCGCTACGCAGCCAACCGGTTCCTGACGCTCTTCGAGAATTTCCTTACGGGCGCAAAACTCTCCGAGTATCACACTGGCTACCGGGCCTTTTCCCGAAAGGTCCTCGAGGAGCTTCCGCTGGAGGGGAACTCCGACGATTTCCTCTTCGATAATCAAATGCTTCTCCAGGTGCTCTGGTACGACCACCGGATCGCCGAGATCAGTTGTCCCACGCGCTATTACGCCGACTCTTCATCCATCAATTTTCGTCGCAGCGTGCGCTACGGCCTGGGTTGCCTCTCGACGGCCATGCTCTTCCGGCTCTGTTGTCTCGGTATGGCAAGGACTTCTCTCTTCCCGGGCAACCGGGTGACGACGCGTTGAAGGAGGGATCTCGCGTGGTGCTGGGACCGGGCAACCGATTTGATGAATTCTTTGTGGATCCGGCCTATCTCTCGCTGAAAAATCACCTCTACAATTACCAGGTCCGGAAGCGAGCCGTCCGGGAGCGACTCCTGCGGCCAGGTGAAGGCATGACGCTGGAGGTGGGAAGCGGCATCTCTCCGATCTCGCCAGCGACAGACCGGACGGTGTTCACGGAGCTTTCCTTTTCTGCGCTGCGGTGTCTGAAGGCAGGGCAGGGTGCCGGCCACTACGTAGTTGCCGATGCAACGAGGCTGCCCTTCAAAAAAGGGGTTTTTTGCACTGCCGTCTGTTCCGAGGTCCTCGAGCACATCGAGGACGACCTCGGGGCCGTCAGGCAGATGGCGACCGTCCTGGAAGACGGCGGCCGTCTCGTCGTGACCTTTCCCCACCGCAGGGATTTCTTCGCCGTCGATGACCGCTTCGTGGGGCATCACCGCCGTTACGATCTGCCGGAGATGCTCGGCATCCTGGAAAAATCCGGCCTGCGGAGCCTGTCCGTATGCAACGTTCTGGGACCCCTCGAGAAACTCACCATGTGGGCCACGGCAGCCTTCCTCACGACCTGTTCCTTCACTGGAAGGTCTTCCCCGGCGGCGGGCAGGGGATTTCTCCCCCCGGCGGGGCTCGTAAAAGCCTTTGAGCTGATCAACCGCCTCTACGCGGGTCTTGCGCGGATCGATGTCCGCATCGCGCCGACACGCCTCGCCATGGTCCTGCTTATTGTGGCTGAAAAGCCGCGGGCGCCCGGCGGCTGATCCGGCGACGTCAAAAAAATCTTTGCCTGCCTTCTCTCTTTGCGATAAGACCAACTGCGGGGCAACCGCACGGGGCGCGTTGCACCCGACAGGAGCGCAAATGCCGGCAGCCATTCGGGCACATTCACTGGTCGATGAGTACCTCAATTTTCTTGCCGTCGAAAGGGGGGCTTCGCTCAACACCCTGGATGCATACAGCCGCGACATCCACCAGTTTCTGGACTTCGCGACAGCCGGCGGCGTTTCGTCGCCGCTCGCCGTGAAGCCCGCAAACGTGACGGCATTTCTCGGGGAGCTTCGTGACCAGGGCCTCTCCTCGACGTCCATGAACCGGAAGCTGGCCGCGATCCGGGGGTTCTACAAGTATCTCCTTCGCGAAGCGCGGCTGGAGGAAAATCCCCTGGCCCGGGTGCAGATTGCCCGAACCTGGATGCGGCTTCCCGGCACGCTCAGCCGTGAAGAGATGGAGACCCTTCTCGGTCAGCCCGCCGACGCGACCCCGGCGGGCATCCGGGATCGCGCGATCCTGGAAGTTCTCTATGCCTCGGGGATCCGGGTGACCGAGCTGGCCACGCTGACCCTCAACCGGGTGAACCGGCAAATGGGGTTTCTCGTCACGGTGGGAAAGGGGGGCAAGGAGCGGATCGTGCCCGTAGGCCGCTCTGCCCTGCAGTGTCTGGGGCGCTACATCGAGAAGGCCCGGCCCGCTTTCCTGAAAAAGAGGACGTCAAGCGTTCTCTTCCTGAACCGCTCCGGCGAGGGATTCACCCGTCAGGGGCTATGGAAACTGATCAAGAAATATGCGAGAATGGCCAATCTTGAACGGAAGGTCCATCCGCACACCTTCAGGCATTCCTTTGCCACACATCTGCTGGAGGGGGGCGCGGATCTTCGTTCGGTCCAGGTCATGCTGGGCCATGCGGACATTTCGACGACACAGATATATACCCACGTGACGCGGGACAGGCTGAAGGAGATACATAGGAAGTTTCATCCCAGGGGATGAAACGGCTAAAGGCTAAAGGCGAAAGGCGAAAGGCGAAAGGCGAAAGGCTATGAGGATCTGGATCTCTTGGCCATTAGCCTTTAGCCATAAGCCATAAGCCATAAGCCCTTGGACTTAAGCCATCAACACAAAGCTCATTAAACCGACAACGGCACGGTAAGACGGTAAACAGGCACCCATGGATTATTATAAGAAAGAAGAGCGGAGAGGGCAGAGAAAGCAAAAAGGGAGGATGGGGCGCCATCTCATCCTTCTCATCGGAGCCCTGGCGGGAGTCGCAGTCATCGTCGGGGCAGGTCTGCTGATTGCCTTCTACGGGGAGATCTTCTCCTTCAAGGGCTTGAAGGGGATCGTCCGGGTCAGCATCCTGGGCAAGCCGCCGGAGTTCCATTACCTCATCATCGAGAGAAACGGGACCGACGAGCGCCTCACGGCCATCGATGTCTTCAAGATCACCTACCGCGACGAGTTTATCATCAAGCAGGTCTCCACGGATTCCCTCTTCGAAAAAAACATCACCGTCGACGCGGAGGGGCTTGGCGGGGCAAACGACCTCAAGGTCCTTCTCAAGGCCGTGGAACTCGTGGACCAGGCGATGAGCACTTCCGTGAGGGAAGCCCTGCGCGGCAAGCCCCTTCCGGATTCCGCCATCAAGATCCGGTACGGCGACCAGGGGATCGGGACCATCCCGGTCCGTATCGAGCTGACCGCCCAGGACTGGCTGCGCTTCGCGAAAATACCTGCGAATGCGAAATGGCAGGCGCAGGCCCTCGAGAAGGCTCTCAGCATAAACCCCGATGACACGGCCCTGCGGAAAACGTTGGCCGAGCAGTACCTCGAATCGGGGAAGATCGATCAGGCCAGCGCCCAGTACCGGGCGGTCCTTTCCCGGAAGCCCGATGACATGACGGCTCTTGCCGGGCTTTCCCGCTGCTATGTCGAGAAGAAGGATTACAACAGGGCCCTGCCGCTCACGAAGCGCCTCACCGAGCTCAACCCGAAGGATGCGGGCGCCCATGCCATCGCCGGGTTCCTGTATGGCAAGATGGGCAAGTGGAATGAAGCCGTCACTCACTATCAGACGTCGCTGAAGCTCAAGCCCGACGAGGCCATGGTTCATTTCAGTCTGGGGGGGGCCTACGAGAAGTCGGGAAAGCTCGCGCCGGCCATCAAGGAGTATGAAGAGGCCCATAGGCGGATGCCCAACGACCAGCGGATCGCCCAGGCGTTGGCCGATGCTTACAGCAAGGCCGGCAAGCAGCAGGAAGCCGCGCGGCTCTATTCGATGCTTTTGAAGAAAAATCCAAAGGACCCGAACGCCTACGCCAGCATTGCCCAGGCCCACGGCAAGAAGGGGCAGGTGAAGGAGGAGATCGAGAATTACAAAAAGGCCTTGGAGCTGCAGCCCAAAGACCCCATCCTCCACTACAACCTGGGGGTGGCCTATGACAAGGCGAAGCGTCACAAGGAAGCCCTCGCCGAGTACGAGAAAACACTGCAGCTCAAGCCCGACGACACCGATGCGGCGGCTAGAGTCGCGGAATATTATTTCCGCGAGAAGCGTTACAAGGAGGCCATCGTCGCCCTCAACCGGATCAAAAAAGCGGCCCCGAAGAACCCCCGGGTTTACGCAGACCTGGGTGTTGCCTACGGGGAACTGAAGCAATATCCCGAGGCGGAGGAGAACTACAAGAAGGCCCTCCAGATGGGCCTCAACGACCCCAACATCCAAGTCAACCTTGCCGCCATCTATGAGAAACAGGGCCGCTCGAAGGAAGCGGCGAAGGCCGTCGAGAAGGCCGGAAAATCGGGAAAGGCCCAGACAGAGGCCCTGGAGCGAATGGGCGCTCAGCAGATGAAGGCGAAAAACTACGACGGGGCACTCAAGACGTACCGTCAGCTGGCCGCCGCCGACCCCAAGCGGGGGCTGGCCTATGCCAACATGGGCTACATCCACAGCCTCAAGGGGCAGACGGACAAGGCCATCGAGAACTTCAAGCTGGCCGTCCGGTATGACAAGGAAGATGAGGGCGCCTGGCTGGGTCTGGGCGAGGCCTACGAGAAAAAAAAGATGTACAGGGAAGCCATCGAAGCGTATAAGGCCGCCTATCAGATCAACCCCGAGTCAAAGGCCGCGGAGAAGATCCCGCAGTTGAGGATCAGGATGCTCGAGGACAAGCACCGGGACTAGGCGACAGGCTAAAGGCTACAGGCAACAGCACCCTTTCTTCGTCTTTTGGCCTGTGGCCTGCAGCCTGTAGCCTAGGCATCACACATAGAGGAAGAACGGGAAAATGTCAGACGCCATGCGCAAAGTAAATGTTGGAGGAATCAAGATCGGAGGCGGGGAGCCCTTTGTGCTCATTGCCGGGCCGTGCGTCATCGAGAGCGAGAGACTTGCCCGGAAGGTAGCCGCCGACCTGAAAGCGCTCACGGCGGAGCTCGGGATCCCCTTCATCTTCAAGTCCTCCTACGACAAGGCCAACCGCACCTCCGTCCGGTCCTTCCGGGGCCCGGGCATCGAGAAAGGGTTGAAGATCTTGAAGGCGATCCGGGAGGATTTCGGTGTCCCCGTGCTTTCCGACGTTCATCGCTTCGAGGAGATCGAAAAGGCCTCGGAGGTTCTGGATGTGGCCCAGATTCCGGCGTTTCTGTGCCGCCAGACCGATTTTGTCCTGGAACTGGCCCGGCACGCGAAGGTCGTAAACATCAAGAAAGGCCAGTTCCTCGCACCCTGGGACGTGGAGAACGTCGTTCAGAAGGTCCTGTCCGCAGGCAACCGCAACATCCTCATCACCGAGCGGGGAGCCAGCTTCGGATACAACAACCTCGTCTCCGACATGCGGTCGATTCCGATCCTGCGCAGGATGGGCTATCCCGTCGTCTTTGACGCCACCCACAGCGTGCAGCTTCCCGGCGGGGCAGGGGAGGCCTCGGGCGGGGAGCGTGCCATGGCCGTCTATCTGGCCCGGGCGGCTGCGGCGGTCGGCGTCGATGCGCTGTTCATGGAAGTCCACCCGGATCCGGACCGGGCCCGCTGTGACGGGCCGAACTCGATGGCGCTCGACTCGATGAGGGAGCTGCTCACGACGCTCAAGGGGATCGACGGACTGGTAAAAAAAACCATGAAGAAGGGTTGAGGATGGGACTCAAGGGAAAGACAGGGGCAGGCTTGCACGGAGCGGATCTGCACGGAGCAGACCTGATTGAGAAGATCCGGAAGGTAAAGGTCCTCATTCTCGACGTGGACGGGGTGCTCACCGACGGCCGGATCATCATCAGCGACGACGGACAGGAGACCAAGTGTTTCAACGTCCGCGACGGGCACGGCCTCAAGCTGATCCAACGCGCCGGGATCGAGGTGATCCTCCTCACGGGCCGCAAATCACGGGTTGTGGATCACCGTGCTCGCGAACTCGGTATCAAAAAGGTATACCAGGGCGCCCTGGACAAGCTCACCGTTTTCAACGAAATCCTGGCTGCGGAGGGGCTCGTCCCCGAACAGGTTGCCTGCATGGGAGATGACATCGTCGATCTGCCCGTGCTCCGGCGTTCCGGGTTCTCCATCACCGTAAGCGATGCCCACGACGAGGTCCTGAGGGCCGTGGATCTCGTGACGAAGAACCCGGGAGGCCGGGGCGCTGTCCGGGAAGTCTGCGAGATGATCCTCAAAACCCAGGGGACGTGGGAGGCATTGATGGGCCGGTACCGGGCCTGAAGGAAGAGGGTAAGAGGGTCAGGACGCGCTAATGACTTTCAGCTTATCCAACCTTCTCACCTTCTTACCTTCTTAACTTCTCTTCTTGCGCGGGATGCGCCCCGTTTTTGGCTTTACAACGCGGACACCGGATGGTATGGTTCACCCCTGCGATGGAATCATGTCTAAGTGGCTTGAATATTTTCGAAAACTCGCAGGAAAGCCCGCTGGGAAAACCGTTCTTTCGGCGGCTGCGCTCCTGACGCTCGCC
Organism: uncultured Syntrophaceae bacterium; assembly: GCA_964619035.1. Taxonomy (GTDB): domain Bacteria; phylum Desulfobacterota; class Syntrophia; order Syntrophales; family UBA2192; genus UBA2192. Next base: position 20,432 of record CAZUBX010000021.1, on the reverse strand, counting down.
CTGGTTGCCGCAGGGCTGTACTGGGGTGGGCAGCGGGCGGAGGAAAAGCGGCCGGGACTCAAGATCATCGACGACAAGGTCGATCTCTTTATCAAGGATGTACATTACACGGAGGTGGGCGACTCGGGGAATCGACTCGAGATCAACGCCGACTCGGCAACCTTCTTGAAGAAGGAGAACCAGGCCCGGTTCGACCGGGTGCGCATGAAGCTCATCCTGCCCGACGGCAAGACCTATGAACTGACGGCCGACCGGGGCCATCTCCGGACAGACTTGAAGGACGCAGAGATCGAGGGCAACGTGGTGATCCTGTCGAACCGGGGCGACCGCTTCACGACGGATCGCCTGAAATACTCCGACGGCGAGAAGAAAATCCATACGGAGGATCCCGTCACTCTTTCAAACCCGCGATTCGAGGTGAAGGGGAAGGGGATGACCCTCCTGCTGAAATCGGAGCACGTGACGATGACCGGCGGCATTCGGGCCCAGATCCACTGACCCGCAGCGGCCGGAAGGAACCCGAGACATGCAAAAGCGATTCATCCCGATCCTGATGCTGGCCGCGATGGTCCTCCTGGCGGCACGGGGGCCCCTCTGGGGACAGGACAACCGTTCCAAGTTGCTGAAGGGCGGAGAGAGCAAGCCCATCGAGATCGTCTCCGACCGTCTCGATGCCTACAAGGAGAAGGACCTGGTGAAGTTTTCAGGGAACGTCGTGGCCACCCAGGGCGAGCGCGTGATCAAGAGCGACACCCTGGAGCTTTATTTCAAGAAGAAAGCCGAAGGGCAGGGTGCGGCTGCAGGCGATGCCGCAAAGGCCGGGGATGTCGACAGGATCGTGGCGAAGGGGAATGTGCGCATCACCGAAAAAGAGCGCATCGTGACGGGGGAACAGGCCGTATTCCACAGTGACGAGCAGCGGATTGTCGTGACGGGAAATCCCGTCATGCGGGAAGGCAGCAATGTCATCACGGGTGACCGGGTGGTGGTGCTCCTCGATGAAAACCGAGGTGTTGTCGAGGCAACCACGGGCAAACGGGTCACGGCAACCATCTACCCCGACGAGTCGAAGGGGAAAAAGAAAAAGGAGTAGCAGCTAAGGGGGCCCGGGCAACCGGGTCTGCGCAGGGAATGGAAATACTCGAAGCCAGGGCATTGACAAAGATGTACGGGGGACGGAAGGTCGTCAGCGGCGTGGATCTGGAGATACGCCCCGGGGAAGTTGTGGGCCTCCTGGGTCCCAACGGTGCCGGAAAGACGACAACCTTCTACATGATCGTCGGACTCATCAAGCCCGACGGCGGACGGATTTTCCTCGACTCCGAGGAGATCACTCGGGACCCCATGTTCGTGAGGGCTCGGAAGGGGATCAATTACCTGCCCCAGGAACCCTCCGTTTTCAGGAAGCTGACCGTCGAGGAAAATATCCTGGCCATCCTCGAAACGCTTGACATCGAAGGCGAGGAGAGGAAGAATAGGCTCAAACAATTGCTCGGCGAGCTCGATCTCACCGATCTGGCACGCAACAAGGCATATTCCCTTTCGGGAGGGGAGAGAAGGCGGGTGGAGATCACCCGGGCTCTGGTGACCTCGCCGCGGTTCATACTCCTCGACGAGCCCTTCGCGGGGATCGACCCGCTGGCCGTGGCCGATATCCAGAAGATCATACAGAAGCTCAAGTCCAAAGGCATCGGGGTGGTCATCTCCGATCACAACGTGAGGGAGACCCTGTCGGTCTGTGATCGGGCCTACATCCTCAACGAGGGGACGGTACTGATCGAGGGCTTGCCGGAAATGATCGCAGAGAGCAAAATCGCCCGGAAGTTCTACCTCGGGGATGATTTTCGATTATAGAATCATAGTGGGCAGGAATCCAGGAATCCATGACGTTTGAACTTAAACAAAGCCTCAAACTGAGCCAGCAGTTGATCATGACGCCTCAGCTGCAGCAGGCGATCAAGCTTCTGCAGCTCTCCCGGATCGAGCTCGTCGACATGATCCAGCAGGAGATGGAGGAGAACCCCCTGCTCGAGGAGCCGGCCACCGAGGAATTCGGCGAAGAAGGGGCGCCGGCTCCTGAGGTCGGCGAGGTCAAGACGGCGGAGCGCACCGGTGAGGTAACGGGCGAAGGCGACGGCAAGGAGGACTTCGACTGGGACAGCTACCTCGAGGACTACGGGCCCATGAGGGTGACCTACGACCGCGAGGAGGACGAGGGACCCTCCTGGGAGAACATGCTCTCCAGGAAGACGACCCTCACGGACCATCTCATGTGGCAGCTGGGCCTCTCCAGGATGTCGGAAATAGAACGGAAAATCGGAGAGGAGATCATTGGTAACCTCGATTCGAGCGGCTACCTTGCGGCCACCGTCGAGGAGATCGCCGAACCGGTAAAGGTCAGCCCCGAGGTCGTCGAAAAAGTGCTGGCAAAGATCCAGGAATTCGACCCTCCGGGAATCGCCTCCAGGGACCTGAAGGAATGCCTGATGGCTCAGGCCAAGGTCCTCGGGGTTAAAAACCCACTGATCGAAACCATCATCCGGGATCACATCCACGACCTGGAGACCAAGAATTACAACAACATCGCCAAGAAGCTGAAAGTTCCGCTGACGGACATTCTGGACGCCATTTTTCTCATCAGCCGGATGGACCCGAAGCCGGGACTGGTCTACAGCGATGAGGGGCCCCAGTACATCATCCCCGATGTGTTCGTCTTCAAAGTCAGCGACGAGTACAAGATCATTCTCAACGACGAAGGCCTGCCGAGGCTGAGGATCAGCAACTTCTACCGGGAGATCCTGGGGGGCGCGTCGGAAGGGGCCACGAGTGCCGATGAGTGCAAAAAATACATCAAGGAGCGGCTCCAGTCGGCCACCTGGCTCATCAAGAGCATCCAGCAGCGCCAGAGAACCATCTTCCGGGTCACCGAGAGCATCGTCAAATTCCAAAGGGAGTTTTTCGACCAGGGGATTCAATTTCTGAAGCCCCTGGTGCTGCGCGACGTCGCCGATGACGTGGAGATGCACGAGTCCACCATCAGCCGCGTGACGACCAACAAGTACATGCACACGCCCCGGGGGATCTTCGAGCTGAAGTATTTCTTCAACAGCAGCATCAACAAGACCAGCGGCGATGCCATCGCGTCGAAGAGCGTCCAGGAGGAGATCCGGAAAATCATCAGCGGCGAGGACACCCGAAAGCCCCTGAGCGACAGCGAGATCGTCGACATCCTGAGCAGGCAGGGCATCTCCATCGCCAGGCGCACCGTCGCCAAGTACCGGGAGATGATGGGGATCCTCCCGTCGTCGAAGAGAAAGAAATATATCCTGAAAGCCAAAAATTAATTGACAATTTTCCGCATCTGGCTTAAGAGCAGAGCTTCTTTTTCAGATGGAACCGGCAGCCTTTCCCGCGGCGGCCACCGTTAGTTGATGGACAGCCGCCGCGTGATTCACCGCGTGACAGAATCACGCCGGTCGTCTTGCCCTTTCCGGGGCGTCAATCTTGCAGCGACGCCGTGATGAGGGTCGGGGGCAAACACAACCTACAGAAGGATGAGGAGGAAACGAAGTATGCAGGTTTCCGTGACCTTTCGGAATACGGGGTCGGAAAGTTGGTTCAAGGATTATGTGACGGAACGGCTGAGCAGAATCCAGAAATACATCGACAAGCCCGTGGATGCCCACGTCGTCCTCTCCGTTGAGAAATTCAGGTATGTGGCCGAGATCAACATCATGGCAAAGGGCATCAGCCTGGTCGGCAAGGAAGAGGCCAAGGACATGCAGCTGGCCATCGACAACGTCATCGACAAGATCGAGCGTCAGATCAAGAAGCACAAGGAAAAGAGCCGGGAACACAAGGCCAATACGAACCGGCCCGAGGATATGGGCGGCCTTCGTGAGGCGCCGGCCCCTTTCGAAGAGGAATTGAAGCTGAGGGTCGTCGAGACCCGCAGGGTTGTCCTGAAGCCCATGTCCCTGGATGAGGCCATTCTCGAAATGGAGTCATCCCGGAACCGTTTCGTCATCTACCGGGATGCTCACTCGGAGAACATCAGCGTCATCTACCGCCGCGATGACGGGAACTTCGCACTGCTAGAGGCCAACAGCTGAGCGGAGGGCCCCCCCATGCAGATCACCGACATGTTCAAGAAGGAATACATCATAGAGGCGCTGAAGGCGAAATCCAAGCGTGCCGTCCTGGCGGAATTGTCGGAGATCTTCACCCGTGATCACGAGGGCATCCAGAGCGAGGCGATGGTCGATGTCCTGCTGGATCGTGAAAGACTGGGCAGCACGGGGATCGGCGACGGCATCGCCATTCCGCACGGAAAGCTCAAGGGCCTGGAGAGCCTGGTCATTTCCTTCGGGCGCAGCCGGGAGGGGATCGACTTCGAATCCATTGACGGAAAACCCGTCCACATCTTCTTCCTGCTGATGGCGCCGGAGAGTTCGACGGGTCAGCACCTCAAGGCTCTGGCGAAGATTTCGCGCATGCTCAAGGACCCGGAATTCCGAAGCGACCTCATGTCGGCCAAGAACGTAGAGGAACTCTACCGGAAAATCGCCGACAAAGACGACTCCTACTAAAACGGCATACGGCCCGCCGGCGCCCCATCGAAGGTGTTGCGGACAGGTTCACAGGGCGTGACCCGATGAACAGACTTCCCCTGGCATCCCCTATTCAACATCCTTTCCTGCGGTACCGTCTTTCCTCCCTGTTCCCGTATTCGAGCCATCCATTGTTCCGGCGCTTGCGCCTGCCCGGAGGTGCTGAATGCAGAACCTGAAAATCATTATCGTCACCGGCATGTCCGGCTCCGGCAAGAGCACGGCCCTTCGGGCGCTGGAGGACGTGGGATTTTTCTGCGTCGACAACCTGCCCGTCGTCCTGCTGCCGAAGCTTCTCGAGATCCAGACCGACGCCGCCAGCGAGATCAGCAAGGTGGCCCTCGTCATGGATCTGCGGGAACGGTACTTCCTGGAGAAGTATGCGGAGATCTTCGCCAAACTCAAGGAGGAGGGGCACCGGATCGAGATCCTCTTTCTGGACGCCAGCGACGACTCGCTGCTGAGGAGATTCCGCGAGACGAGGCGGGCGCACCCGCTCTGCGAGCGGGGGACCGTGATGGAGGGGATAGCGCTGGAGCGGGAGAAACTCTCGGCCCTGCGGGCGATGGCGGACAAAATCGTCGACACCTCCTCGTTCAACGTCCATCAGCTCAAGGACGTCATCCAGCGCCACTTCATGACGTCGACCACCGAGAAGCGCCTCGTGATCAACCTGATGTCGTTCGGCTTCCGCTACGGGCTTCCTCCCGAGGCGGATATTGTGCTGGACGTCAGGTTCCTGCCCAACCCCTACTTTATCGAAGAGCTGAAGCACCTCAACGGGGAGGACGAGAAAATTCAGGAGTACGTCATGGGGTGGGAGGAGAGTCAGACTTTTCTTCGGAAGATGCTGGACATGATGGAATTCCTGATCCCGCTTTACGAGAAGGAAGGCAAATCAAACCTCAACGTGGCCCTGGGCTGTACGGGCGGCAAGCACCGCTCCGTCGTCATGACCACCCGCCTGGCCCGGTACTTTGCCGGTGAGAATTATCTGGTGAACACAGCCCACCGGGACATACACCGCGCATAGGGACGAGGGACGGGGGTGTAGGGACGAGGGCAAAGAGGATGAAACAAAAAAAGGATCGGGAAGTCTCCCGATCCTTTTTCTTTACGTGTCTTGTGTTCTGCCTGGTCCCTACACCCTACACCCTAGTCCCTGTTCAGCCCCGGGCCTTTTTCTTTTTCCCCTTCGCCTTGGCCTTCGGCGGTTTCGCCTTCGGGGTGGGGGAGGCGGCCTGCGGTGCCGTCTCGGTCAGCTTGCCCGTCACGTTGTCCTGGATCCAGTGGGCGTCCCACCACTCCGTGGGATTCACGAACTCCCCGCCGACGAGGATGCTCAAGTGCAGGTGATCGCCACCGGCAAGCCCCGTGACGCCGCTGTTGCCCAGCGTCTCTCCCCGTGCAACGTTCTGTCCCACCTTGACGCTGATATCCGACATGTGCCCGTAAAGGCTGGCGAGCCCCAGGCCATGATCCACAATAACGGCGTTGCCGTAGATGCCGAGGTATCCGGCAAAAACGATCACACCGCCGTTTGCCGATTCAATCGGGGCTCGCTCCGTCGAGGCGAGATCGACACCATAATGGGTGCTCTTGCTCACGGCCATCCCCTCGAAGAAATAGGTTCTTTCCTGGGCGAATCCGGCCATGGGCGCCGCGTTCTTCATGCGCAGGAATGTGCCCTCCCAGAGCTGTCTGGGCTGGGATTTGCTGCCGGCTGCCTGGATCGTCTTGGTGTTCTCGCTGCGCAACGTCTCGTTGACGAACAGGAAGGCTTCTAAAGGCGTGGCCGGGACCCGGGGATCATGCTGCCTGAACTCCGGCATTTTCTGTTCCAGGAAGGCGCGGCTGAGGTTGATCGTGTCCTGCTTGAACTTCTTTTCCCTCACGAGATGGGGAAGAACCACGGACGATTCGTTTCCCGCCTTGTCCCGCGCGGTAATCAGGATATTGAGACCCCCTTTGGAGGCCGAGGGCGGGATGGCGAAATAGACGATGTAGCAAGGTTTTCCCTGGATGGCGTAGGGGTAGCCCTGGAAAAAGCGATCCCCCACGCGAATGCCCGTGCGGGTCACTTCCTCCGAAAGCCGGTACAGAGCGACCCCGGTCCCCCCGGCATTGACGTTGTGGGCGGAACTGATCATGCCGATCTGCGGCGGCACCGTGTCGATGGACGTATCCACAGAGAGCGTGGTCCGGTTTTTCAGCCAGGAATGATCCTCGGCCGTGATGGTGATCGTCGCCGGGCCGTCCTTGAGATTCAGCCCGCGCAGGTTCAGCGCGGGACTCAGCGTTTGTTCCTTTGTTCCCCCGGCGTAGTTTTCGGACAGAACCACCTGATCCCTGCCTTCCTGGCTGATCGTGATGGAGACGCTACGGATCCCGCTCTTCTGATCGGAGACGGTCAGGGCGATGGCTTTTCCCGGGCCGATCGTGGAGAGGTCATCTTTCAGGACAATGGCGGGTTTTTCGAACTCCAGGATCGTGTTGAAGGCCCAGAGGGCGGCCCCCGCAAGAGCGATTGCGAGGCCGAAGAGCAGCAGGTACATTCGGTTCATGACGGCTTGTACTCCATGATTGGACTGACATCGGGGGCACTGCGGAAGAGCCCGAAACGTTGTCCATCATACCCGTAATCGAAAAAATTTCAAGTACCATGACCATTGCGCAGCCAGGCGGGTAAACAGTCCGAAAAGGCTTTCATTTCTTGACGTTCCGCGTGATTTGTTATATTGAATTTGCAGGGATAGGGCATAGGGCAAAGGGCTCAGGGCAAAAAGAAAATGGATTCGGGATTGGAGATTCAGGCATAAAGCAAAGGGTACATGGAAGACCTTGCGCTGATATTCGGTTCGTCCTTCGTCATCGCCCTTTCGGGGGCCCTCATGCCGGGCCCCGTGCTTGCCGTGACGATTACGGAGGCGTCCCGGATCGGGCTGCGGGCAGGTCCCCTGATCATGGTGGGACACTCGCTTCTGGAACTGGCCCTTTTTTCGCTGCTCGTCTTCGGATTCGTCCATTTCATCAACCATCCGGTGGTTCTCGGCGTGGTCGGTGTAGCGGGTGGTGCGGTTCTTCTCTGGATGTCCTGCGGGATGCTAAGGAGCTTGAGGACGCTAGACCTCGACCTCGAGGCCTCCGGGAGGAGCAACTCCGGGCCCGTGCTTTCGGGAGTTCTCTCGAGCCTGTCGAACCCATACTGGATCATCTGGTGGGCCACGATCGGGCTCGGTTACGTATTCTGGTCCATGAAATTCGGATGGGGAGGGATGCTGGCCTTCTTCACCGGTCACATCTCCGCTGACTTTGCCTGGTACACCCTGGTGTCCTTCCTCGTCTGGAAGGGGCGCAAGCACATCCGCCCGGCCGTCTACCGGGGAGTGGTCGCGGCCTGCGCGGTCGTGCTGATCGGTTTCGGCATCTACTTCGGCATCTCGGGTCTCGACTACCTGATCTGAGAGAGGATCGGGAAGCGGGAATCACGAACACGTCGGGAGCGCAACGCATGAAAGGCAAAAAGATCGTCCTCGGGGTGACCGGCGGCATCGCGGCGTACAAAGCGGCCGAACTGTCGCGGGAATTCATCAAGCGCGGGGCTGACGTCCACGTCATCATGACGAAGAACGCCACGGAGTTCATCACCCCGCTCACCTTCCAGACCCTCACGGGAAACCCGGTCTACGCGGACACGTTCCAGCTGACGGGAGAGTGGGAAATTGGGCACATCACGCTCGCCGAGAGCGCCCACGTCATCGTTGTGGCGCCGGCCACGGCGAACGTGATCGGGAAGATTGCCGGCGGTATTGCCGACGATCTGCTCACGACGACGGTCATGGCCACCCGGGCGCCTGTACTGATCTGCCCTGCCATGAATGTGAACATGTACGCAAACCCGATTGTCCGTGAGAACATGGAGAAACTGGCCGCGATGGGCTACCGGTTCGTCGAAGCGGGCTACGGAGAGCTGGCGTGCAAGACGGAAGGGTACGGCCGGCTTGCCCCCCTGGAGGATATCGTCGAGGACGTGGAGGACATCCTCACCGTGAAGGATCTGCAGGGGCAGTGCGTCCTCGTCACCGCGGGGCCCACGAGGGAGGCCTTCGACCCCGTCCGGTTCATCACGAACTACTCCACGGGCAAGATGGGCTATGCCGTTGCCGTGATGGCGAAGCGCCGCGGGGCGAAGGTCACGCTTGTCAGCGGCCCCAGCAGCCTGCCGCAGCCGCGGGGTGTGGAGTTTGTGTCCGTCTCATCGGCCCGTCAGATGCGGGACGCCGTCATGGCGAATCTGGACAAAGCGACTGTTGTCGTCAAGTCCGCCGCCGTGGCCGATTACCGGCCGGCGGGCTTCTCGGAATCGAAGATCAAGAAGTCAGGCGGGCCCCTGGAGATTCGCCTCGAGCGCAATCCCGACATCATCTCCGAAGTGGGTCGCGTCAAGGGCAAACGAATCCTGGTTGGGTTTGCCGTCGAGACGGACAACCTGATCCAGTACGCCACGAAGAAGATGATGGAAAAGAACATGGACCTCATCGTGGCAAACGACATCACCCAGACCGGCGCGGGATTTGCGGCGCAGACCAATATCGTCAAGATCCTCGACCGCGAAGGGGGCTCGGTGGATCTGCCCCTGATGGACAAGATGGACGTTGCCGCGCGGATCCTGGACCGGGTACTGGAGCTCATGGGGAAACAAAAAGGGGCATCCCGTGGGAAAAAAAGATAATCTTCATAGCGAGCTGCAGCATCTCGTGGGCGCCCTGAAAAATCACGTTGCAAACGAAAAGGATGCCTACAATCCCGTCTCGCGCCTGACGATGAAGCGTGAAACCATTCCCCGGAGGGAAGAAGAGGGCAAGCGGGATCTCTCTGCCGTAAAGGCAGCGGCGAAAGCCGGTCCCAGCAAGACGCCGACGGCTTTGGCCGGGGTCCGCGAGGAACTGGGCGATTGCACCCGGTGTCCCCTTCACCGCACGCGCAAAAACATCGTCTTCGGCGAGGGGAGCGCGCAGGCAAGGCTCGTCTTCGTCGGAGAGGCCCCGGGCGAGGAAGAAGACAACCAGGGGCGGCCGTTCGTGGGCCGGGCGGGGCAGCTCCTGACAAAGATCATCGACGCCATGGGGCTCAAGCGCGAGGAAGTATACATCTGCAACATCCTGAAGTGCCGTCCGCCCGCGAACCGCAACCCGAAGGAAGACGAGATCGCGACCTGCGAGCCCTTCCTGATGAAACAGCTGGAGGCCATCAACCCGGCGATCATCTGTGCGCTGGGGACCTTTGCGGCAAAGACGCTGCTTCGCACCGAGTCGCCCATCTCGGCGATACGGGGGAAATTCCACGACTACCACGGCCGCAAGCTCATGCCGACCTATCACCCGGCGTATCTCCTTCGAAACCCCGACGCAAAGAAACTGGTCTGGGAAGACGTCCAGAAAATCATGAAGATCTTGTGAGGGCAAGTGATGAAAAAGATCCCCGATAAAAGAATGCGGGTGCTGCTGGCCGCTGTCGCAGCGTTTCTCCTTGCAGCCGCGGCGCCTGGCCTCGTCCTTCAGGCAGCCGAGGAGAAGAGGGTCGTCGATGTCGTCGTCGTCAACGAGGTCATCACCCCGCCCATCGGGGAGTATATCGTCAAGAGCATCAGGCAGGCCACCGAGTCGGGTTCCGAGGCCATCATCATCCAGCTCGACACGCCCGGGGGGCTCGATCTTTCCATGCGGGACATCATCAAGGAGTGTCTCAACGCCTCCATTCCCGTCGTCGTCTACGTGTCGCCCCAGGGCGCGCGGGCGGCCTCGGCGGGGGTGCTCATCACGATTTCGGCCCACGTGGCGGCCATGGCACCCGGGACCAATATCGGCGCGGCCCACCCCGTGGCCATGGGCCTCGGCAAGGCCGACGAGACGATGATGGAGAAGGTCGAAAATGACGCCGTGGCCTACGGGCGGGGCATTGCCGAACAGAAGGGACGCAACGCCGACTGGATCGAGGAGGCCATCCGCAAGAGTGTCTCCGTGACCGCCGAGGAAGCCCTGAAGCTCAACGTCATCGATGTGATCGCCAAAGACATAATCGATCTTCTCGAGAAGATCGACGGGCGCGAGGTGAAACTGGTCTCCGGCAACAGAGTCTTGAAGACGAAAGGGGCCGAGTTCAACCGGAAGGAAATGGGTTTCCGCGAGAAGGTGCTCATTACCATCTCGAACCCCAACATCGCCTATATCCTGTTCCTCCTCGGGCTTGCCGGGCTGTACTTCGAGTTTTCTTCCCCGGGCGTGGTTCTGCCGGGAATCATCGGCGGGATCTCGCTGATCCTGGCATTCTTTGCCTTCCAGACCCTCCCCGTGAATTATGCCGGCATCCTCCTGATCATCTTTGCCGTGATCCTCTTTATCGCCGAAATCAAGGTGGTCAGCCACGGCGTGCTCACGATGGGGGGTGTCGTCTCGCTCATCCTGGGCTCCATCATGCTGTTCGAATCGCCCGACCCCGCCCTCCGGGTGTCCTGGAGCGTGCTGGTCCCGACGGTGGCGATTGTCTCGCTGTTCTTCATTGCCGTCATCTCGATTGCCGTCCGGGCCCAGATGCGCAAGGTGCTCACCGGCGGGGAGGGCATGATCGGTGCGGTGGGGGAAACCGCTTCGGAGGTATCCGGGCGAGGAAAGGTCATCATCCGGGGCGAATACTGGGACGCATGCAGCAAGGCGTCCATCGAAAAGGGCCGTCCCGTGAAAGTCGTGCGAGTCAATGGTTTAAAAATTGAAGTGGAAGAAGAAACATAGAAGGGGGTGTTTATGTTGTATCCGATCATTGTTGTTGTCGTACTCGTCATCATGTTCCTGGCCGCGTCCATCCGGATCCTCAACGAATACGAGAGGGCCGTTATCTTCCGCCTCGGAAGGATCGTCCCCACCAAGGGGCCCGGTCTCATTATCCTCATCCCCATCGTGGACCGCATGGTCCGCGTGGACACGCGCACGATCACCATGGACGTTCCCTCGCAGGACGTCATCACCCGCGACAATGTCTCCATCAAGGTGAATGCCGTCGTCTATTTCCGCGTTGTCGATTCCATGAAGGCCATCGTCGAGGTTGAAAATTTCCTGTATGCCACCTCCCAGCTTGCCCAGACGACGCTGAGAAGCGTCTGCGGCCAGGTGGAACTCGACGAGATCCTGGCGTCGCGGGAAAAGGTCAACCTCCACATCCAGGAGATCCTGGATCGCAGCACCGAACCCTGGGGGATCAAGGTGTCCCACGTGGAGGTCAAGTACATCGATCTGCCGCAGGAGATGCAGCGGGCCATGGCCAAGCAGGCCGAGGCGGAAAGGGAAAGGCGAGCCAAGATCATCGCAGCGGAAGGCGAGTTCCAGGCAGCCCAGAAGCTCACCGAGGCGGCCGCCCTCATGCAGCAGCAACCGATGGCGCTCCAGCTCCGGTACCTGCAGACCCTGGTGCAGATCGGGACGGAGAACAACACGACGACGGTCTTCCCGATCCCCATCGACATGTTGAACATATTTTTCAAAAGAGAGGACAAGGGCTGAGCGGCGTTGATGCCCGTTCAACGGAAAGGAGAATACGTGGAAGCGAAAGAGAAGATGAAAGTCGTATCGGGTGCGGTTATCCTGTTGACCCTGGGTGTGCTGGTCCTCTTGAGCACCTTTGGCATCTACAGTCTGGACAAGAGCTGGCCCATCCTCATTATCGTGTTTGCCCTGTTCACGCTGGTCCAGAGTCACCGGGACCTTGGTGGATGGGTCATCGGGGCGGCGGGCCTGCTGTTTCTGTTTTTCGAGAACTGGTTTGGCCAGATGAGTGCGACATCCATGAACCTGGTGCGATCGGTCCTGCTCATTGTTGCAGGGTATTTTCTTTTCAAGTACATGAAGAAGAAGGAGTCCTGAGGGAGCGGATCTCACGAGATGGAAACAAAAAAACCGCTTCTGGTCCTCACCGATTTTGACGGGACCCTGAGCCTCACCGACGTGGGCTACGAGGTGCTCCTGAAATTCAGCGGTCAGGGCTGGGACGACATCGACCTGGACTACTGCGAAGGCCGGATCGGATCGATGGAGGCTTATGGCCGCATTGCGGCCATCCTGGGAGGCACCCGGGAGGACATGCTGCGGTTCGTGGCCGAAAACACCGTCATCGACCCCCACTTCAAGGAGTTCTATGCCTACTGCCGGGAGCACGGCATCGATGTGAAGATCGTTTCCGACGGCCTGGATTTCTACATCGACTTCGTTCTCAAGAGACACGGGATTGCCGACATCCCCTTCTATTCCAACGTGATGACCTTCAAGGACGAAAAGCCCCTGGCCATTGAATTTCCCCACGCCAATGAGGCCTGCAACAAGTGCGGGACCTGCAAGAGCAACATCCTCGAGTCCTGTCAGGCGGTCTACGGGAAGATCCTCTACGTCGGCGACGGGTATTCCGATCTGTGCCCCGCCCGGAAGGCCGATCTCGTTTTCGCCAAGGGGATCCTCTGGACGCGGCTGTCGGAGAAGGAGCAGCGGGGCGTTTGCAAATACCGCACCTTCAGGGACGTGAAGGACTTCCTGTCGAACAACGGTTTTCAGAAGAGTCGGTAACAGGACCCCGCAGAGGAATTACGGGGCGGTGCCGTCAGCGCGATCAAGGACCTGCCGTGCGTCGAGGAATTCGACGGGGCAGGTCTTTTTTCATGCCGAAGAGCCGCTCGCCCTGGTTCCGCAGCATGCTTATGGCTTTTCTGCCGTCTCTTGGGCGGGATCCGGTTCGCCGCCGTCCACCCAGGCCCCGAGCAGGGTATACGTCACCGCAAGGACCACCGGCCCGATGAAAAGTCCGATGATCCCGAAGGCAACGAGGCCCCCGATCACGCCGGCGAAAATCAACAGCAGGGGAAGGTCGGCGCCCTTCTTGATGAGAATCGGCCGCAGGACATTGTCCAATGTGGCGGCGACGATCGTAAAGGCCAGCAGCACCGTTCCCCACAGGGTCTGATCGTTCCAGTACAGCCAGATCACGGCCGGGATGAGGACGAGCACGGGCCCGAGCTGTGCGATGCAGAGTATGAACATGATGGCCGTCAGCACCGCCACAGCAGGCACTCCGCTCACGGCCAGGCCGATGCCGCCGAGAACAGACTGGATCAAGGCAGTGCCGACAACGCCAAGCGCCACCCCCCGGATCGCTTTGGCGGCAAGTACGGTAACGTCATCGCCACGCTGCCCGGCAAGGCGACGGAAGAAGCGGCGCACCGCATCCGCCGCAGGTTCCCCGCCAGCATAGAGGATCGCAGCGATGATGACCGTAAGGAGGAACTGGACGAACATCATCCCGATGCTGCCGGCCTGGTCGACAAACCAGCTGACAATTTTCCCCGCATACGGGACCACTCGGGCCGAAAGACCTTCCGGGCCTGCGGCGGCAAGCTCCCGCCACAACTCCGAAACCCTGGGCCCGGCAAGCGGGATACCCGAGACCCATCCGGGCGGCGGCGGCAGACCCTTTGCCTTGAGCGATTCCGCCGAGCCCTTGATCATGTCTGCATTATCCACGAGGGTTATGATGGCAAGAGTAAACGGTACGATTAATATAAGCAGCAGCGCCAGCGACATGACCGCCACGGCAAAACCGCGCTTGCCCCCCAGCCATGTCTGCAGGCGCAGCATGAGAGGCCATGTGGCCACGACAATCGTCACCGCCCAGACGAAAGCGGGAAGGAACGGCTTCAGAATGAAGAAATTGGCCACGATGAGAGCAACGAAAAAGATCACCACAAGCATCGTGCGTGTCAGATCCCGTGAGGGAGGGAGGCTTGTCATGGGAGGACTCCTATGTTGTGTCCAGTGCAATCGGCCCTGAGGCCTGTTTCATGCCTGAAATACAGGCGTCAACGATCAAAAAAGACAATTTAGGACAATCTGAGGGAAATCAGTTTGCTTGTCAAGAAGGAAGGAGCATGGCAGTGAAGGGCGCTGAAACTGTAAAATACCGGAATCCCACGGTAAAGAAGTTGACTCGATGCCGCAGGTGTGCTTTATTTGCCCATCTCCCAAGCGCCTCCTGCGAGCCCGTTTTTTTTGTCGAGCGGTTATGAGAAAAGGCATCCTGGTCGACTTTCTGGTCCCGTTGCTGGCCGCCGTGGCGGCCACGGGGGCCATCGATTTGGCCGGTGCCGATCTGGCCGTCCAGGCACTGTTCTACAGCCCTGGCGCCGGCTGGGTCCTGGGGACACTGGATCCCTGGGCGTTCCTCTACCGGTACGGCAATATTCCCGCCTTCGCTCTCGGTGTGCTGGGGCTGATCGCTTTCGCGTTGAGCTTTTTCTCCGAGCGGTTTCGCCCCGACAGGATGGCGGCGCTGTTCGTGGTGGTCCTTCTGGCCCTCGGCCCCGGTCTGATCGTCAACACGGTGTTCAAGGATCACTGGGGCAGGCCGAGGCCCGCGGAAATCGTACAATTCGGGGGAGCGGAAACCTATCGTTCCTTCTGGCATCCCGGCTCGCCGGAGCGGGGACGCTCGTTTCCCTCGGGACACGCCGCCGTGGGGTTTTTCCTCATGGCGCCCTTTTTCGTGCTCAGGCGCAAGGCGCCCGGATGGGCGCGAAGGGCCCTGGCAGCAGGCATTCTCTATGGCTCTCTGATGGGACTGGGACGGATGATCCAGGGCGGGCATTTCCTGACCGACGTGATCTGGTCGGGCTTCATGGTCTATTTCACGGGGCTGTTTCTGTACTATCTCTTCCGCCTGGATCGGGAGAAGTAGGCGTAGAACATCGATTTTCCGCCCATCGCGAACGATAAGGACGAGCGATCAGAGATGGATGTAGGATTACAGAGAAAGATCGATCAGACCGTCGGGCCGCTCATCTGCAGGGCGCTGTCCCTCTTTTCGGGAGGCCGTGCGCCCTCGGAGCCCCCGAAGAGGATCCTGATCATCCTGCTCTCCGAGATGGGAAGCCTCGTGCTGGGCTGTTCCATGTTCCGCAGGATTCAGGAAAAGTACCCCCAGGCCTCGATCCACGCAATGGTCTTCGAGAAGAACCGGGAGATCCTGGATCTCCTGGAGGTCATCCCCGCTGAAAACGTATTGACACTCGGCGAAGGCTCACTCGGGGGGCTCGTCAGCGACAGCCTTGCCGCAATCCGGAAGATGCGGGAACTGCGCTTCGACGTCGTCATCGACTGCGAGCTCTTCGCCCGCGTGAGCAGCATCTTCTCCTTTTTCAGCCGGGCCCCCCTGCGGGTCGGGTTTCACCGGCACACGATGGAGGGGCTCTACAGGGGAGATTTTATCAACCGGCCCGTCCTGTACAACCCCTACCGCCACATCAGCGAACAGTTCCTGGCCCTCGTGGACGCCATCGAATCGCCTTCCGTGCCCAAAAATAAGTTTGCCTCCTTCGCGGACGTCTCCAAAGAGGCCCCGAAGCTTCGCATGAAGGAAGGGGAGCGGGAGGCGATGCACAAGAAGCTCCTCGGAGATTTCCCCTCGGTAGCGGGGAAAAAACTCGTGCTGCTTTACCCCAGCGGGGGCATCCTCCCGATACGGGCCTGGCCCCTGGAGTATTTCTGCCGGATGGCGAAGGATCTCATCGACAGGGGGCACGCCGTTGCTGTGATCGGCCTGCCCGGCGACAAGGAGCTGGCAAGGGCCATCCAGGAGCATTGCCGAAGCCCCCTGTGCATCGATCTGACGGGGTACACGAAGACGATCCGGGAGCTGCTGGTCCTCTTCCATTTTTCGTCTCTTCTGATCACCAACGACGGCGGTCCAGGGCAGTTTGCCGTCATGACGCCGATCCGGTCGATCCTCTTTTTCGGCCCCGAAACCCCGGAGCTTTACGGACCCAACAGTCCCGGCACGAAGGTGTTTTTCAGCGGGATTGCCTGCTCACCGTGCCTCACGGCCTATAATCACCGCAATTCGCCCTGCGACGGCGACAACCGGTGCCTGAAGGTCATAGCGCCCGAGACTGTTCTGGCCTGTGCGCTGGACTTGCTGGCGGAGGAACCGGTTCGATGAGCGGGTTGTTGCGGTTCAAGCAGACCGTCAAGGACGCCGTCTCCCGGCTGCCGGGGGGAGAGTGGCTGGTGAAGCAGCGTTTTGCGAAATTCGGTGCCGTTGGATTTGCGGGGACGCTCGTCAATCTGGCCGTTGTCTATGTCGGCCAGGAATTCCTATACCGGGGAATCGTCTCCGAGCCTCTGCGGTTGAACCTGTCTCTGGCCACGGCGATCTTTATCGCCACCCTGCACAATTTCATCTGGAACCGGGCCTGGACTTGGAGGGACCGGAAGGCCCACATCCGCAAATCCATTGGCGTCCAGTTCATGCAGTATTGCGCGGCCTGCTGGCTTGCCATCGCGCTGCAGTTTTTCTTCACGAATGTCTTCACGCAGTACATGCACTACCTGCCTGCGAATGTCCTAGCGATCGGCATGACGGCGATCCTGAACTACCTCATCAACCACTCCTGGACATTTCGGGCACGCAAGTAGCCGCTTCGCGGCAGTGAAAGAAGTGGCTAGTGTCTAGTGACCAGTGAACAAGAAGGGATGAACTCATTTATCTCTGAAGTCTTCTTTCTTTCACTAGCCACTAATCGCTAGTCACAAACCACTTTTTTTACGTCCCGCCTGCGGCGGTCCAGCTCCCCCGAAACCCCTTCCCGATGAAGAGTTGAACGCTGAG
The DNA here is from genome assembly GCA_964619035.1 of uncultured Syntrophaceae bacterium. Classification (GTDB taxonomy): domain Bacteria; phylum Desulfobacterota; class Syntrophia; order Syntrophales; family UBA2192; genus UBA2192. The sequence goes on along the minus strand of CAZUBX010000021.1, from coordinate 3,126 downwards.
CCCCTCGATCTTCACGCCCCGGAAGACGCTGTCGTGGGAGCCCGCCTGCTCGATTGAGTCGAAATACCCATGGTATCGCTCCAGGCCGGCTTTGCTTGCACCGTGAAGCACGAGGACGGCATCCTTTCCCCTGAGGGTCGACAGATCCCCCAGGAAGACGTAGCGCTTGGGCTGGAACAGGTCGAAGCCCGTCAGCCGTGCCCCGCTGTAGAAAACGGCTTCGGCCGCCGTGGTCCCTTTGTCTGACACCAGGAAATATCCCTGATCGGACGGCCGCTGATCGACGATGCGGGAGACCTGCCCGCCAAGTTCCCGCCAGCCGTGGAATTGCCGTGTCTGATCTGCAGCCGCGGGAATGGGCAAAAAGGGATTCAGGAGATGCAATTGTACCACGAGACTCATCAGAAGTCCGACGACAAGACCGGCGGCGATGAAACGCCGGTGAGCCGGCCTGGCCGCGTAAACGTCATAAAACACGGCACCTGCGAGGATGAGTCCGGCGATATAGGCCGGGGCGGGCCAGTTTGCCTCGGCCACCTTGCCCATGGCCGTGGAGAAACCGAAGAAGAGCAGAACGGGCCACGACAGGAAGAGGAGGTAGAGGTAGGCCGGATGCTCCTTCTCGAGACTGATCCGGAGCGCCTTCACGCTGTAACCGGCGAAAGCGACAAAGAGAAGCGGAGTGATGACACCGGCCTGGCCGCCGAGATATTCAAGGAGTTTAAGGGGGATGGCCTTTTGCTTTGGCGAGAACCCCTGCTGGAGCTGGTAGGTAAAAGAGAGCCAGTCGTGCTGTGAGTTCCAGTAAAGGACAGGCGAGAAGAGAACGAATGCGATCAGGAGGCCGAGCCAGGGCTCTTTCCGGGCAAGCCAGTGTCGCAGCGAGGGGCAGAACAGAAGAAACCCGAAGGTGCAGGGGACCAGAAGGATCATGGTGTATTTGCTCAGAAGGCCCAGGCCCAGGGACGCTCCCCAGCCGTACCACCACCACCCGCCCCCCCCCGTTACGATCCGACTCCCGCACCAGGTGGCGGCGGCCCAGAAGAAGAGCATGGGCGTGTCCGGCGTCTGGATGATGCAGCCTGCGGGAAAGAGCAGCGTCACGTTGAATGCGAGAAGAACGTCCCAGGAAAGGTCCCGGTGGGCAGGGAAAAGAGTCCTTGCGGTGGCAAAGAGAAAGAAAAGAGCCGCGACCGAGAGAAGAATACCCCCGAGGCGAACAAAAAGCTCCGAGTTGCCGCCCAGCGCCGTGAAGAAAGCCATCACCCAGGCCACCATGGGGGGGTGGTCGGAGTAGGCAAGCGATGGGTGCTGGCCCCAGTTCCAGTAATACGCTTCGTCGGGGGATAGTTGAATCGTGTGGATCGTGAGAAGCCGGACGGCAAAGAGGGCGGCGATGGCGGACAGGATCAGTTTATCGCGGAGCGTGAAAACCATGGACCCAATCCCGATCGGCCTGGCTCGTCATTCTCACCCGCACATGCCCCGGTGCTATGCCCCCGGTCGCAACGGGGTCATGATTTCTTTGACCGGATGCGTCGCCGGCAGTTTACCCAGGGCCTCTGCCTCTTGATTCACCGGGCCTTTCGTTCAGGCGGGATGCGGCATCGGGGAACCCCACAGATGGCCTGCGGGGATTCCCCTGAAGGCGCTAGCGGTTCTTGTGACGATTGGCCTTCAGGCGCTTGCGGTACTTGTGCTTGCTGATCTTTTTCCTTCGTTTTTTGACGACACTGCCCATACTTCACCTCATGAGAGTTATCATGCCGATTCAGAAGCGTAATTTAATCTCATATTCTTCGACAGGAATCAAGCAATTCCTTGAAATATTTAAAGCAGGCACAGGCGGTCCGCCAGGGCCAGTCCCCTTCGGGTCGGTGCCAGAAATTCATCCTCCAGGGTGACGAACCCTTCATCCCGAAGGCAACGCAGGGCGGGACCTTTCTCTAGGAATATATCGATGCCGTATCGCTTCCTGAATTCGGGGCCATGGATCCCCCGTTTCGTCCGGAAGCCGAAATAGAGTGCCTCCAGTCGAAGCTGCTCCGGAGAGAGGTCCTCTTCCCCTGCCAGGGGTGCGCGGCCGCTGTTGACATCCCGCATGTAGAGCTCGAGGCTGCGGTGATTCCACCAGCGCCGGTTCCCGCTGAAAGAATGGGCTGCAGGCCCGAGGCCCAGGCAGGGAGAATGGTCCCAGTACTTGTGGTTGTGCCGGGAGATGAGGGCGTGCTCCCGGGCGAAATTGGACACCTCGTAATGGGTGTACCCTCGCTGTTCGAGAAAAGCCGAGGTCATGGAGAAAAACCGGTAAGCCGCCTCTTCCCCGGGGAGGCTGAACTCGCCCCGTTCAATCCGGCGGTGGAAAGGCGTGCCTTCCTCGATGGTCAGCTCGTAGCATGACAGGTGCTCGGGGTTGAACCCGAGGGCGGTCTCCATCGTTTCCTGCCAGCCCTCGTGCGACTGGCCGGGCACGCCGTAAATAAGGTCGATCCCGACATTGTCAAACCCTGCACACCTTGCAGCCTCGAGAGCCTCAAGGCTTTCGTGTCCGTTGTGACGCCTTCCGAGGGATTTCAAGATGCTGCTGTCGAAGGACTGCACCCCGACGCTGACCCGGTTGACGCCGGCATCGCGAAGCCCGCTCATGAAAACCGTATCGACGTCCCCCGGGTTGACCTCCACGGTGATCTCCGTACCCTGGGCAATCGGGAAGGCCTTGCGGATGCGTTTCAGGAATTCCGCCAGCTGCCGTGTGTCCAGGCATGAGGGCGTTCCGCCTCCGATGTAAACAGAGTCAAAAAGGGGGGCGAATTCACGATAATGCTCCATCTCGCGGGTGAGCGCATGGAGATAACCCTCCACCTGCGAGTTGTCCGTGATTGAGTAGAAGTCGCAATAGGCACACTTCGACCGGCAAAACGGGACGTGGATGTACAATCCTGCCGCGGCATTGACTTTCGCATGAGGCGTAATGTTTCCTGTTGCAGACATCTGAATGGTTCTTTCACCGGTCACTGGTCACTGGCCACCGGTCACTTTCTTCAGTCGTTGTCCGACTGCAGCACTGCCAGGAAGGCGCTCTGGGGGATACTCACGGTGCCCACCATCTTCATGCGCTTCTTGCCT
>CAZUBX010000020.1:0-44572 GCA_964619035.1 uncultured Syntrophaceae bacterium | reverse complement strand
CTCAAAGAACAAAAAATCACTCAAATATCACTTGACGAGACAGTTGCTACCCCCTACACCCTCGTCCCTGTCTTGGGCTCATCCCCCCGTCACGACGATGATGCTGAAGACGGATTTCCAGGTAAGGGGTTTCACGATGGTATTCTTGCCAAGCCTGGACGCGAGTGTCTTCGCCTCCTTCTTGTACTTCTCGGTGAAGTAGACCGTGTTGGCCGGGTAATCGGCGTTTTCGGCCATCGCCACGCTCTCCACCTTGTAACCCATGGCCGTCAGCCGCTTGGCCATCCGTTTGGCTGAGTCGATTTTACCCTCACCGGATAGCACTTTCATGCGGATGGACTTCAGACCGGCCGACTTGCCCGCTGCCGGACTTTCCTTGATGTCCGCTTCGCCGGATCTCGCCTTTTGGGCCTTCATCCGCTCCACCTCGTTGACCATCGCGGCCTGCTTCGCATCCTGCCGGGCGATCTCCTCGGACTTTTTCTGCAGCAGATCGTCCTTTGCGGCAAGCTGTTTGTTCAGATCGCCGCTCTCGGCCTGCAGCTTCTCATTCCGGGCGGTGAGCTCCTTGTTCTTCTGGTCGAGATCAGAGACGGTTTTGGCGAGCGTGTTCGCTTCCTCCTCCTTCTGGACGTAAGCGCTCTTTGTAACCATACAGCCCGAGAGGGCCATGACGAACACCATCAACGCTGCAAGGCACAAGGATCGACAATGCATGGAATTTCCCCCTTCTGCGATTGGTATCGTTTCCACCCCATATAAACGGAATCCGGCGGCCCTGTCAATGTCTTACACCTGAGCTCGTGGAAATTTCAGACAGGATGTGCTAAGGGAAGTCCTCGATGAACCTGCAAACCAGAGGTGGTAAAAATATGGCATATATCCTGAGAACATCGGCCGGCACATTTACGATCGAGCCCGATGAAGCGGACTGGAAGATGTTCAAGCTTTGCATCGGCGGCCTCTGGCTTGCCTCGTTTCAAACGGCCGAGGAAGCGGCTTGCGCCCTGACGAAGCGCGAGACGGGCTGGTCGGACTGGGACCGATTGACGGAAGGCGAATGTCCGACATGCCTTGCCGACTGGGAGGAATGCTGAAAGCCGCTACGCGGCAGTGAAAGAAGTGCTTGAGTGTCTAAGTGTCTGAGTGAAGAGGAAGAAATGGGGGCCCCTCAAGTTTTTCGTGCCACTGCCGATTAAAAAGCAGAGGTGTGATAAGGGGGTTCACGGCATGTCGGAAGCGATCAATACGGCCCTTTCGGCCCTGAGGGCAACCTTCAGGAAGCAGGACGTCACGGCGAACAACATCGCCAACGCCAACACGCACGACTTCAAAAAGAGCAAGGCGTCTTTCGAGGAGACCTCGCCTGCCGGGGTAAAAGTCACCATCAGCCGGGTCGAGACGCCCGGCACCCCGCTGCCCCCCGACGAGTTCATCGGCGAGGGGCACCAGATGTCCAACGTTTCCATGGAAGAAGAGCTTGTCGACCTCATCACGACCCAGCACGCCTTCGCCGCGAATATCAAGACCATCCAGACGGAAGACGAGATGCAGAAAAGGCTTCTCGACATCATCGCCTAAAATTCCTGCAGCACCAAACAGTGATCAGTGACCAGTGGCTAGTGACCCGTGAAAGAACCGGTTGAATCAAGCAGTGACCGGTTCACTTTTTTCCCTCCCGAACTTCTTTTCTCATTCCGTCCGGCTGTGGTATATTTAATCATTAGCTTTACCCAAATTCGCCGGGAGCAGACGTCACATGAAGTCCCTGCGGGAGTCCATCATCGATTTCATCTATCGGTCAGCCACGGCCCCGGAAGAGGTGCGCCGGAGGCTCGCGCCCCTGGGCGGGGCCTTCTTTATCAGCCTGATCCTGCTCGTGATCCTCGCTTCTCTCGCGGCCGATCGTCTGCTCGGGCTCCCGGCCCTGGCTGCGTGGCCGACGGCCCTTTATGCGGGCCTGCCCCTGCTGGCGGCGGGCGCGGTCCTGTGGCTCTTGAGTGCTCTGCAGTTTGTCCGGGCAAAAGGAACCCCCATCCCCCTGAACCCGCCGCCGCGCCTTATCCAGAATGGACCCTACCGCTACGTCCGGAACCCCATGCTGGCGGGCGTCTTCATCATGCTCCTCGGGCTGGGGATGTTGCTGCGGTCCTGGTCGCTCACGGCGGTGTTCACCCCGCTGTTCATGGCCTGCGCACTTCTCGAGTTCAAGCTCATCGAGGAGCCGGAGTTGGAACGAAGGCTCGGCGATGAATACCGGGCCTACCGGGCGCGAACGCCCATGCTCATCCCGAGACTTCGATCCTCGCGGATGCTGCTGTTCGTCCTGCCCGCCCTCCCCTTCATCGGGCCAGCTCTCAAAGCGCCTGGGCTTCTCTACGTTCCCATGGGGGCGACGTGCAACGTGTGCGAAAAGAAAGACGGGCGACACGCCTCGATGATGCGGATGAAACCGGACGGCGCCCTGCTTGTCTCCGACGACCGGGCCGGGGCGATCTACCGCATTTACTACCGTAAATGAGGCTCAAGGCAAAAGGTGCAAGGCTAGAGGAAAGAAGATGTTTTCATTCTGAATGGCATTTTATTATTTTCCCGGCCTTTAACCTTTAACCTTTGACCTTTATCCTGTCTTGATAGGAGGAAATGATGAACTTTGCGACGTTGAAAGAGGCGCTGACCTATGCCATGGACAAGGAGAAAAAAGCCAACGAGCTCTACCTCCTGTTCCGGGGAAAAGTGAAAGACGAGGGGGCAAAAGCTTTGCTCAAGGACCTTGCGGACCAGGAGATGGGACACTGGAGGATGATCCAGGAAGCCCTTCTGACCGGTGCCGTCGAAGGGATCGGGGCAAAGGCAAAGGGGAGCGATCTACAGATCTCGGACTACATGGTGGAGATCGAGCTCACCGCCGACAGCGCTCCCCCGGACATCATGGTCTTTGCCATGCAGATGGAAAAGAAAGCCTTCGACTTCTACAACGAACTGCTCGAGCAGTACAAGGGAACGGGCCTAGAGGCCCTCTTCAGCCGGCTTGCCCGCGAGGAGATGCGACACAAGGAAATTCTGGAAAAGGAATACGAGACGCACTTCGCGCAGTGGATGTGAGCCGCTGCGCGGCAGTGACTAGTGACCAGTGATCAGTGATCAGTGACCAGTGGAAGAAATAGAAACAGGGGCAAGAATAAAAACAAAGACGCGAAAAAGGAACGATATGAAATTCAGGAAATATGTCGAAAATCTGGTCGGTACGGTGGGCGAACTGGAGGCGGACGACGTCACGTACGTGTTTGCCGTTCGTCCCGGCGCGGAACCGAAAAGCCCGGCAAAACTCATCAAGGTGGACGAGGACTTTGTCATCGTCGAGGTGAAATTCCGGCGGTCGAAGGTCCACCGGATCATCCCCCTGGCGGTCTTTTCGCTATGCATCTCGGAGGAATAAAAAAACGCGCCGGAGGCTCACCGGCTCATCCCGGTGATCCACGGCACGTCATGCGGGAGTGATCGTGCAGATGGGCCCTACTCGATGATGGCGTAAAGCCAGGCACCGACGATCGAAAAGCTGACGGTTATCACGAAGAGGTACTCGTACACTGCCATGCCTCCATGCTTTTGCAAAGGCTGACCAGGATACCGTGCCAGACGAATACCCCAGTCAGTTTATGAACTCCCAGTCAGTAGCTTCCTCTATCAATGGTAACCATTTTGACCCCTCCCGGGGTGCTGCTCTGGTTCATTCTGAGGTGCTGAAGCTAGCGGGAGTGTCATTCTCCATTCAGCCCTATTATCGGTCGTTTTTGAATAAACCTTTAGGCGGTCTGCAAAACGAGCCTTTTGGAATCTTGAGAATTGCTAAATTCGTGCCATCTGTCGCCTCGAGCGGCCATCTTGACAGATAAGGCCAAGTGCTCTATTCTTCTCCGGACCAAGCGTGGCACGGGCGCCTGCCTCCAAGCGCAGAAATTTGAAATTGTTCATGATTCTCCTGCGCGAGCGATGCGGTGCGGCCGGCGGGAAACGGCCCTTTAGCGTTTCTTTTTGAAAAAAACGGAAAAGGAGAAAAACAAATGGTATCCAGGCTTCGTAAACCCCTCCTTGCACTGGGCATCGCCATCTACCTGTCCTGCCTCATCGCATCACCGGCCGTCGCCGGCATGGTAGGGGGCATTACGTCTCAGGGCGCCTCGTCCGGGGTCCGTCAGGACGAGATCAGCCGGATCCAGATGGCTCTGGAAACGCAAATCGTGGCGGAAAAACTGAAAGCCTACGGACTCACCCCCGGGGAGATCGAGCAAAAGCTCCAGGGCCTCTCGGATGAGCAGATCCACATGCTCGCCCAGGCCTCGGACCAGGTGCTGGCAGGCGGAGACGCGCTGGGCGTCATCATCGCCATCCTGGTGATCGTCCTGCTGGTCGTCCTGATTTTGAAACTCTCGGACAAGACGGTTGTGGTCAAATAGAGATTTGAAACGAATCATCGCGACCCTGCTTATCCTGCTGGCTTCGAACGCCCTCGCTCTCGAGATCGAGGGCGTTCCTTTCATCCGGCAGGACTCGCAGTTCTGCGGCCCGGCCTCGCTGGCCTCTGTCATGACGTTCCATGGGGTCCCCGCGGACCAGAAGACGATCGGCGCCGCAGTGTACAGCGAGAAACTCCAGGGGGCTCTCATTACCGATCTCGAGCGCTATGCCCGTCAGAAGGGGTTCGAGACGAAGGCCGGCCGGGGGACCGTGGAAGGGCTGAAAGCAGAGATCGACCGAAAGCGACCCGTCATTGTGCTCGTGGATCTCGGTTTCTGGGTGGTCTCGAAACCCCACTACCTTGTGGTCATCGGCTATGACAGCGAGGGGTTCACGGCCCACGACGGCTACACGCCTCAAAACCGCTATTCCTACGATCGCTTCGGGGCGATCTGGGGAAAGATGGGGAATGCGTATCTGCTCGTGTACAAATAAGGGCAAAGGGCGTAGGGCTTAAGGCTTAGGGCAGATGAAAAATATCATTTTTTTGATGTTCATACTCCTACTGGCAGGCTGTTCGATGCCGAAGATCCCACAGATCATCGTCATCGACGACCCGCTCACGGCCGAGCAGCACAACGATCTCGGGGTGGCTTACGAGGAGAAGGGTGACTTCGATCTCGCCGGGAAGGAATACGAGAGGGCGATCAAGAAGAACAGGGAATGGGTGATCCCCTACCTGAACCTCGGACATCTCTATTACCGGCAGGACAAGCTCGACCAGGCGGAAAGGGCCCTGCGCGAAGGTCTCCGGGTCAAAGGCGACCACCCCGATCTACTGAACAACCTCGCATGGGTCCTCATGGAAAAGGGGCAGCTCGAGGATGCAAAGACCCTCATCGACAAGGCCATCGCTATCGAAGACAAGGAAGAATATCAAGACACCCGTCGGGAGATTGTCGAGAGGCTGAAAGAAAAGTAGTACAGAACCGTGCTTCGGCCCTTCCTTCCTGAAAGCAACAAAACGTCAACATCGACGAAGATGCGATATTCCAATGCGTATTCGTCACCTCTATCGGGACCCTTGACACACAAGACCGCTCTTCCCATGCCCCCACCGTAAAAAGGAAGTTCTAATCAACTGGACTGCCTGACTATGATTCTATTGACGATGACACAGTCCGTGAAAAGTGGTGTTTAACCTCCTTCAATCCTCGATTTCAGCCATCGCCAGGGGAAAAGCATCGAAACGGACCGTTGGTATTCCCGGTATTTCTCGCCGAACTCGATAACCAGTTTCCGCTCTTCCAGAACAGCCCCGATCATGAAATAGACACTGATGACCATGTTGATCAGGATCCTCGATGCACTCATGTCTTGCGCCCATACGATCAGGATGCCGCCCAAATACCAGGGATGGCGGATGATCCGGTGGATGCCCGATACGACGAACGTACTGCTGTCATCAAGAGAGCTGCCCGCCCCTCCCGCCTTGATTTGAGAAATCCCCCAAAACCTTGCCCAGCTGTAATGCTTGCCCCCGGCAACGAACAGATAGGCGGAAACCGCCAAGAGGAAGACTTGAACAATCCCCAGGTGGCCTTCCCAGCGGAAGATCGGCGCTTCACGAAGCCTGTGGGAATAGTAGACAAGGGGGATGAGCGTCACCAGAGACACGACATTATAAAACAGTCGGTAAAAGCGGAAGCCGCCACCGAGTTTCTTTTTTGCAAAATCTGACACCGTTGTGGAGATTAGGCCGCTGTGGAGAGTACACCACAGAACCCAACCCAAGACGGCGTAGAGATATTTCACTGATATTTCCATCGCTTGTTTTTCCTACCGAAGGACCGGCCACCATAACCGGTCCCTTGAACAACGCATATCCTGCTCTTACGCCTTCCTTCGCTCAACACGCCTGATCGGATGTTGAACCTGTCTTCTTGAAACAGGCCGACATCTGCTCCATCTTGCTCTCGCAGCAGGCCATCATCTTTTCCCGCATCGCTTTCTTTCCCTCTTCGGTCATGTTCTTCATTCCCATAGATGAGAACATCGCAGCCATTTTCTTCCCGCAGGCCATCATTTTTTTCTTGTCCTCCTCCGACATACCCTTCATGCATCCTTCCATCATCTTGCTCAGCATTGCTTCCATTTCAAACCTCCTTCGTTTTGTTGTCAATTGTTTTTGGTTTTCCTTGCCTGAACCCTTTATAGACCATCCAGACACCTAAAAGAATGAATCCCGCGGGCCAGAAGTGAACCGCTTGCAGCCATGAAAAATCGAGCAGTCCCAACCTTGCCCCCAGCCAGATCAGGCCGATTGTGACCAGCAAAATGCCGATTTTCATTTTTCGAGCAGGATTCCGTTGATGGGTCCAGGGTCCACAACACATAGTGCCGATGTTTTTTGATGCTTCTTGACCAATTGACATGACTTTTCTCCTTTTCCTCCTCGCTGGCCACGCTTGAAAAATGGCAACGGGATTTATTTATCTCTATTGTATAATTATATGAACTTCGAAATATATAATAAAGAGAATTATCTTTTTGTCAAGAGATTCTTTGATATATTTTTATGATTATGATAACAATTTGAATATATTGATTATTTATGATCGCCCGTGAGGTATTCCACCATCATCCTGATGGTTTCTTCCACAGGCTGTCAAAGAATCGTCTGGCCCTGTCGTTCGCAGCGGATAAGGTCGGCGTTGCGGAGTTCTTTGATGTGATGGGAAATCGTGGACAGGGAAATATCAAAATTGCTGGCCACGTTGCAGACGGATGGACGCATTTCCTGATTCAGGGATGCCTTTCCCAGCCCGAGACGAATATGCTCAAAAACACCCAGGCGCGTTTCATTGGACAGGGCCTTGAAGGCGGCAACAACACGCTCCACATCTTTCGCTGTCTTTACACTCCGTGATTTTGTTGGCATGACATCACTCCTGTATAAACTGTATTTTGATGTTTATATATTTGTCGAATAATATTCTATTTTTCGCCCTTTCAGTCAACCTTTTTTTCAAAAATTCTCCATCTTGAAGCCTTCCTGAAGTCTTGTTTATCCGAGTTCGTCTTTTTATCGAATATTTCAAATGGTAATCCATGGCATGGAGTGGCTTGGGAAAGATCATCACAAGTCTTGAAGTGGCGACTGTAAAAAAATTATTGCACACCGATTATTTCAAGCATATAATTTTGAAGTAATTTCAAAGAGCACTTCACCTACAGCTTTTCGGGCCATAGCTCGGCTGCATTCAGTTTACTGACAAGCTGCCCGAGGGGTGGCACCTCACAACAAACCCGATCATCACGACAGACAAAGGAGGAACGACGTATGAGAATACCTGGCAAATGCTGGTTCTGCGCCGTTTTCATTGCCATCATCATGATTGCTGCAGGTCCCGGCGCCACAGCAAAAGAGTATAAGATGACGACCCCCATCGCACCAGGCGTCGCTGTCCCGGACAAAATCCAAACGTCGATCGGTACACTGAAACTATTCGGGGGCTACCCCGATGCCGCTACTGCCCAGAAAATCTACGACAACCTCGATCGTTCGCGTGCGCTGCAGGCTTACCTGCTGGCCATCCCGATCGTCAACCAGGCCGGAATGCGTGACTCGATCCGTAAATTCGGGCCGGATAACCAGACAAATGTCATCTGGGAAGACCTGGTCGATCCGAGAACTGTGGAACTGACTGCCAACGACAACACCATTTACAATTTCATCTGGGCCGATACCCATAAAGGCCCATTGGTTGTAGAAATTCCACCCAAGGTCCTGGGACTCATAGATGACTTCTGGTATCGCTGGGTCGTTGATATAGGCATCACCGGACCGGACAGGGGCGCGGGCGGAAAATATCTGATTCTCCCGCCCGGTTACAAAGGCGAGGTCCCGACCGGCTATCACGTCGTTCGACCCAGCACGTATGGCAACTGGCTGGTGTTCAGGGCGTTCGTCGTCGATGGCTCGACCAAGCCCGGTGTCGAGTCGGTGAAGAAGCACCTGAAAATCTACCAGCTTGCCGATGCGGCCAATCCCCCTGCGATGAAGTTCGTCAATGCCTCCGGCATACCGTCGAACTTTGTCGCACCTGGTGACTACTCGTTCTGGAGTCTCTTGGACAAAGTAATACAGGAAGAGCCGAGCGAGGGTTCTGATCCGACCACCCTGGGTCTCTTTGCCTCGATCGGCATCGTCAAGGGAAAACAGTTCAATCCCGATGCACGGATGAAGAAGATACTGACGGACGCCGCCAACATCGGGGCTGTGACTGCGAGAACGATTGCCTTCAAGATTCGCGAACCGGAAGCCTACTTCTACCCGAACAGCACATGGCGCCTTCCCTTCTTCGGCGGCTACAAGTTCGAAGTTGCGCCTGGGGTCAGCAATCTGGACGGGGCCATCTTCTACTACTACTTTGCCACCGGTGTAACGCCGGCGATGGAAATGAAGATGGTCGGCCAGGGATCGCAGTATCCCTGGTCCGTCAAGGACTCGAAAGGCAACGCGTTCGACGGAGGAAAGACCTACAAGATGCGCCTGCCGCCGAATGTTCCGGTTAAGGATTTCTGGTCGGTCATCGTGTACGACAACCAGACACGCTCGATGCTACAGACCGATCAGAATGCCCCAAGTGTCAGTAGTCAGGACAAAGGATTTAAGGTCAATGCGGACGGTTCGGTGGATGTCTATTTCGGACCCAAAGCTCCTGCCGGTTTCGAGAAGAACTGGGTGCAGACCATTCCCGGCAAGGGTTGGTTCATGATCCTGCGTCTTTATGGACCTCTTGAACCGTGGTTTGACAAAACCTGGCGGCCGGGAGAAATCGAACTCCAGCGGTGACTTGGTAACACCTCTATAGGTGGGAGCGCCGAGTTTGATAAATAATGCGAAAGGCGGGCTCAACATAGCCCGCCTTTCTTCATCATTTCTAACACGAATCCTCGGTTCCCCCTGTTCTCATTCTGTGTAGACTCGCAGGTGAAGTTAATTGACCCCCGACGGTATAGGAGAGCATGACCTCCTTGTCAGGGGATTTTAATCCGTGAAGACTTCCATCACTGCCTCGGCCATGAGTCTGTAGCCCACGACCGTGGGATGCACCCCGTCGAACTGGACGAGTTCCTGGAAATCGACGGCCCCGCTTTGAACCTGCTGCCTCCAGTGCTCGTGCACGCGGGCCACGGGCAGGCCGAATTTCTCCGCCATCTCTTCGAGCTTCCCGTAGAAAAACTTTTCGACAAAATCATAGGACTTCGGGTCGTCGAGCCAGACGGCCGTGACGAGGACGACCTCGGCCTGGGTGTTCTTCCGGATCCCGGCGATCATCTCCTGGACGTTGCGGCCGAAGAGCTCGGAGGTGAAGCCGCAGAAGGCGTCGTTGAGGGCAAACTCCACGAGCACGCAGTCCGGGTTGTAAAAATAGACGTCCGTGTCGATCCGGTCGAGGCCCCCCGACGCCGTATCGCCGGGGATTCCCTTGTTCACGAGCTGGAAGGATGACCCGGGATAGCGCTTCCGGAGCATTTCCTTCAGAAAGTCGAGGTATCCCTTGCTGACGAGCCATCCGTGGGTGAGAGAATCGCCGATGGCAACGATCTTCACGTCTTCACCCGACTTCAGCTTCGCAATGGTCTTCTCCGGCCGGATCATGCGCACCTCCTTCGTCGAAATGGCGATGGCACGATACCCCATTTTACGTCTGCTGTTAAGGGGTCTCTTTCCCTCCCTATACCCAATACCCTGTACCCAATTCCCCTCTTCAGAATGCATGCTTATTGCATAATATCCATTTCTGGACGCGGACTTCGCGAAAATACACCCCTGGAGGAACACAGACGATGGGGACCGACAATCTCATTTTCCTGGAAGTGCTGGAGTGGTTCGACGAGACGGGGCAGGAGCTTGTCCACCGCCTCCCCGAGAAGGGCTCCGGCGAGATCAAGTACGGCGCCCAACTCACGGTGAGGGAGAGCCAGTCGGCCGTCTTCTTCTACCAGGGAAAGGCCTTCGATGCCTTCGGGCCCGGCCGCCACACCCTGTCGACGCTCAACATCCCCGTCCTGACCAAGGTCCTCAGCCTCCCATGGGGCATGACGAGCCCCCTGCGGGCGGAGGTCTACTTCGTCAACATGAAACTGTTCCCCAACCTCAAGTGGGGGACCCGCGATCCCGTCGCCTTCAGGGACTCCGAACTGGGCCTCATCCGCCTGCGGGCCCACGGTGTCTACAGCATCCAGGTGCTGCAGCCGGCCTTGCTGATCAACCGCCTCGTCGGCACGCAGGGCAAGTTCAGCACCACCGAGATCGAGGACTACCTGAGCGAGGCCATCGTCTCCCGGTTCAACGATCTCATGGGCGAAATGATCGACACGGTCTTCAAGCTCCCCGGCCGTTATGAGGAGCTGTCTGGCGGGCTCGTGAAGCGTCTCCAGGAAGACTTCAGCCACTTCGGCCTGGGGTTGCAGACCCTCTATATCAATTCCATCACGCCGCCCGCCGAGGTGCAGAAGGCGATCGACGACAAGAGCCGCCTGGCCGTCTTCGACGACGTGAACAAGCTCCTGAAAATGAAGGCCGCCATGGCCCTGGAGAAGATCGCCGAGACCAAGACCGAGGCGGGCGCCGGGATCGGCATGGGCCTGGGGCTCATGATGCCCGCCTTCTACTCGGAAACCATGAAGCAGAGCGGCCAGACCGATGCCATGAAATGCCCCGACTGCCAGGGGCCCGTCGCGGCCGACGCAAAGTTCTGCCCGGCCTGCGGGCACCAACTGATAGTCTTCAGCCGCTGCCCGAAGTGCGGCAAGAACTTGACGCCCCATGCGAAATTCTGCTCCCGTTGCGGCAGCCCCGCCGGCGATACGCCGGTGCCGAAGAAGTGCACACAGTGCAGCACAGATAACCTGCCCGACGCCGAGTACTGTAACCACTGTGGAATCAAGATCGGATAGCCCTCGCTGGCTCATCGACTTCCAGTGCCCCCGCTGCGCAGGCAACGTCAGCCTCGAGGAGACGGAGCGGATCTTCACCTGTGCCTGGTGCAGGGTGAAACTCTGCCTCGGGAGCCGCGGCCCGCTGGAGTGCTATATCCCCGCCCCGCCCGATTCGGGTGAAAACGCCCTGTATGTGCCGTACTGGCGCCTGAAGGGCATGGCCTTCACCTGCACGGCCGGCTCGATCCATTCGGGCGCCGTCGACTTGAGTCACATCGCCCTCACCGCAAAAACGCTCCCCTGGTCCCTGGGCATCCAGACGCAGCTGGCAAGGCTCCGATTCCTCTCGCCGGGTGTGGCAGGCACGTTCTTCGCGCCAACGCTCACGATCGGGGAAGCCATCGCCGGCTGCGAGGCAAACTTGAAGCAGCTCGGCATACCCCCCTGGACGGAAACCGCCCTGCACCGGGCCTGGATCGGCGAGCAGACAAGCCTTTTGTACTACCCGCTTGCCCGGCGCGACGGGCAGATCGTCGACGCCCTGCAGGGCAGGATCTTCGAGTCCGTCGGCCAGTGGGAGGCCCGTGCGCCGGCGGCGAAGCAGCCCGACTTTCAAGTACGATTCTACGCGGCAACCTGCCCCGACTGCGGCGTGGACCTCGACGGAGACCGAGACACCCTGGTGCTGACCTGCCGGAATTGCGATCGTGCTTGGAAGCGGGGATCGGAGGGTCTCGAGGAGATGTCGTTTCAAGTCGTCCCGGATCAAGGTGGCGGGGAGCAGTTCGGCCTGCCCTTCTGGCGCATCCGGGTGGACGTGGAGGGAATAGCGCTTGCGTCCTTTGCGGATTACGTCCGTTTCTGCAACCTGCCCCGGGCAATCACACCAGCGATGGCGGAGACGCCTTTCTTTTTCTGGGTGCCCGCCTTCAAGGTTAACGCGGCCCTTTTTCTAACCCTGATTCGCCGGGTGACGCTTTACCAGTGGCAGGGGGAGCTCGAACAGCGCCTGGGCACTCTCAAATGCCACCCGGTGACCCTGCCTGCCCAGGAGGGCGTCGAAAGTCTCAAGACGGCCATGGCCGACCTCGCCGCAGACAAGAAGACCCTGGTGCCCAGACTGGGGAATATGGGAATTGTGATGAAAGAGGCCCAGCTGGTCTATCTGCCATTCCGGGCCAGGGGCGGGGAACTCATCCAGCCAAAGATCCCGCTGGGAATCCAGCGGAAGGCACTGCAATATGGACTAAATATCTAAAAGGCTGCGACGGCACAGGCTCGAATCCCTAAACGGGGTTCTCCTCGAGCCTCGTACCTCGAACCTCAAATGGAATGCCCCCTCACCTCCACTCTCTCCTTGTGCTTCTTGTCTCCCTGGTCTCCCTCTCTCCTGGCGTAACAAAATATGAGATGAGGGGGCATTAGACCTGATGAGGAGAACAGGGTTGTCCCAAAGACCCCTGAAATAGTTTCCAGCTGTGTAATGGAGCGGTTACGGACCTTATTTCGTGAGAAAAAACTGCGTGCTGGGGCTCACATCCTGGAACTCTTCGCCGTTTATTTCCTCTTCAGTCCCGTCAGCTTCCGCGGTCTCTTCGTCCCTGATCCGCTTGTACTCATCGAGAAATTTCAGCCTCTTCTCCAAGTCCTGAGCTGAGGCCTGGTGTTGATCTTTCATGTTCGGACTCCACAAAATCGGCATTTCCGCATCATCCTCGACGGCTCATTTCCCGGTCCTCTAAGATGGAGGGTCTCTCTCCCGTTCCTACCCTCTGCGGAAACCATGGCACTTCTTTGTACCGAACAAGCTCATAACCGAAATAGGCGAAAAAGGCAATATCGGATTAAAACAGGCATAATGTCAGTTAATACCTGACATTATTTCGATTGCGCTGTATTGAAAGGGGGTTTTACAGCCTCGCGGCTCTTAAAAGGAGGAGAGCAGGTAGGATCTCAAATTTGCTTTTTTGTTCTTGATGCCCAGCTTGATCCGGATGTTGTCCCGGTGAAAGTCTACGGCCCGGGTCGACACACCCAGAACCTCCGCGATATCCTTGCTCGTCTTCCCTTCCCGGATCAGGCTCGCCACCTGGATCTCCTTGGGCGTGAGATTCAGATGCCGGGTGCCCAGGTTGCGCAGGAAGGGAGACAAAATGTCTTGAAGATGATCGTCGAGGATATCCACATAGGAGGACTGCTCGTCGGAAAGCCGGCTCTTTCGAAGCTTCTCCACGTAGGGCACAACGAGCTTTTTCACGTTGGAGAGAATTTTCTCCTCCAGCTCGCTCTTGTCCTCCTCCCGGTGCTTGAGAAGAACACGCAGAGCCGTGTTCATCTCCTCGAGGTTGCGCGATTTGACTTCCAGGTCTTCCTCGCGGCGCCGCAGGGCCTCCTCCATCCGCCGCCTCTCGGTGATGTCGCGGATTGACTCGATGGCCCCGATCACATTCCCCGCCGAGTCCCGCAACACGCTCGCCGTCCCGTGGAGGTAGACATCGCCCCCCTTGAGGGCCGGCATGTAGGCCTCCCCGATCAGTACGGTTTCCCCTCGTTCCGTCGAGACGTAGGTCCCTTCGTAACGCCTGTCGGGCTTCAGGGCGAGATCGATGAGGATAGGCCGGCGCTCACCGTAGAAGGGGATGGCGTGTTCGTAGTTCCCCTTGCCGATCATCTCCGGCGCGGGGATTCCCGTCATCTCCTCGATGGCCCGGTTCCAGGCGATCACCTTCCCGTCGCCGTCGATGACGAAGGTGGCATCGGGCAGGAAATTGATCACGTCGGTGAGGAATCGCTCTGATTCCTTGAGCCCCTCTTCGGCCTGCTTGCGCACCGTGATGTCCATGAGGGAAGCCACGCTTTTCCTCGTTCCCGGGATGAGGGAGACCGTCATGTTGACATTGCGGATCCGGCCGCCGCGATCCCGGAACCGGATCTCGTAGCTGCGGGGCACCGATTCCGGATCAAGCCGCCGCCGGACATGGTAGGCCTTCATCTGTTCCAGGTCATCTTCGTGGATGAACTCGGTCCAGTGCCTCTTACCCTCGATCTCGGCCTTGGAGAATCCCGACTCCTTCACGAACTCCGCGTTCACCATGGAGATGGTCATGTCCTCCTCGACGATCATCGTGGCCGTGCCCGTCGTCTCGAAGATCGTCCTGTAGCGCGCCTCGGAGTCGGCGACGGCCTGCTGGGCCCGGAGGTGCTCCGTGATGTCGTCGACCATCTCGATCGCCGCCGTGACGCGACCGTCCTTGTCCAGGACGGGAGACGATACGACGCGATAATTCCTCACTCCGTCGCTCGTCGGCGTTTCGGTGACGGACTCGTGAACCTGCCCGTCCCGGAGGGTCATGGCCGTCGGGCACCAGGGGCAGATCTCTTCGCGCGGAGGGTCGTTGAAGGCCCGGTGGCAGACAGGCCTTTGCGCCGCGTCGATATCGGGGTACCAGGTACGCATCTGGCGGTTCAGGGCGAGAATCTCCATGTCCGGGCTGATGAGGGAGATGCCGATCCCGACGTTGTCGATGACGCTGCGGTATCGCTCCTCCGAGGCTGCCAGGGCCTCCTCGGCCCTCCGGCGCTCGGCGATTTCCTCCATGAGCTGCCGGTTCTTCATCTGCAACTCCGCCGTGCGAATCTCCACCTCGTGCTCGAGCCGTGCCAGGGCATGTTTCAGGTCGCCCTCGGTCTTCTTGGCATCGGAGATGTCCAGGATCAGGGCCTGCTTGGAGAGGGTGCCGTCGGGGTTGTAGATGGGCGTGTTGACGATGGAGTACCAGCGCTTGTCCTTCGGGCTCTGGATCTCCCAGTGCACGGTCTCGCCGGCAAAGACGCGCTCGTTGATGCACCAGGGGCAGATCTCGTCGCGTTCATGGAGAACCCTGTAGCAGAGCTCCCCCGTGCCGTCACGGCCCGTGCGAGCGATGAGCCGCTCATTCATGTACTCGATGCGGTAGTCCCGGGAGCAGATGTAGATGAAGCCATCGAAGGAATCGATCATGGCGCGAAGCCGCGCCTCGAGCCCGGCATGCCCCATGCCCTCGCCGAGCTGTGCGCGAGCGTCAGCGGAAGTTTTTTTCCCCTTCTTCGCTTCCGTCTTCACCACACGCGTCTCCTCCCTAGTTCAAGAGGTCTTGAGGGCCCGCCTGACCTTCTTTTACGCTTTCCTGACCTGCACCTGAGGCACGGTACTGCGTCAGTTCCCAGCCGTCCTCGCAACGGTTGTAGCGCAGGACATAGACCCCCCCGTCATCGGCGCGCACCTTGAAGTAGTCATGGTCCTCGCCGAACCAGCGGTCGAGGATCTCCACGACCTCGCGGCGCTTCTCGCCGAGGCGGAACCGCAGGGGCCTCTCCCCCGACCGGTACCCGTCGTAAGTTTCCACACGGATCTTCATGGCAGGGATTCCAATAACCGGTTTTTCACCTTCTGTGCATTGATCGTAACAGCCTGCGGCAAAAAGTCAAGCCACCCTCCTGCCGGGGGGAAAAACGAAAAAGCCGCCCCTCGTTTCGAGCGGGCGGCTTTCCCCGGGCAGCTAACTCTTACGATGCCTTCGTTTCCTCGCCGTGCATCGCCTTGTCGACGATCATCGTCAATGCCGCGTCTCCGACGACATTGGTGGCCGTCCCGAAGGAATCCTGGATCATGAAAAGGGCAACCATGAGCCCCAGGCCCGACTGGTCCAATCCCAGGACGCTTTCCAGGATGCCCAGCGCAGCCGTGACCGAGCCCCCCGGCACGCCTACAGCCGCCACCTCGATGAACCCGAGGAGAATGATGAACGGCAAAAATACTTCCAGGGACGGCGTCTGCCCCTTCGTCAGGATGGTCACGACCATGGCGGACATGGTGATGGCGGCCGCGGCCCCCGGCAGGTGGGCAATGTTAAACAGGGGAATGCAGAAATTAACCGATTCCTTCTTGAGGAAGGGAACCTTGCCAGCGCATTCCAGGGCCACGGGAAGGGTCGCCGCGCTCGACATCGTCCCCATCGCAGTAAAGTAGGCCGGGATCATCGTTTTCAAGACAAAGAACGCGTTTTTGCCTGTATAGACTCCGGCAATCGTGTAAAGGACGGCAAGCCAGACCCACTGCGTCGGGATGATCAGCAGAAGGACCAGGAAAAAGGCCTTGATGGTGGGGATCAGCTGTCCCTTGGCCGTGATCTCCATGAACACGGTGGCCACGAAATAGGGAAACACGGGGATCAATCCGTGCCGGATCAGATCGGCGATGATGCCGTTGAATTCCTGGATGAAGCCGTTGATGGTCGGGCTCTTGATCCGGGTGATCCCCAGACCCAGGATGATGGCAAAGACCAAGGCCCCCATGATGGAGATGGCCGCCGGAATTTCGATTCGCAGATAGGGCGTGATCTTTATGGCCGAAGCCACCGAACCGGGAACGATACCGAGATGGGGAAAGAAGACCGTTGCAACGGAGAAGCCCAGAAGTTCGGCGCCGATGGTGGAAACATAGGCCAGGATGAGCCCCAGCAGCAGGGCCTTTCCGGCCTGTTGGCCGAACTCGGCAACCCCCTTTGCCACAAAGGCGATAATGAGAAGGGGAATCACAAACCGGATGTACTGCCCCAGGACAAATCCAATGCTGGATAATACTTTAATCAACTCCATGGGCGCAAACAAGCCCAGCAGAATACCCACCACGATTCCTGAAAAGATTTTTAGTATGAGCCCCATTGTCTTCTCTCCTCCAAGTTTTTTTATTGCCTGCCCGCATCAGGCATCGATGGCCGTCCGAGCCCGGATCATCACCCTCGCTACCCAGAGTCTTTCGCCGTGAAACAGACAACCATACGAATCTATATCGGTCTTATGCCGTTGGCCGCTCCCGGAGCACGTTGCCGATCGTATCCAGGATGAAAGAGACATCCCGGGATTGGATATCGTTGTGGGTCACCATCCGGAGCGTATGCTCCGTACAGACCTTGACCTTGATCCCGCAGCCATTCAGCCGATCCGCAAAGAGGGCTGCCTTCCAGCCTGCGGGGCTGACATCCAGATTGACGATATTGGTGAGGACTCCCCCCCGGTCTACCCGGATCCCCAGCGCTTCGAGACCCAACCTCATCTTTTCGGCATTCTCGTGATCCTCGGGCAGGCGCTCGACCATCTTCGTCAGGGCAAGAATTCCGGGGGCGGCGATCACCCCCGCCTGCCTCATGCCGCCTCCGATCCTCTGCCGCATTCGCCTGGCCTCGTCGATAAAATCCTTTGAACCCACCAGCATGGAGCCCAGAGGGGCCGCCAGGCCCTTGCAGAGACAAACATCCACGGCGTCACAAAAGCTCACGAGATCGGCCACGGTCGTGTTTGTAGCCAGGGCCGCATTGAAAATCCTCGCGCCGTCCATGAAGATAGGAAGGCGGTGTTTCTGCGCGATGGCGATGGTTTCCGCATAGCGGCTCTTTGCCACGGCAAGGCCCCTGTTCAAATGAAAGGTGTTCTCCAGACAGATCAGCCGCGTCCTTGCCCTCTGGACGCCGGGGGGCATGATCGCCTCGCTGAGCTCAGCTGTATCATAGGTTCCCGAATCGCTTTTCAGGGGCCGCGGCTGGGCGCCCGACAGCGCGGAGATTCCCCCTGTCTCCAGATTATAAAGATGGGAATCGGCAAACACGACGATTTCATCGCCGGGTTTCGTATAGATCATGACCGCGATCTCGTTGCTCATCGTCCCCGAGATCGTCAGGAGCGCCGCCTCTTTTCCGAAAATCTCCGCCGCGAGCTCCTCGAGCCGGATGACCGTGGGATCGTCCCTCAGGATGTCGTCCCCGACGATTGCGTTTTTCATCGCCTCCCGCATTTCAGCGGTCGGTCTGGTCACCGTATCGCTTCTCAGGTCAAGGATCTTTTCCATAATGCTCCTCCAAAGATGCCAACCACAGGTTCATTCACCATGGACCCGGCCCCGGATTTTGTACCACATTCGGAGTGAAATTTCCGCACTTTGATGCATCTTCATGCAGCCATCATTGCGCAAAAAAAAGGCCTCTCTTGCGGAGAGGCCCGGAGGGAATATGGAGATGGAGGGGGTTAGGGTCTAGTTTGTTTTCACCTGCTGGCGATCGTGTTTCTGCTTGTAGATGCGATCGCTTGCATTATCGAGTTCCTTGTTGAGTTTCTTTCGCTCTTTGGCGGTCAGTTGCCCGTCGGACTTCATCCGCGCTTCGTCCTGTTTGATCTTCGCTTCCCGCGCTTGGAGCCTTCCGGCTTCTTTGGGCGTCAGCGCGCCGCTGTTGACGCCCTGCTGGATCCGGCGTTCCTGGTTCTGCATGCGCTGCTGGATGTTGGGGTCATTGACGTTGCCGCCTGCACCGCCCTGGCCGACATTGGCCGTCTGTGCATCGTGCTTCTGGTTGTAGATGTGCTGGCTGGAGCGGTCCTGCATGTTGTTGAGCTTCTGGCGCTCATTCGGCGTGAGCTGGCCGTCGGACTTCATCCGCTGCTCTGTCTGCCGGATCTTCGCCTGCTCGGCCTCGAGCCTGCCCGTTTCCTTCGGCGTCAGGGCGCCGCTCGAGACACCCTGGTCGATCCTTTGCTCCTGGTTCTGCATCCGTTGCTGGATGCCCGGGTCGTTGGTGCCGAAATTCGGGGCCTGGGCCTGGCCATAGGCCACTTCCGCCGCCACAAGAAACGTCAACCCTGCGATGAATGCGAACTTGAATACCGAATGCATACGTACCTCCTGAAGAACATGAGTTTCGCCTCTGGGGATGAAAACGAAGGTTGGCACAACCGGTTGACAACAGGCATCAATTATTTTTTCTCCCCTTGAAGTAATCCCTCTTCTCGTCGGGCGTCATGGTGCGGATCCTCTGCCTCGAATCCTGGCGCTGCTCCGGCGTCATCTGCTGGTACTTTTCGCGGATCGAGCGCCGCTCCTCCTGGGGGAGTTCCCGGTACCACTTCGACCGCTCGCGGATCTGCTGCTGCTCATTCGGAGGGAGTTTCTTGAAATCCTCTTGGCGCTTGCGGATCGTCTCCTTGCGCTCGGGGGGCAGCTCGCGCCACTTCTGGTATCGCTGATTGGCCTGGTCCCGTTCGGCAGGCGTCATTTGCTGCCAGCGGTCGGCCCCCTTCCGGAGTCGCTCCTGACGATCGGGGGTCATGGTGTTCCAGCGTTCCTTGAAGGGCTGCAGGGTCTTCTGCTCCTCCGGCTTGAGCCGGTCCCATGACGTGCCGCCGGCCTGACCCCAGGCAAGCCCCGCGAGAAGCAGGATGAACACCGCAACGAGGGTTGCGATCCGTCTACTCATTTCCGGCATCCTTTTCGCTGGTTTTCTCCTTCGATCAGGCTAGCTGCTGCTGCCGCCGTTGCCGGCGCCTGCAAGCCACTCATAGAAATCCAGGTCCTCGTAAAGGTCCATGTTGTCCGCGTTCAGTACGATCTCGATTTCGTCGGGGCTCTTCACGGGCAGATCCTGCTTCGGCGTGTCGAACCAGATCATGAAGACCAAAACCGCCGCTGCCGCCGTCGCTACGCCCCCGATCCGCGCCCAGTTCGGAATCCGGAAAAACCCTCTCCCACGAGCGTCTGCTGCCTCGACGGCCCTCACGCGGGCGTCTCGAAGCTGCGAAAGCGTACCGGCATCGAGACGGTCCTCGGCGGCCAAAAGGCTCTGCCTGGCCTTCTCGAGGAATCGTGCCTCTTTTTCGCTGTGCATCTCGTTCATGGCTGAAATTCCTCCAGTTTGATCTGCAGGGCATGTACCGCCCGGGAGTAGTGCGTCTTGACGCTGCCTTCCGAGCAGCCCATGGCGTGTGCCGTCTGGGCCGTGTCGAACCCTTCCCAGGCTCGAAGGACGAAGGCCTGCTGCTGCCTGAGCGGAAGTTTCCTCAGGGCCGCCTGAAGGGCCCCGGTGAACTCCTGCCTCATGACCCCCTCGGCCGGGTCCGGCGAGGTCGAATCCGCCACCCGGGCCATCGGGTCTTCCTCGTCACTTTCATCGTCCCGGGGTTTGCCGAACCAGTCATGGAACCGTCTCCGCACTGCCGTCCGGCGATACCAGTCGGTGATACGGCTGTGCAGGATCTTGTAAAAGAGGACGTTCCACTCCCCCTCGGGCCGATTGGCGTAAAGCCGGGCAAAGTGGAGCATCGTGTCCTGCACGATGTCGAGGGCATCGTCAGGACTCCCCGAGGCCATCCGGGCCATCCCGAAGGCCCGTCTCTCCACCTGGGCCAGGAACCGGTTCAGTGCCGCGCTGTGGTCCAGACTCTTGTTCTCCTCGCCCCCTCGGCGACAGGCAGCCGCAAGGGGGCGTCTAGTGGGTTAAACGTCCAATAAACCGTTTGGTTGACACAAATACTTTACATTCTCAAGACCTTGGCGCCCCGGATCTTCCTCTGCTTGAGCTCGGCAAGGGCGAGGTTCGCTTCGGCAAGCGGGTACTCCTGAACCTCCGGCAGCAGGGGAATCGCAGCAGCGAGTTCGAGGAACTCCTGAACATCAGCCCTCGTCACGTTGGCGACACTCTTGATCTCCTTCTCGAGCCAGAGATGGGCCGCGTAGTCCAGATGCAAGAGCCGGTCCCGGTCAACGTCTTCTTTCCGGATTGCGTTGATCACGAGCCGGCCCCCGCTTTTGAGGTTCTTCAGCGCCTCCACGACAGGTCCCCAGGCGGGGGTGGTGTCGATGATGGCATCGCAGGACTCCGGCGGCCTCTCGCCCGGCTCCCCTGCCCAGGCGGCGCCCAGTTCCCGGGCAAAGTCCCTCTCTGCCTCGCTCCGGGCAAAAACGAAGATTTTCGACCTGGGGCACTTGTGTTGCGCGGCCTTGAGCACGAGGTGACCCGACGCCCCGAAGCCGGTGAGCCCCAGGGTCTGCCCGTCATGAAGGCCCGTGAGCCTCAGAGACCGCCAGCCGACAGAGCCGGCACAGAGAAGCGGAGCGGCCTGGGAATCGGAAAAAACCTCCGGAATGGGGTGGGCAAAGACCTCGGGGACGGTCATAAATTCTGCATAGCCCCCGTTTGCATCGCGTCCTGTGGCGCGGAAGTCCGGACATAGGTTCTCGTGGCCGCCAAGGCAGTGGCCACAAACCCCGCAGGCCGAAAAGATCCAGGCCACGCCTACACGCGCCCCCACGGGGAAGCGCTTCGCCCCGGGGCCATTCTCCACGACCCGGCCGACAACCTGGTGGCCCGGGATGACCGGAAGCCGGGGCGGGGGGGTTCGCCCCTCGATCTCGTCGAGCTCTGTGTGGCACACCCCGCAGGCCGCAACCCGGATCAGGGTCTCCCCGACGCCTGGCCGGGGCACCGGGAGCTCCACGGGGCGCAGCGGCGCCCTTTCAGCGGCAAGGCTCACGATCCGGTCGATCATCATCGCTTTCATCATAAATCCCGTCGGCGGAATCCTTTCTGTTTACCGGCCGATCCGGACCCGGATTATAGCTCGCAGGACGTATGATTTCACGAAAAAAAGCAGCTCGGGCCGGCAGGCACACATCTTGCTTTAATCCGTTATATAGTTTTTGATCTTGACCATAATACGTAATGCCTAAGGAGAGTCGCAATGCAGAAGGGCTGTCTCACGAAGGACGACGTAGAGAGATTCGAAGGTGAAATGGGAAAGCTCATCGTGGTGAAGAAGGCCCTTGAGCTTGCCATCATCAACCCCGCAATCAAGGACGATCAGAAACAGGCATACTGCCGGGCGCTTTTACAGTGCGAGCGGACCCAGAGGGAATTCCGGGTCGCGCTCATCGCGATGAAGGTCGGCCTGGCCCGCTGGGGCTCAAAGGGTTCGATCAAACGGGCGGCCTGAAAAGATCCCGCCGTTACGCATCCCGCATCGGCCCGAAACATTCGAAGCAAGTTTCGCAAAACAAAGGCAGAGCCTCACGCTCTGCCTTTTCTTTTCTCAAAATGCCGTCCCCTCACCCCGCTCCGTCTCCCCCGGGGGAGACGGAGATCGAGGCGGAAGGTTTTCTGAAGCCGTGCGGGGCCGGTCCTTGCAACACTATTTCTTTTTCGGTTCGGTCATTTTTGCCTTGCACTCGGGCGAGAGTTCCTTCTCATGCTCCCTGAGACATCTAACGATGCGCCCCTGGCCCGGCTTCACATCCTTGCAGAATTTCTGGGCGTCGCTCTCACAGGCCTGATGGGCTTCCTTTACCCTCTTCTTTGATTCTTCGATGCTGGACTTGCAGGCAGGCGAAAGCTGCTTCTCGTTTTCCTTGAGACATCTGGCAATCCGCCCGTCGCCCGGCTTCATGTCCTTGCAGTACTTCGCAACGTCATCGGCGCAGGGTCCCTGAGCAGCCCGGGCATCGTTTCCTGCTATCAGTCCGGCAGACAGCACGGCAACGGCAAGAGCCATCACCACCCGATTCATCAAAATGATCCTCATCCTTTGTCGCATCAACACCTCCTTGAAAAAGATAGTTTACCTCTTTAACGCACAGGATCCGGGTCCGTTGACGGGGTCGGCGCGCGTTTCGGGAATCACGGAACGGGTTGCATTATCAACGATTTATGATATGGTACCCGTTCGTTACAAATGGAGGTACAAGTTTCATGCCCAACATTGGACTGCCCGAACTGCTCATCATCGTCGTCATCGCGCTGGTCTTCTTCGGCCCCGGCAAGCTCCCCGAGCTGGGAAGCGCCATGGGAAAGGCCATCCGCGGCTTCAAGAAATCCGTGTCCGACCCCGACAACAAGACAGGAGAGGGACCGGAGAAAACGGGGAAGCCATGACGATCGCTCGACTTACCCGATCTTTCTTCAGCCGGATCCTGCATCTCGTCAATCATGAGCCTGCCTCCGGGCATGAGCCTGCCTGCGGGCACTCGAAGCCCACCGGCCCCGAGGACATCGCCGGCGGTCAGGCCGTCATCGAAGGGGTTATGATGCGCCACGGCAACCGGATCGCCGTGGCTGTGCGCACGCCCGCCAAGGACATCGTCATCAAGGAGCAGGACTACATCCCTTTCACGAAGCGCTATCCCGTGCTGGGAATCCGCGTCGTCCGCGGTTCCGTGACGCTCGTGGAGATGATGATCCTCGGCATCAAGACGCTCCTGTACTCCGCCGAGATCGCCATGCCGGAGGGCGAGAAGAAGCCGCAGGGCTGGGAGATCGCCCTTTCGCTCTGCCTGAGCTTCAGCATGGCGCTGACCCTCTTCGTCCTGATCCCGGCATACTGCTTTGCATTCCTGCGGGACTTCATCGAGAACACGATCCTGCTTAACATCGTCGAAGGCATGATCCGGCTCGGAATCTTCCTCACCTTCCTGACCACGACCCTTCTCATGGAGGACATGCGGCGCGTCTTCATGTACCACGGGGCCGAGCACAAGACCGTTTTCGCCTGGGAGCACGGCCAGGATCTCACCATCGATAACATCAAGCAGTTCTCCACACGGCACCCCCGCTGCGGCACGAGCTTCATCCTGGTGGTGTTCGTGATCTCGATTCTGGTCTTCTCGCTGCTGGGGCGGCCGGATTTCCTGACGAGGGTCGCCTACAAGCTCTCGCTCTTCCCCCTCATCGCGGGGATTTCCTACGAGATCATCCGGTTCAGCGGCAAGCACAAGGAAAAAGGCTGGGTCCAAATGATCAGCTGGCCGGGATTGCTGCTGCAGAAAATCACGACGCGCGAGCCCACCGACGACCAGATCGAGGTGGCGGTGGCGGCGATGAAGAAAGTCATATAAGAAGTGTCTGAGTGCTTGAGTGTCTGAGTGTGTAAGTGAAGAAGTGGCTTGTGAAGGATTCATGATCTTCTACAAATCACAAATCACTAGCCACTGTTTTTCTGTCCCTGCAACTAATCCCCGTGATCACTTCCACCCTGCAGAAATCAACTACTGCGAGCGAATCTCCACGCTTGTCTTCTCGGGGTGCTTGCCGGTGATCGTGGCGTAGAAGCCGAGGATCTCGGCCATGTCGGCCTCGAGATCGCCGGTGGGTTCAAAGACGGGCCCGAGCCCCCCTTCCTTGCGGGGGTAATCCAGGAAGGCCAGCACCAGGGGCACACCGGCCCCGCAGGCGATGTGGTAGAACCCCGTCTTCCAGCGGGTCACCTTCTTCCGGGTCCCCTCGGGCGCGATCAGCAGCACGAGCTCCGCCCGTTTTTTCAGCTCTTCGATCATCTGGGTCACCACGTCGGTCGACTTCGTCCGGTCGATGGGGATCCCCCCCAGCCAGCTCAGGACCCCCCGGAAGGGCCATCGGAACGCGGTGTGCTTGACGAGCCAGTGCGCCTTGAACCGGAAGGCGAACACCATGGCCAGCGCAATCGGCGCATCCCAGTTGGAGGTGTGGGGGGCCGCGATCATGACGCACCGGGGAATATCGGGCAGACGGCCGACCCTTCGCCACCCGATAATTTTCAGATAAAACTTCGAAAGCCCGCACAGCAGGCCGCTGAAAATACGACTCTCGAACACGGTTGCGGCCATGGAAACTCCTCGCGTAATCCTGGAAAAGGAAAAACCAAGTTAGCCACTAATATCGGAATGAACCATTTGTCAAGCGCGATTCCGCAGGCGGTTTTCGCACGTCCGATTTGGCTTGAAAGCGACGTGTTTTTGTGCAAGGGTGTGCCGCGTCAATGGGAGCCATCCGACCCGTCAGGGCCGAATCAGGAACCGGGGAGGAACCAATGATAGACACACACCTGGCCCACATGGTCCACAACCAGGCCGCCCGTTACGGGAGCAAGACCGCCCTTCGTTACAGATCAGGCGATCACTGGCACGACATATCCTACCAGTCCCTCGGGGAACGCATCCGAACCGCGGCGAAGGCCCTCCTGGAGCTTGGCGTCCGGGCAGGCGAGATGGTGGGCATCTACTCCGGCAACCGCCCCGAGTGGACGATCGCCGATTTTGCGATCCTGAGCGCCGGGGCCGTCTCCGTGCCCATCTACGCCACC
Organism: uncultured Syntrophaceae bacterium; assembly: GCA_964619035.1. GTDB lineage: Bacteria > Desulfobacterota > Syntrophia > Syntrophales > UBA2192 > UBA2192. The sequence continues at coordinate 19,252 of CAZUBX010000020.1, read as the reverse complement.
AGCACAGCCGGGCAGGCCGGCTACATCATCAACGACGCCGATATCCGGTTCATGTTCGTGGGGAACCAGGTCCAGTACGATCGCATCACGAGCATTCTGGATAATTCGCCGACCCTGGCGGCAATCATCGTTTTCGACGACGGGGCGGACCTGCGGGGAAACCCGAAAGGGATTCATTTCAGCGACTTTCTGGAGAAAGGCCGGGCATCGGCGCGGGATGCCGAGCTCGACGAAAGGCTTCAGCGCGCCTCCACCGGCGATCTGGCCACGCTCATCTACACCTCGGGCACCACGGGGGAGCCCAAGGGGGTCATGCTCCAGCACTCGAACTTCCACCGCTCCGTCATCGCCCACGACAAACGCCTCAACGTGAGCGACCGCGACGTGTCGCTGTGCTTCCTGCCCCTGGCCCACGTCTACGAGCGGGCCTGGAGCTACTACGTGATCGGTCACGGCATGACGAATGTCTATGTAGATGACATGTCCAAAGTTATCGATTACCTCCGGGAGATCCGGCCCACGATCATGTGTGCCGTGCCCCGTTTCTACGAGAAGATCTACACGTCCGTCTTTGAAAAACTCGACGACGGCGAGCGCTGGCGCAAGAAGCTTTTTCTCTGGGCCATCGGCGTGGGAGAGACGGTCTATTTACGCAGGAAGGAAAAGCAATTCCTTTCGCCTCGTCTCTGGCTCGAGTGGCTGGCGGCCGAGGCCCTCGTCCTGAGAAAGCTGCAGGGCATCGTGGGGGGGCGGATCCGGTTTTTGCCCTGCGCCGGGGCGCCGCTTGCCCGAAAGATCGAGGAGTTCTTCCACGCGGCCGGCATCCACATCACATACGGCTACGGTCTCACGGAGACGACGGCCACCGTCACCTGCCACGAGGACTTTCACTTCAGGCCGGGTACCGTGGGAAAGCCCATCGACGGGGTGGAGGTGAAGATCGCGCCCAACGGCGAGATTCTCGTCCGGGGCGAAACGGTCATGTCGGGCTATTACCGGAAACCGGAGGCTACGGCCGAGGCCTTCGAGGACGGCTGGCTCAAGACGGGCGATGTGGGCGTCATGGAGGACGGGTACCTGACGATCACGGACCGCATCAAGGAGCTCATGAAGACCTCCGGCGGCAAGTACATCGCCCCCCAGTATGTCGAATCGACACTGGCCGGCGACCCCTACATCGAACAGCTCATCGTCATTGCCGACGGGCGCCCCTACGCCACGGCGCTCATCGTCCCCGCCTTCGATGCGCTCGAAACCTACGCGAAAACCTGGAACATCGCAACCTCCTCCCGTGAGGAGCTGGTGCGAGACCCGATCGTCGTGCGCTTTTTCGAGGGGCGGATCGAAGCCCTGCAGAAGGATCTGGCTGGGTACGAGAAGGTGAAGCGGATCGCGCTGCTGCCCCGGCCCTTCAGTCAGGAGGCCGGCGAGATGACGCCGACCCTGAAGATCAGGCGCCGCGTCATCGTCGAGAAATATCACGACCTGATCGAGACCATGTATGCACGGGGAAAAGAGTCCACGACCGCCGCACCCGAATCGGATCTGTCTTTCTCGGCACCATAAAAACAGTGACCGGTGACCAGTGATCAGTGACCAGTAAAAGACCCTTTCTTTTCACTGTCCACTGGCCACTGATCACTAGCCACTTCTTCCGTCATCCCGCGATCGTTTTCCGGATGAGCGCAAAAAGGTAGGCAACCTCCGCCTCGTCGAGACCGCCTGCGAATTCGACGACGGCCTTGTCGCTCCGGGCCGTGACGCCCCGGGAGCCCGCCATTTTCATCAGCGACAAAAGAAATCGGGGGACGGGTCGCCCGTCGGGCATCCGGGGGGTCCCCGTGTTGCCCAAGGGGACTTTCTTCATCCCGGGGACTTCAAGGGTGTCCATGAGCGAGCGTGATGTGGGCGCCACGAGATCCTCCAGCTCGTCGACGGGGATCTCGAGAGTCGTGCGCTTGCCCTGCTTCAGGGCATCGACGCGGAGAAAAGCCTTCGTGACGGTAATTCGCTCGAACTGGTTTTTCAGGCGAAGCACGTTCAGGAGCGCCGAGACGACGGGGCCCGCAATGAAGAAGAGGCCGATGAACCCCAGGAACACATAGCGGATGAAGTCGGGCATGGGAAGCGTGAGAATCGCCGGCAGGAAAAACCAGGCCACGGCCCCTGCGAAGGCAAGGGGAAAGAGCACGGGAAGGTAATGGAGTGCGCTCATCGGCGGCCCGGGAATGTGAAGGATGAGCCCTTCCCCCGTTCGCTCCACCCGCGAGCGCATCCCGGGAGGTTCGGGCGGCACGACGGCCACCGCCTCACCCGTTCGCCGCACCCGGTCGCGGTAGGATTCGTCGAGATGCTCGGGGTCGCGCGTAATCCGCTCGCCCGTGGAGCTGTCCACGAGAGGTTTTCGCAGAAACCTCGAGAGTTCCTCGGCCACCTGCCTCGCCTCGGTAAAGCTCATGGGCTGTACGACGGCGATGGGCTTCACGATCCCCTCGCCGGAGAGCTTCACGGGCCAGGTTGCGGCGGAGTCGCTGTCGCCGCGCGAGAAGTCCATCTCCACCTGCCGGATCGCATCGAGGAAATACTCCGTTCGCTTCATGGGCACGAGCAAGCCGTACCATTGGGTGATGCGTCCCCTGGCCCGGTCCAGAATGATCCCGCTGCGCCCGAAGACGAGAGCGGCCCCGACGGCGGCGAACACCGAGCCAAAGAGGACGACGAAAATGGAAGGCAGGGGCCCCGGTGAGCCCTCCATGGGGATGAGCCTCAGGGGGATCTGCATGACAAAAAGGCCTGCCAGCAGGAAGGGAAGCCCGAAGACGGAAAGACAGCCGCCCCCGCTGCGAAGCTCGAGAGTTCCCGAATCCCTGTAGAAAAAGGGGCTTTTCTTCCCTGCAATGCCGGCCCGGTTCAAGAAGCTCATGTCACGAACACCTCATCACAAAAAACAGAATCCCTTCTATTCTTTCGGTCGGTAAGGGGCCTTTCTTGACGGGTTTTCCCTTTAGCCTTGGGCTGCCGCAAAACGGTATACACCATGATTCAGAGCGGGAAAAGAAAGAAATGATGTTCACCTGCGCTGCACAGGTGAATTTCCCGGTGCAATCGGCTATCATGGCGCATCTTCTTATGGCAGGGAATCCATGGCCGGCATTGAAACCATCCGGAAGGAAATCAAACGACTTGCCGACCCCGAGAAGGCGAAGATCCTGCAGCGATTCTTCAAGACGGGGCCCGGACAGTACGGCGAGGGGGATGTTTTTGCGGGGATCACAGTCCCCGTGGCTCGGAAACTCGTCAGGAAGTATTGCGACCTTCCCCTCGGGGATGCAGCCGAGCTGTTGAAGTCGCCCATCCACGAGGAACGGCTCCTTGCGCTGCTCATCCTCGTCGAGAAGGCCCGCAGGGGCGACGACGCAACCCGCAAGCGCATCTACGGCCTCTACCTGAAAAACACCCGAACCATCAACAGCTGGGATCTCGTCGATCTTTCGGCCGAGCACATCGTCGGCGCATGGCTTGCCGGCAGGGACAGAGAGAAGCTCTACCGGCTTGCGAAATCGAAGAGCCTCTGGGAGCGGCGGATCGCGATCGTCGCTACCTTTCACGACATCAAGCGGGGCCGCCCCGATCACACCCTTGCCCTGGCCGATGTCCTCATGGGAGACCGGCACGACCTCATCCACAAGGCCGTGGGGTGGATGCTCCGCGAGGTGGGAAAGCGCTGCAGCGCCGACACACTGCGGGCGTTTCTCAGGACTCGTTATCGCTCCATGCCCCGGACCATGCTCCGCTACGCCATCGAACGCTTCCCGGCTGAAGAGAGAAAAAGCTATCTTACCGGAACCATAGAATAATTAATAAATTTGCCCTGCCATTATTTTTTTCTTGACAAATAGAACGATCGTTCTATAAACTACAGGCACGAGGTCCGAGGAACGAGGACCGAGGCAACCAATCAAAAGCCTCGAGCCTCGAGCCTCGTTCCCCGATCCTCGATCCTGCGAATGGAAATGAGCACATGAGAGGAAACAGGACCCTCAAGAGCGTGGAGAAGGATATTGCCGGGTTCTACCGGGGCCAGAGGCGGATGCCTACCTACGCGGAGATGATGACCCTCCTGGGGGTTCGCTCCAAGGCCGTCGTCTATTTCTGGATTCAGAAGCTCCTGGCCGATGGGGTACTGGAAAAGGATACCCGGGGGTTCCTTCACCCGTCGCGCAGGGCCTTCGGCCTGCCCATGGTGGGCGACGTGGCCGCAGGGTTTCCCTCCCCTGCCGAGGAGGAGCTCCGGGACGTCATCTCCTTCGACGAGTACCTCATCACGAAGCCCGGCACGTCTTTCCTTCTCCGGGTTTCGGGGGACTCCATGATCGACGAGGGGATTCACCAGGGCGACCTGGTCGTCATCGAAAAAGGCCGGGAACCGAAATCGGGCGACATCGTGATCGCCGAGGTTGACGGCGAGTGGACACTGAAATTCTTCCGGAAAAAGGGAAAGGACGTATTCCTGGAGGCGGCCAACGTGAAGTACCCGCCCATCCGCGCCCGGTCGGAGCTGCGCGTGGGCGGCGTGGTGAGCGCCGTCGTGCGCAAATACCCGGGCTGATGGTTTCCCAGCCGTCCAGGACAGCAGCACCATAGCAAGAAAAACACACATCACAGGAGTCAGTTATGAATACAACAGTCATCGATCATTTAAGCAGCGCTGAAGACTTTAGCGGGCTTCGCATCACGGCGGCATCGCACCGGGTTTCCCCGATCCGCCGCTTCAGGAATCTCATTGAGCTGAGTGACTGGGATGAGGCGATTCTCCGGCACAGCAAAGAGATCGACGCCTTCTGCTGGCTGCTCGCCGGCGGAACGGCTGCGCTGCTGCTGCCGATATGCTTCCTCGTCATGAAAGGCTGACAGGCTGTTGACCGGGGGCGCGCTGTTCTGAACAGAGAAGGTAAGAAGGTGAGAGGGTAAGAACGTTGGATCAGTTGATAGCCAGATTCATGCTCTCCGCTTCTCCAACCTTCTCACCTTCAGTCCCTCTTACCCTCTGCATCAAAGGGGAACTTGCATCCGGCCGCTTTTGAACAGCCTGGAAGATCAAATGCGGCCTGAGGCCAAGGCAGAAGGTCAAATGTTCAATAATTCTCGAAGGAAGAGTCCCCCGAAATTCATCATTTAAATATAATCGGCACTTTCCTCTACCGGCCAGTACTCCGTATCGCCTTTGTCTTTATACCGGACATTTCTTTGCAGGCACACTTCCGGCAGAATGAATACTCATGGCGGTCTTTCGGGCCGCGCCTGGCCTTCCATCTGCCTGACCCGGGATCTACGCTGGGTATTGTCCCGGCGCGGGCTGTCATCTTCGCGTGATATTCTGTTTGATATTATTGGGCATCGTCGGTAACATGATCAATATGAAAATCGTGGCTTCATTCTGAAAATGAAGCGGGGGATGCCGGGTTTCCGGCGCCCTGATTGTCGAATCTCAAATCGAATCTCAGAAGGAGGACGTTACATGAACAAGAAAATCTTGCTATCCGTTTTGATCGCCTTCCTGATGTTGGCCTTCGGCTGCACCACCACGGGCACGAGTTCGGGCGACCCCGACGTGACGCGTCGCAGCCTTGACACCAACGCCGACGCTGCACTCTCCAGGCTCAATGCACAGGTCGCCGGATCGGAGCAGATGGTGCGCCAGGCCAGAGGCGTGCTGGTGTTCCCGTCCGTGTTAGAGGCCGGCTTCGTCGTCGGCGCCTCGCGCGGCCAAGGCGTGTTGCGCGTCGGCGGAAAGACGGTGAGCTATCACGCCACGACGAGCGGATCATTCGGCCTGCAGGCCGGCGCCCAGTCGACAGCGGTCTTTATCCTGTTCATGACGGACGAGGCGTTGAAGCGGTTTCAGGACAGCCGGGGCTGGACGGCGGGCACCGACGCATCTGTGACCTTGCTCTCCGTGGGCGCGAGCGCCCAGGTAACCACTGCCACGGTGCAGCAGCCCATCGTCGGATACGTGCTTTCCAACAGCGGGCTCATGGCGGGCGTCACGCTGGACGGGACGCGCATCACCCGGCTGGATCTCTAACCTGCGTCCGAGCGGCATGGGACCGGCGAAGGAATCATGATCGCTCCGAGAATTGCGCTTTTGTTTGTCGCTGCCGCGGTCCTGGCGGGCTGTGCCACCATCCCGGTCCGCACGGACCCGGCAGTGGAGGAGCGCCTGGTGATCCGGGGAGAGATGTTCTACCCGGAGCAGGTCACGCTGATGCCCGACTGTGTGGCCATCGTGGAGTTGCGCGCGGACGATGCCGGGCCCGCGCAGCTGGTGGCCGAGCAACGCCGGCAACTGGACGGGCGGCAGGTGCCGATCCCGTTTGAGCTGAGCGTCGAACCTTCCGCGCTAAAAAGCTCCACGCGCTATGTCTTTCGCGGGGCGATCGTTTCAACGCCGGGCCCGGTGCGCGCCACGGAAGCCGTGGAGATCACGGCCCGGAGAGGGGTGGTGGAGTTGGGCGCCTTGAGGCTGCGGCCGGTGGAACAGATCGCCTTTGGCACCCCGTACCTTTGCGGAGACACCCCGGTCATCTTCGGCGCGTTGGGTAAGCATGTGCGGATGATCGTCAGGGGCGAAGCCTTCGACCTGGAACCGGCGGGATCGGCCTCCGGCGCCTGCTACGAGGCGCTCGACGGCACGGACTCCCGCTTATGCTTCTGGAGCGAGGGGTATCGCGCCATGGTGACCGTGCGCGGCGTGGGCCTCCCGGAGTGCCAGGCCATCGCCGCGCCCGAGCTCCCGTTCACTGCCCGAGGCCAGGAGCCCGGCTGGTCGATCAAGATCGACACGAGCGAGATCTTCCTGAATGCCGACTTCGGGGCCCTGCAACTCCGCATGCCGCGGACGGAACCGCAGATAACCGCCGACGGCATCCTCTACCGGACGGCCGCCGACGGCCGCCGCCTGTCGGTTTCCATTCAGCCCCGGATCTGTGCCGATATCGCCACCGGCATGCCCCACCCCTACCGGGTGCGTTACGAGCTCGACGGGGGAACGCGCTCCGGTTGCGGCGGTGACCCGAGAACGCTGCTGACCGGTGGAGAATGGACCGTGGAGAGAATCGGCGTTGAGCCGGTGATCGCCGGCTCCAGCGTGACGATCCTGTTCATGAAGGAAGACCGGGTGGCCGGCAACGCCTCCTGCAACCGTTTCATCGGCGGTTACCGGCTGAACGGGGAAGGCCTCTCTTTCCACCAGCTGGGGGGCACGATGATGGCTTGCGAGGATCCGCTGAGCGAGCAGGAAACCCGCTTCCTGGGTCTGTTGCGGGATACTTACCGCTTCGAGATCGACCCGAAGGGCCGCCTCGTACTGCACACGACCCGGCAGCAGAGCATCGAGGCCCGGCGATACCATTGACGCCCCCCCTCTTGAAAACCTTTCGCGATTCCGCTGCCTAACCGGCGTAAACAGGCAATCGCGGTCAGGCGCTGCCGCTGCCGGCTTGCATCCACCCACTCCGATCTTCCGCTCTTCACAACTTCCTCTCTTCGCAATCTTATCCGGGGGCCTTGCATCCGGCCGCTTTTGAACAGCCTGGCATGCCATATGCGGCCAGCCGGCGTAATTTGCCGGTGACCAGAAAAACGAAAATCCCCCTTTGATTCCCCCTTTCATAAAGGGGGATGGAGGGGGATTTCTTCTCACTAGCCACTTCTTCCCGGCTCACTTGCAGAAGAAGTAGTACTCGTGGCTCTCCTTCAGGCCGTCGAGGTCCCGCATCGAACCCAGGAGCGTCAAGCCCGTCTCGGCAAGCAGCGCCGTGAATTCCTCGGTAGTGAAGGATGTCATGTAGATGACGTTTTTTGCGTAATCTTCCTCCTTCTGCCTGAGCTTTTCCGACCCGTCGAAATAGCGCACCTGGACGATACCATGGGCCTCTGTGCGCATGAGGCCCGCCGCGGTCTCCAGGACCTCTTTCGTGTAGGCCTTCGAGGGAAAGTGCTGAAAGACGGCGACGGAGAAGAAGAGATCGACGGCATCCCGTCCTACCTCATCCAATACCAGTCGCGGTTGGGTCGCGTCGACGAGAACCGTACCGAAATTGGAAAGGCCGCCGCGGTTGAGCTGCCGTGTGCACTCATCAAGGGTGGGCTGTGAGATATCGACACCAATGACACGGCGAAAATAACGGCACAGGGCGCTCATGTTGGCCCCACCGCCGCATCCCCAGTCCAGGGCCGTCTTTGAAGCGAACCCCCCGACCAATGCCAACGGGGCGAACTGTTCATAGAATCTCCGGATCAGGCCGAAGTTGAACTCCCCATACTCGAGCCACCTCTGCCTCGGCCAGCGGGCCGAACCGGCCCAGTGGGACTGATCCTGCACACGCTCGTCGTACCGGCTCAGATCCCAGTACAGACCCGCATCCTTCTCAAGGCTTCGCGTCATAGGAAAAACCAGTTGATTGGTTAATTGGAACGTCCTGAATCCCTTCTTTCTTCACTCAGACACTCAGGCACTTCTCTCACTCAGACACTTCTTCCTCGTCCCTACCCCCTTGTCCCCGGTCCCTAATGCCGGATCATAAAATCCGCATCCTCCACCGTAAGTCCCGCCTTCCCGTCCGGATCCGGCAGGATGACCGAGACCGTCACCTCAGGCCTCATCGTCGAGATCTGCCTGGGGATGGCTCGCTTCCAGGCATGCACCGACCCCGCAAGGATGACGATCCGACTGCCGGGATTTTTGTCCAGGTACTCGAGGGCATAGATCGCCATGGCCGTATCCCAGGCCATCTGGGCTTCGCAGAAATGGTCGAAGGAGCGCCCCGATGCCTGGGCGTGCTCCGGGAAGGTCCTCCGGATAAAAGACCGGTAGGCTTCGTCGACGGTGCAGGTAAGCCCCGACGGAAGCTTCTTTCTCTCGGCCTCCGTGAGCGACCCGTAGCCCTGGCGGGCCACCTTGGAGATGATCTCCCGGGGCACGTTCAGTCCCACCAGCGGGATCCGCTTCTGCCTCGAATAGAGGAAGATTTCCCGATAAAGCAGCCAGGGCATCCCCCAGTTTTCACGGTAGAGTGTCTGGAACTGCTCCGTCGGCATCCCCCAGCGCCACCACTTGTCCAGCAGCTCCTGGCTCTCGGCCCTGAACATCTCGAGGCCGACCGCCAGCGGCGCCCCGCCTTCATACAGCGTCCGGATGATCTTGAGCTGCAGGTCATGGTGAGCCTGACTCTCGTGGGTTTCGCCGACGATGATGACCCGGCTCTTCGAGGCCTCCGCGACCATCCGGTCAAAGGGAATCGTCGCCCGGTCCTTCAGCCGCACAACGTCACCGTCCTGGCAGCCCGCCAGGAGAGGCATTGCTGCAGCGATGATCCAGAATAGAATGATTCGATGGACGGAGTTCATAGGGTTTCTTTGTTTTCCTGTCGTCCATATGAATCTGATCGGGCCAGATTGTCAAGGAGATGTAAGATGGATAGGCCTGTCAGTACTTCCGACACCTGAAAAATATGACCGACGTTCATGCTCTGAATCATTACGGAAATTTAGCTTGACAAAAATCATCAACATCATTAGTGAATGTACGTTGCGTTGGTAATATCCGATGATTGCATTGCACACGATACAATCGAAATGCAGATAGAATGTAGAAGAAATGTAGGATGATTACCGGACCAGCACCTCCACCTCGTCCCGATTCAGCACGGGACATGGAGGGCTGACAAGGGGAGGTGATTCCTATCTACACGAGAAGGTTGTCGAGGCAGATCCTTGGTCTCATCATGATCCTTCTTCGCGGGCCCCTGTTGGTCGCACTGTCGGCTTGCAGACTCCTCAAGTTCAACTGTATCTTCACCGTCTATCCCGGCTCCCAGAAAGACATCGACGGATACCTGCCGCCCGGGTTCAAGTGGGCGAAGCATCTCGCTTCGGGCAAGCCCTTTATCGCCGGGGTCATCACCACCGGCAACGGACTGGGGCGCGGCCTCATCCTTGCCGTTCCGAACACCGTAGAGCAGTTCAAGGCCGACCGAAAACTGGTCGGGAACATCATGAAACGCCTCAAGTTCACCAAGGCCGTGACAGGCGCAAAAACGATCGCCGTCGCAGGGCAGGGACCGCGGTTCTTCAAGTCCCATTTCCCCTATGAACAGCCTTTTGTTTACGGCCTGAAGGGAAGGGTTTTCTCCGTGGTGGAAACGGTGGAACGAGTGGCGGAAAGGCACAACCTTCCCAGGGAAGGGACCACCGTCGCCATCCTCGGTGTGGGGGAGATCGGCGAGGCGATCATCCGGAACCTGGAGGAAAAAGGCTACCGGGCCCTCGGGATCGACATCAAGATCAAAGACGGCAGCGTGGAGCTTTGCAATGAAGGGATGGCGAGGCTCAAAAAAGCCGATCTCATCGTGGTCCAGACCCCCCGGGGCGATGACGTGGTGCCCTATTACGAAAACTTGAAGAAGTCGGCGATCCTGATTGACGACTCCCATCCCCGGATCACCGTCAAGCCCGGCGAGGTCAGATTCTACAAGGTCGCCATTGGCCGCACCGGCGTCGAGTTCAAGCCCCCGCTTCCGGGGTACGAGAAGTACTGGATCCCCGGGTGCGTCCAGGAGTCATTGGTCGTTGCAGAATCCGGAAAATCCGAGATGCCACAGGAGGAGTTCAACCGCAGATCGAAGGAACTTGGCTTCTTCGCCCACATGGTCGACGACCGGTAGGGCAAGGCTAAAGGCAACAGGCTGCAGGCTACAGATATAAACAAGGCGAAGAGCTTGCCTCTTCGCCTTGTTTCATTCATTTCCTTAAACCCTATACCCTATCCCCTGTACCCTTTCCCCCCTGTCCGTTGCCGTTCGCGACCCCGATGCGGTCGATGGTCGTCAGCACCTTGAGCCCTTCAAAGTCCACAAAGAAACCGCCGTCCCTGACGGGGATGCCCATCGCCTTCTCGTCGCCAGCCTCGGCAGCCGCCGAGTTGCAGATCCCGACGCTTGCGAAATAGCACACGGCGTTATTGCGCTCTGCGTGCTCCAGGTTGTAGAAGGCCTCTTTGTCGTCGGCCAGCTTCCCCTTGTTCGGGTAGACATCGGTTCGGACGATCACGAAGCACAACCGGCCGTTTTTCCTGGCCACGATTTGAGGGGTCATGGCAAGCGACGGGTTCGCGCCGAGGATCTCGTAGCCGTCCCTGGCCATCTCCTCGTATACGATCTGGACTCCGAAGTCCTGAATCTCTTCCCGGGTCATCATTTCGATTTTTTCCACAAATCGCTCTCCCGCAGTGTCGTTGTACATCGCTTTCCTAGGCCGCCTTGTCGAGCTCGATCCGGACGGCAATGGCAATCTTCTCCAGGGTGTAAGGCTTTTTCAGATACTGCCCGGCGCCCAGCTTCTGGGCCTCCTTGACGCGGTCCGTCTCGGCAAAGCCGCTCACGATGATCGCCTTCTGCCCCGGACGATGCTCCGCGATCTTCCGATAGGTCTCGAGACCGTCGATGCCCGGATCCATGATCATGTCCAGGATGACGAGGCTCGCCTGCTTGTTCTTGAGGTACTCGACGGCCTCTTCCCCGCTTGCAAGGGTCTGCGTCGAGTAACCCAGCTTGCGCAGCATGGCCGAGGCTAGATCCCTCTGCTCCGCCACGTCATCGACAACCAGGACGGTCTCCCCCCTTGACAGGAATTGCTCGATGGGGATTTTCCGGTCCTCCGGCTTGACAGCCGCGCGGTTCACGGGGAAGTAGAGGGTGAACGTCGTCCCCTTCCCTTCCACGCTCTCGATGTCGATGTATCCCTTGTGGTCCTTCACGGTTCCCCAGACAACGGCCATGCCAAGGCCGGTACCGCTTCGTCCCATGATCTTCTTCGTGTAAAAGGGCTCAAAGATCTTCTTGATGTCCTTCTGTGCAATCCCGATGCCCGTATCGGCGACCTTCATGACGATGTACTCGCCCTCGGTGACCTGGTCGTAGCCGCGGATCGTCGTGTCCACATACTGGTTTGCGGTCTCGATCCGGATGGTGCCGCCACAGGGCATGGCTTCGGCTGCATTGGAAACGAGATTCATCACGATCTTGGAAAGGTGCACGGGGGAGCCCTGGATGGGAAGCAGATCCCCGGCGAGATCGCTCTCAATCGTAATTGCGGGATGGAACGAGCGAAGCTTCTGGAACTCGGGGCTGCGGAGGTAGTCCGTGATGATGCGATTCAGTCCCGCGGGCTCCATGACAGGCACGCCGCGCCGCGCGAGGGTCAGCAGGTCCTGGACGATGGCCGCGGCCTTCTCGCCCGAGTTCTTGATAGTGATGATGCCTTTGCGCAGGGGACTGTCTCCGGATAGTTCCATCAGGATCAGGTCGGGGTAGCCGACGATACCGCCGAGGATATTGTTGAGGTCGTGGGCGACACCCCCGGCCAGGGTCCCGATGGCCTCCATCTTTTCCGATCGGGCGAGCCTCTCCTCGAGGGCCTTCTTCTCCCGCTCGCTTTGCTTCTTCTCCGTGATGTCCCGGAGGGTGGTGAGAATCGCATCCTGCCCGCCCAGGGCGATCCTGCTTGCGCAGATCTCGATATCGACGATGTCCCCGTCCCTTCGGATGTCCCGGATCTGGTAGGAGCGAATGTCGTGGTGCGGCCACGTTTCCCTGCGCGCAACAAGAATGTGACGGTCATCGGGGTGGATGAATTCCACGACATCCCTGTCCAGGATCTCGGCCTTGTCCTGATACCCGTGCAGGGAAAGCCAGGCCGGGTTGACGTCGATCATCTTGCCGTAACGGGATACGCTCATCGCCTCCACGGAGTCCTCGAAGAGGGTCCGGTATTTCTTTTCCGATTCCATGACCGCGTTTTCCGCCAGCTTGCGGTCGGTGATGTCCCGCAGGATCGTCAATACGGCCGTCGGGCTTCCATTGGCATCCCGCAGGGCCACGTTTGCAGCGCAGTGGTAGAAGGCCTCCTGTCCCTGACGGGTCGTGAGTGTCGAGTCGCTGCTGTGGATCTCGCCGTCCCGGAATGTCTGCAGCGCGTAGCACGGATAGGGTTCGCAGGGCCATGCCTTGTTGCACAGTATCTCGTGGCATTTCGCTCCGTCGCAGCCCATGGCGAAAGACTCTTTTGCCTTGTCGTTGTACCAGACGATATTCAGGTCCCGGTCGATCATGATCATGCTGTCACCGACAGACCGGAGCATGGCGTTGAGCTTGCCCTCGCTCGCCCGGAGCGCCTCCTCGGAGCGCTTGCGCTCCTCCATCTCGCCCGCCAGCTGGAGATTTGCCCGGTAGAGTTGCGCGGTGCGCTCCTCCACCCGCTGCTCGAGCTGCTCGCCCGCCTTGCGCAGCTTCTCCTCGGTATCCTGCAGGGCGGACACGGCGCTCTTGAGCTCCGTATTGACGCCTTCGAGCTTCATCGTGGCCTTCTCCCGTGTCCTCTCGAAGAAGTAGGAGAAGGCGGTAACGACGAGAAAGGAGGGGATGAAGCGCAATTTGAAATCCCGCGAGTATGTCGTGAAGGGGCTCGGGGGGTTTTCCCACATGAAGAAAGCAACGGCCGGGACGAGCATCAGCAGCGTTGCGGCGAGTCCCGTCCGGGAGCCGAGGATAAACGACGCCATCAGGGGAAAGGTGAAGTACCAGACGTGGGCCGTGTTGTTCACCCCACCGGTAAAGAGCAGATAATAATAGAGCACCCCCACGACACCGACCCCGCAATGGAAGGCCGTCTTGTAGTCCTTCGTCCTGCGCAGATAGACGATCAGGCAGGCGAGGACAAAAGCGGCGCAGTAATCCAGCGTGGCAAGCCAGGGGTTTCTCTGGAGGTAGGCAAGCGTGCCCAGCAGGACGAGGTTGAGGATGCCGATCAGGGAGAAGGCGTTGAAGACGATGATCTTGCGGTACAGATCCCGCCCGGGATCATCGCTCATCCCGCCACTGACCAGATCGAAGGAGATCCTCTTCAGCTCCTGCATGTTCACGGTCATGGTCTCGTTCCGACCCCCCGGACAGGCATCGCATGGGCGATGTCCTGAAAATGTCTTTTAACTAGCAGGTACCATGCCACTTCACTGTGCCTTCAAAAAAAATGGGGTTCCGAAAATGTGTTCAATTTAAGTACGTTAGCGTCACATGCGGGATCCATGGCGGTTGGCTTTCAGGGAGACCTCCCGGGCACCCCGCCAGGTTCTTGACGCACGGGGAAAAGTGACTGTGTGTTTGAGTGTCTGAGTGTTTGAGTGAAGAATGAAAGGATTCGGGAGTAGGGGTTCAGGATTCGGGACTTTCCAATACCCAGTCAACTAATCAACCAGTCAACCAATTACTGCCTGCGGTCGCGTGGAGGGCTAGCGGTTGGTGGACAATTGGGCTTCGATCTGCCGAAGCAGGAGGGACTGCGCGCGGCAGAGCCGGTGGGCTTCCGCGAGAGTCACTTGATGGAACCGCACCTGGTTGCCCGGCACGGCCTGGGCGATCTTCGAAAGATCCGTCGAGATGACCGTGGCGATTTTCGTGTAGCCGCCCGTGGTCTGTTCGACGAGCAGGATGATGGGCTGCCCGTCGGCCGGCAGCTGGACGTTGCCCGGCACGGTGGGCTCCGAAATGATACTCTGGGGAAAGCCCTCATCGTGGTGTACGGGCGGCCCCTGGAGGCGGCAGCCCATGCGGTCCGCCTCGGGTGTCACCTCGTAGGTACTGCCGAAGAAGATCTCGAGCCCTGATCGGAAGGCTTCCTCCTGGGGACCGGCAAGGGCCCTCAAGGCGATATCCGGTGAATACGCAGGGATGACGTTCGCGGGAAGCGTCCGGGGCTTTGCGAGGAGTTCCCCGGGGAAGCGGGCAAGCACGTCGTCTTTCCTCAGAGGCCTGCCCTCGACACCCCCGATCTTTGCCTTCACGCAGGTGGCCCGGCTGCCCATAACGAGGGGCACGTCGATGCCGCCCGTGATCGCGAGGTAAGAACGACAGCCGCTTTTCGCCTGGCGGATCCGGATGACGTCGCCTTTCTTCACACGCACCGTTTCCCACATCGGGACGGGTTGCCGGTCCACCGTGACGGCCATGTCGGCCCCTGCGAGGGCCACATCGGCTTCACCGAGGACTTCCAGTGCGGGACCCGTCATGGTGATTTCAAGAACGGCCGTGCCGGCGGGATTGCCCACCAGGAGGTTGGCGATGCCGTATGCGAAGAGGTCAAGGGCACCCGACGGAGGCACGCCGCGGTCGATGAAGCTGTAGCGACCCCGGTCCTGGACCGTCGTGAAAGAGCCTGGCGAGATTACGCGGAGGACGACCATCAGGAGCCCTCCTTTGCGCGGATGCGTTCGTACTCCTCGCCCGTGACGGGCATAAAGCGGATGCGATCGCCTGCCTCGTAGAGAAAGGGGTTTTCCCGCTCGGGCGCGAAGAGTCGGAGCGGCGTGCGGCCGATGATCTGCCAGCCGCCTGGACTGTCGACGGGGTACATGCCCGTCTGGGCCTCGGCGATCCCCACGGAACCGCCGGGAAGCAGGGTCCGCGGCGTCTTCCGCCTGGGTGCGTGGATCCTCCTGTCGAGCCCGCCCAGGTAGCAGAAGCCGGGGGTAAAGCCGATCATGTAGATGGGGTAGTCCGTCGCCGCGTGGATGGCGATGACCTCTTCCACAGTCAGGCCGTTATGCTGCGCCACGACCTCGATGTCGGGGCCGAACTCGCCGCCGTACAGGACTGGGATCTCGACAATCCGGGGCGCCGGGATCTCGATCTCGTGAAGCCGTGCTTCCAATCCCTGAAGGAGAGAAAGGAGTTTCTCCGGCGAGGTGACCAGGGGATCATAGATCAGCGACAGGTTGCGGTAGGCGGGGATGACGGCCTCGACGCCTTCGGGAAGCCCCTGCTTCAGGAGTGCCGCCATGGCCCGCACCTTTTCGTTTACGACGGGATCAATTGCATCGCCGTACTCCACGAGCACGGCCCGATCGCCGCTGATGCGGATGCGGGGCTTATCGAAAAGGTGAGATGACAAAGGGGGTGTTCCTGTCTGCTGTCGGCTGTCGGCTTCTTACCCTATACCCTATACCCTGGACCCTTCTTCAAACGAACTTGCTCATGGGGACGACCATTATCCCCTCCCCCTCAATGGCGGATCGGATATTTTTCACCAGTTCCACCGCCGAGGGGTTGTCTCCGTGGACGCAGATTGTGTCGATCTGCATCTCGAGGACGCTTCCATCGGTCGTGATGATCTTTCCTTCCTTCGCCATGCGAAGGGCCCGCTCTGCGGCCACCTTGGGGTCCTTGATGACGGCCCCGGGAAGGCTTCTCGGTGCGAGCTTTCCCTCGGGTGTGTAGGCCCGGTCGGGGAAGGCCTCGAAGGCGACCAGGATGCCCGCCTCCCTGGCGATTTTCGTGACCAGCGGCGCCTGCGCGCCGCCGAGGGCTAGGTAGATGACGCTTTTGTCGACACCCGCGATAGCCTCGACGATGGCGCGGATGAGGGGCTCATTGCCCACGCTCATGTTATAGAGGCTCCCGTGGGGCTTCACATGCTGGAGAGGCACGCCGTGAATGGAGCAGAAGGCCTTCATGGCCCCGATCTGGTAAGCCACATAATCGCGGACCTCCTCGGGCGAACAATCCATATTTCGCCGCCCGAATCCGACCAGGTCCGGGTAACCCGGGTGGGCGCCTATACCCACTCCGTGGTCCTTTGCGAGCTTCACCGTCTTGTACATCACATGGGCATCCCCTGCGTGGTAGCCACAGGCGATGTTGGCCGAGGTGACATACGGGATCACATTGACGTCCATCCCCATGGTCCAGGCGCCGACGCTTTCGCCCATGTCGCAGTTGAGATCGATTTTCTTCATCGCGTCCGTTCCTCTATTTCATCTGGTTGGGCAGGTAAAGGGCGATCTCCGGGAACACCGTGAGCAGCACCGTCGCCAGCAGCATGATCAGGAAGAAGGGGAATGCGGCCTTGGCGATGGTGAAGAGATCGTCGTTGTTGAGCCCGCTGATGACGAAGAGGTTGAACCCCACGGGGGGTGTGACCTGGGCCAGCTCGATCATGACGACGAGGTAGATGCCGAACCACACGAGGTCGAACCCGGCCGCCTCGACGAGAGGCAGGACCAGGGGCGCCGTCATGACAATCATCGAAAAGCCGTCGATGAGGCATCCCAGGAAAAGGTAAAGAAGCGTCAGGAAGAAAATCAGCATGTAGGGGGAAAGTTTCATCGTGACGACGTATTCGGTCAGGGCCCTCGTGATCCCCAGAAACCCCATGACATTGGAAAGGTAGGAGGCACCCATGACGATGAGCATGATCATGCAGCTTGTCTTCACGGAGTTGATGAGACTCACCTTGAAGACGTCCAGGGTGAGGCTCCGGGTGATGGCCGCAAAGAAGAAGGCCCCCACGACCCCCACGGCGCCTGCCTCCGTCGGGGTGGCCCAGCCCATGTAGATGCTCCCGAGAACCATGAGCACCAGGAAGACCACGGGCGCGATGGCCGGGATGGCCTGGAAACGGTCCGACCAGGTGAAGTGGTCATCTGCCTTGGGCGCGAGACTGGGTGTGATCATGCATCGGATCAGGATGTAGCCGCTGAACATTCCCGCGATCATGAATCCCGGGATGAAGCCCGCAATGAAGAGCTTGCCGATGCTCACATCGCCGATGATGCCGTAAACAAGCATGACCATGCTGGGCGGGATCATGAAGCCGAGGGTCCCCGCACCGGCGAGCGACCCGATGGAGAGGTCGTGGTCGTACTTGCGCCGCTCGAGCTCGGGGATGGTGATCTTCCCCACGGTGGCCGTCGTGGCCGCAGACGACCCGCTCACGGCGGCAAAGAAGGTGCAGGCCAGGATGTTGACGTGGACGAGCCGTCCCGGGATCGCGTCCATCCAGGGCGCAAGGCCCTTGAAGAGATCCGACGAGATGCGGCTGCGAAAGAGGATCTCGCCCATCCAGATGAAAAACGGCAGAGCCATCATGGCCGAGCCGCTCGTGTTGTTCCAGGCGACGTTCGCGATGATCGAGCCGAAGGCGACGTCGCTGTAGAAAAAGAAGCCGCCGATCCCGACAAGGAAAAGCGATATGCCGATCCAGACGGAGCCGCCCAGGAAAAGGATGAGCAGGCCGCAGATCGTTGCCGACACAGGTCCCATATCAAGTTGCATGGTTGTCACTCCCGAATACGAACAATTTATCGCCCGAGGTCATCGGTTTCCTCGAGGATCCGAAGCCCTTCCGTGTCCTGATGGAGCATGGCAATGCCCTTCAGGAACTCGGCCAGGAACTGAAGGGTAAAAAGCAAGGACCCGACAGGGAGGAATACCTCCGGGATCGCCAGGTAGGTCTCGGAGATCTGCATGGACTGGGATCCGTTGACGACGGAGTCCCAGAAGAATTCCCACGTATAGGCCGTCAAGCCCACACAGAAGAAGAAACCCACGGTGAAGCAGACCATGTTGAAGACAACATGGGCCCTGCCCTTGATGAAGTGGGGCAGGAACATCATCCGGATGTGGCCGCGCTCCCGAAGCGTGTAGCCAAGCCCCATGAAGGTGAGCATGGCCATGAGATATCCCGTGTACTCGTCGGCGACATACAGGGTGCTGTGCAGAAAGCTCCGGAAAATGATCTCGCCGACGGAGATGACGAGGGCCACGGCCATCAGGATCCCCGCCACCCAGCCGCCGATGCCGGAAAGGTTGTCGATCAGGTTGATCAGCTTTTTCATATCGCGCCCCATTGTGCCGATTGGAACACCTGGTATAAATAGCGAGGGACCACGGACTGTTCCGGACCGTGGTCCCCGCTGTTTTTCCGTCAGGATTCGCTTCTCAGCGGCCGACCTTCTTCAGGAAGTCCGCGTAGATCTTCTTGCCCTCCGGCGGCGCTGTCTTGAGCCACTCGGCGCGGATGTTCTGCGTGACCTTCTCGAGGTCCTGCAGCATCTGCTTGGACGGGGGAACGGTCTCGATGCCGTTCTTGTTGCTGATAGCCTCCATGTCCTTGTCCCACTTGGGGCCGCGCTCCCACATGATGGCCTCCATCTCCTTGCCGGCCTTCACGAGAGCATCCTGCTGGGCCTTGGGGAGCTTCTTGAAGGCAGCCAGGTTGACGGTGACCATGTTCGTGGCGATGGTGATGTTCAGGGGCTCGAAGTACTTGAGCACTTCCCAGAACTTGGCGTCCACGGCGGTGGGCGTCGAGGTCATGACGGAGTCGATGACGCCCGTCTGCAGCGATGTGTACACCTCGC
>CAZUBX010000019.1:0-46531 GCA_964619035.1 uncultured Syntrophaceae bacterium | reverse complement strand
GTCAATCGGTTTGTGTTACGCGACGTTGCTTCCCTTGTTCAGGAGTCAGTCGCTGTTGTTCAGTTGACTGTATGGGTTCGTCACCGAACCCCTACCAAACGACTCTCCCAGAGCCGCTACCGATGGACTGTGTCAGACCCTGGCCTGGTGGTCGATGTAGATGAGCCCCATCGATCGGCACGAAACGCTCATCAGCCAGCACTCTTCGTTGTCCACGTTGGAGCTGCCGAGATGGGCGATCGACTCGCAGCGGTTGACGATCTCGCCTTTTGCGTTTTTGGAGACAAATCCCTTGTCCCGGGTGTCTTTCACGAGACGGGCGATCCTCTCGAGGGCCCAGTCCCAGTTCTTCTCTTCCCAGCGGTCGCTCATGGGGGCCCGGTAGAGGACCTTGCGAAGCCTGTACTTGTTGGCCTCGGTGAGATCGAAGAAGCCGGCGCCCTTGGCGCAGAGCGAGCCCTCGTTGATCGGGTGTTCGGGGTCCCCTTCGATGTTGAAGATCTTTCCCGTGTTCCTGTCGACGCTGCAGATCAGGCCGCATCCCACGGAGCAGTAGCAGCAGACCGTGGTGACCTGCCTTGCCGTCATCACGCGCTGCATCTTGTTGATCTCGGCGGCGTAAGCCTTCGCCGGACCCAGATTTATGCCCAGGGAGGACAGCGCAACCCCCGATCCCAGGGCGCCCGAAAGGGTTAAAAAGCCTCTCCTCGTGATCTCCATATGAATCTACCTCCTCCGGCATATGACAATCTTGATATATGTCAGGCGTGACATAGTCCATTTTGCTGTTGTTGTCAATCGAAATCCGAGGGGAAAAGGAGGGAAAATCGAAGAGCACGGATTGCTTTGAATGCCGCTCAGGGAGCGGGTTTGATAACCGCAGCGTTGCAGAATCCTATGCTAAGGAAAGCATAGGAAAGCAGGGCAAAAGCACGATGCCGCTGCGGTCAAAAAGCATTCCATTCACACCAGGTCATGGGAGTAAATCCCTTTTCCTGCATGATGAGGTCGAGGTGGATAAGACTCATGGCCGACACGTCGCGGTCATGATCGCCCATATCGCTGATTTGGTTCAGTGTGATCAGGTAACGCTTGCAGGAATTGCAGGTGAAGGCCGTCTCCTGCCGCCTGTCTTCCACGTAGAAATAGTCCAGCCCGCTCGGGCTCTCCTTCTCGCAGCCGGGACAAAACATTCTGCTGAAGCGCCACTCGTGGCCGCACCGGGAACAGTGCAGCCAGCGCTGCGCGATTTTCTCCCGGATGACGGCGATCGTCGGGTGGGCGCCACAGACCGGGCAAGTTCCCTTTTCCCAGTCCATCCCCTCGATGTGCTCGCCGATTCCATTCGACTTTGCCTGGAGAACGATCCTCGTC
The DNA here is from genome assembly GCA_964619035.1 of uncultured Syntrophaceae bacterium. GTDB lineage: Bacteria > Desulfobacterota > Syntrophia > Syntrophales > UBA2192 > UBA2192. Next base: position 45,157 of record CAZUBX010000019.1, on the reverse strand, counting down.
ACAGCACCCAGCATAAGCCCGATGGCCTGGGGCTTGATGGTCGCTCCGTTCGACCATCGATTTACGGCTGTCTCGACGCTGCCGGGAAATTCCGTAAACGCATCGAACAGCCGGATGTCGCCCGCCTTCATCTTCCCCTCTAGCTTCGCCACATCCTCTCCGACGGCCGGGAATCCCTCCCTGATCGCCGATAGCACCGCAAGCCCGATCTTCTCCCAGGGGTCGTCTTTGAGAAAAAAGGAAGTCTGGTTGATGCACGGAATCCCCTGCCGGAGTTTCTCCCCGTCGATCGATGAGAGGTCTGCGGATTTCAGTTTTAATTCCTCGAGCAGGCGCTCCCTGACCAGGAAAAGGGGTTTGAAGGCCGTGATGATTTCTTTGCTGTGGGGGCTCTTCCCGATGACGTCGTTGATGATGCCTTCCACCCGGGAGATCTTCTGATCCGCTTTTTTAGCCACCTATTCGCTCCTTGCCCTGCGCTTTCGGGCACCCGTCCGATGTCACGTTTTCTCGATCCGTACGGCGCAGGCCTTGTATTCTGCCGTCTGCGAAACCGGGTCGAAGACGGGGTTCGTCAGCCAGTTGGCGCAGGCCTCGCGGAAGTGGAAGGCCATCCAGACCAACCCCTTGGGGATCCGGTTGGACACGTTGGCCTTGACCTTCACCTCGCCTCGCCTCGATGCGACCCGGATCATCTCGCCATGTCCGATGCCGAGCGCGGCAGCATCGACCGGGGAGATGTCCGCCGTCTCCTCGCCCAGAAGATCGTTGAGGCCGGCGGAGCGGCCCGTCTGGGTCCTCGTGTGATAGTGATAGAGCCTTCGCCCGGTGCTCAGGACCAGGGGGTATTGACTGTCGGCCACTTCCGCCGGCGGGGTCCAGTCCACGGGGGCGAGCACACCGAGACCGGAGGTGAAGCGGTCCCTGTGGAGAGTGGGTGTTCCCGGATGCTCCTCGTGAGGAACCGGCCACTGGAGCCCGTTTCCCCTGATGCGGTTGTACTTGACCCCCGCCATCGAGGGGGCGAGCACGGAGACTTCGTTGTCCCAGATCTCGCGGGCGCTCTTCGAAGGCCACTTGTGGCCCATCCGTTTGGCGATTTCGCGGAAGATCCACCAGTTGGGCTTTGCCTCTCCCGGAGGGGGGCTCGCGGTGCGCACCCGGCTGATGCGGCGCTCGCTGTTGGAGAAGGTGCCGTCGTTTTCGCTCCATGCGGCGGCCGGGAAGATCACGTGGGCAAACCGAGTCGTTTCCGTCGGGAAGATATCGTGGCTGACGATGAACTCGGCCGATTCCAGGCAGTGCTCCACGTGCCGGATGTCCGGTTCCGTGTTGGCCAGGTTCTCACCGAAGATGTAGAACGCCTTGATCTTGCCGCTCGGCAGACCCTCGAGCATCTGGGGGATCATCATGCCCGGCTTGTCCGGCAGCGACGTTACGCCCCAGGCCTTCTCGAACTTGGCCCGCGCCTCGGCGTTGTCGACGCGCTGGTAGCCCGGGAACACATTCGGCAGGGCCCCCATGTCGCAGGCGCCCTGGACGTTGTTCTGTCCCCGGAGCGGGTTGACGCCGCCGCACTCGAAACCGACATTGCCGAGGAGCATTTGAAGATTAGCGCAGGACAGGACGTTGTTGACGCCGCAGGTGTGCTCGGTGATGCCGAGGGTGTACATGAGCATGACGGGCTTGACGGATGCGAGCCGCCTGGCCACATCCCGGATCATGTCAGCGCTCACGCCGCTGATCTCGGCCGCCCTTTCGGGGGGGTACTCGAGGACCTTTGCCTTGAGCTCCTCGAATCCGCTGCAGCGGGACTCGACGTAGGCCTTGTCGTAGAGGTCCTCGGTGATGAGAACGTTCATGAGGCCGTTGAGGAAGGCCACGTCGCTTCCCACCCGGATCGGGATGTGAAGCTCTGCCATGTCGGCCAAGGCCGTCCGGCGGGGGTCCGCGACGAAGAGGGGGGCGCCTGCTAGGACGGCCTGCTTCACGAAAGAAGCCGCAACGGGATGCGCCTCCGTCATGTTGGAGCCAATGACAAAGATCATCTTGGCCTTCGCGAAGTCAACGAAGGAATTCGTCATGGCGCCCGAACCGAATGATTTCGCCAGACCGGCGACAGTGGGGGCGTGTCAGGTTCGCGCACAATGATCGATGTTGTTCGTTTTGAAGACCGCCCGGAAGAGTTTCTGCATCTGGTAGGAGTCTTCGTTGATGCTGCGGGCGCAGCTGACGCCGGCGATTGCATCGGGGCCGTGCTTTTCGATCACCTCCCCGAACTTGGACGCAACGAGGTTCAGCGCTTCGTCCCAGGAGGCCTCGCGGAATTGGCCGTTCTCGCGGATCAGGGGGGTCTTGAGCCTCTCTTCCGAATAGAGGAAGTCGTAACCGAACCGGCCTTTCACGCACAGCCGCCCGTCGTTGGGGGCGGCGCCCTCGACGGCGGTCACCTTGACGATCCGGTTGTCCTTGACGTGCAGCCACATCTGGCAGCCTACCCCGCAGTAGGGGCAGGTCGTCCGAATCCGTTTTGTCTCCCAGGGGCGACCCTGCCCCCTCACCTTTTTTTCCGTCAGCGCCCCTGTCGGGCAGACCTCCACGCACTGGCCGCAGAAGACGCAATCGCTCTGGTGGTAGGGGTTGTCGCCTCCCGTGACGATTTTGCTGTCCTTGCCCCTGTACCCATGGCTGATGGCCCGGTTGACGACCAGCTGGTTACAGGCCTGTACGCACCTTCCGCAGAGGATGCAGCGGCTGAAATCACGGACGATGAAGGGGTTGGCGTCCTCGACGGGATAAACATCTTCGTTTCGGGGGAAGAAGCTGCCGTCCACCTTGTATCGATAAGCCAGTTCCTGAAGGCCGCAGTCTCCGTTTGCCTCACAGAGCAGGCAGTCGTGCCGTCCCGCCGACAGAAGAAGCTCCGTGTTGAGCCTGCGGGCCTCGTGAACCCGCGACGAGTCCGTGGCGACGTCCATTTCCGGGGCGACTGGCGTCGAACAGGCCGCCATCAGTGAGCGGGCCCCCTTGACCTCAACGAGGCAGATTCGGCAGGCGCCGGAGGGCGCGAGGCCCTTCAGGTAACAGAGGGTCGGGATGTGGATCCCGTTGTCGCGGGCCGCATCGAGAATGGACTGTCCCAGTTTGAAAGGAACCGACCTGCCGTTCAAAACGAATGTTGCGCCGGACATGATATCCTCCTTTGCGAAACTCACGTGTCCAAAGGTGAAAGTGGGCAATGATGTATATCAATTATGGCATATGTCGGGAATGGCTTAATACAGGACAGGCGGGATGTCAATATTTTTTGCGGCCGTTGCGGATGGCCGCCCCAGAAGGGAATTGGCCCTTCACCTATGTTATTCAAAACTTATGCTTGATGAAGGCCTGTGGAATTGATAGGTTGGATTCGAACGGGTCTCCCGTTTCGCCCTCGTTCCAAAATGCGGGAATCTTTGTCGATGACCGGGGGCGCGTCCCGCAAGCACCGCCTTGCAGGCGGGGCAGGGCGCGCGATCATGTTTGGTTTTTTCCTTGCCGGGAAGCCCCGCCCGGTGGGCGGGAAGCTTCACAATTGGACTTTCAGCCCGAGTCCGAGGACCGATGCCATGAAGATTCGATATAAGATCTGGCTTGAAAAAGACGGAAAGGTCATCTTCGGAAAGGGCCGGGATGAAATGTTCCGGGCGATCCTGGAGTGCAAGAGCCTACAGGCGGCGGCAAAAGAACTGAAGATGTCCTATCGTGCCGCCTGGGGGCGGCTCAAGGCTTCCGAGGAGCGCCTGGGTATCAAGCTCGTGGAGAGCGACGGAGCGAAAAAAAGCCTTCGCCTGACGGCAGAGGCCAAAGAGTTGCTGGAGCAATACGAGCAGTTCGAAAATGAATTGAACGATTTTCTGCAGAAGAAGTCCAAAGCCCTCGGGTGGGACAAAAACTGAAACCTGCCCAGCCAGGGCGGTCAACGCCCTACGCAACGGGTATGCACTCCCCTCAAACCGATCCTCCGTTTCCGGATGCCCGGTCTCCGACGCGGGGAGTCCCCAATCGAAGGCCTTCCTTCCATCCGTTACTTCAGTTTTTCCAGTTCCCGGATGAGCACCTCGAGTGGCGGGCGTTTGTTGATATTGTGAACGTCGATGTAACGGATCACCCCCTTTTTGTCGATGACGAAGAGGGCCCGCTCGGAGGTGCCGTCGCTGCGCAGAACCCCGTAGAGTTCCGCCACCTTGCCGTGAGGGTAGAAATCGGAGAGCACCGGGAACCAGAGTTTGCCCATCTGGTTCGTCCAGGCGTAGAGCGTGGGGATGTTGTCGACGGTGATCCCCAATAATACCGCATCGTTTTTGTCGAAGAGGTCCTTGACGATGTTATAGCCGGGCCACTGGTCCGAGCAGACGGGGGTCCAGGCGGCGGGAACGAAGGAAAGCACCACGTTCTTTTTGCCCCGGTACTGGCTCAGCGTGACCTTCTGGCTCGTGATGGAGGGAAGCATGAAGTCCGGCGCTATGTCGCCGACTTTCACCTTGAGGACGCTGTCGACGGGTTTGAGCTCTCCGGTCGAGTAGATGTTGTCCTTGTAGGCCTCCGAGTGCGTCTGGGCCCAAGCCGGGACACTCAGCGCCATGATGAACACAAGGGTGATGACTGCGGCTTTCTTTGTCATGGCTGCCTCCTTATAATCCTGCCGATTTCTTGAGCATTTCCAGGAATGCAGGGATTTCCCCGAACCCTCCCAGCTTGGCGTAGCCCACCTCCTGGGTCCCGTCCGGGTTGAGCCTGACGGCGATGAAGAAGGGGGTCCTCACCTCGCCGCACTTCTTGTGGATGTCGTAATCGGGGTCCGGGAAGACGGGGAAGGGCACGTTGTAGCGCTTCCGGAAGACATCCGTCTCGTAGGAGGAGTTGCCGGCGCCGATCCCGATGATCTTGATCTTTCCCTTCGCCACGGGATCCTTCTCAATGGCCTCGTAGAGCTGGTTCACGAGGGGCGCCTCCTTCTGGCAGAAGGGGCAGTACATGCTCAGGATCTCGATCAGGACGAGGTTTGCCTTGATGTCGGCCATTTTAAAGGTCTTGCCCCAGCCCGAAAGGCCGAGGTAGTTCCGGTCGGCACGCTCCGCGGGTACGGGGAGCGTGAAGTCGAAGAGCTTATCGCCGGATTTCGGCTGCGCACTCTGGGCTGCGGCCAGGGAGCCGGCCAGGACGACGGCCGTCACCATCATGAGCACCAGGATTTTCTTCATGTCGTGCCTCCATAAATAGGGATGACGGAAGAGTACCAGAATATCGCGCTTCGGAAAACAAAAAACGACGGCCGATCCCGCCGCGACACAAAGGGGTTGACAGGCGCCGCCGTCTGTGGCACGCAGGGGGAAAACGTGTCATCGGAGGTTTCATGTCCGAGATCATCCGTTTCGGTGTGTCCCTGGAAAAAACCCTGCTTCAGCGCTTCGACCGCCTGATCCGGGGGAAGAAGTACACAAACCGCTCCGAGGCCCTCCGGGACCTCATCCGCCAGGAAATGGTCAAGAAGGAGTGGGAAGACGGTGGGGAGGTGGCCGGGGCCATCACCTTCATCTACGATCATCACAAGCGGGACCTTCTCAACCGGATCATGGATCTGCAGCACGACTACCAGAAGATCATCATCTCCACGCAGCACATCCACCTGGACCACGACAACTGTCTGGAAATCGTGGCGGTCAAAGGGATAGCGAGGGATGCTCTCGAGCTGGCCGACGCCCTGAAGGCTCTCAAGGGGGTGCGTCACGGCACGCTGAGCATGACCAGCACGGGGAAGGAGACGAAGTGACATTGCTCCACGGCCCCTTTGGTGATCGCATCTGAAAGGTAATACATGCCCAAAATCCTCTTCTGCGGAAAGGGCGGCAGCGGTAAAAGCACATTGCTCGCCCTTCTCTCGCTATATCTTAGCGAGCATCATGACGTTCTCGTCGTCGATGCCGACGAGTCCAATCCGGGCCTGGCCCGGATGATGGGTTTGGATGTGCCCCGGCAGACGCTCATGGAGAGCCTGGGCGGCAAGTCGGCTTTTCGCCGATCAATGGGGAAAAAGACGGCCGCCCTCGAGGAGAAGGATCCCCTGGGCGGCGCGCTTCGCTCGATGGCAGCTCTGCCCTCATCTGCTGCGAGCCGTTCGGGCCGGCTGACCCTCGTCTCCATCGGCAAGATCGAGCACACCCATGAGGGCTGTGCCTGCCCCATGGGCGTGCTCGCCCGGACGTTCATCGGCAACATCTCTATCCAGCCGGGCCAGTGGGCGCTTATCGATACCGAGGCCGGCGTGGAGCACTTCGGCAGGGGGGTCCTGGAGGGAGTGGACGCCGTCGTGGCCGTCGCCGACCCCTCATACGATGCGGTCATGCTTATGGGCAAGATCAAAGCGATGGCCGATAAGGGCAGCAAGAGGCTTTGCGTTGTTCTGAACAAAACGGACGGCGACACGGAGCCTCTCATGCGGACCCACCTCGAGGGCCAGGGAATCCGGATCGCGGCGACACTTCCTCAGTCCCAGGACATTACTGCGGCTAATCTCCGGGCCCTTCCGCTTGATGTGGATCCCTACCGGGAGAATCTAAGGGCCCTGCTGGAGGCCCTGGAAACCCAGGCCCGGCAAGCTAATAATTCGTAGCGTAAATTTTCTTTTCGTATGTTAAAGCCGGTTGACAGAAAAACCCAAATTTGCTACGAACTGTTGAAACGTGCCACCGCTGGTTTTTCTGTTCCAAAGGGCGAGGCCCTCTATTTTTTTCCGTATGCAGTAGCACGAGTTCGAAAACGGTGGCATCGAAGGACATCCCATGCACATCCCCGACGGCTTTCTCTCGACGACGACGTGGATCTCCGCGTGGACGTATCGGCCTGGGGATTGGGGTATTGCCTGAGATGTACAGCCGGGCGATGGGTCTGTCTACGAGTGGAAATCGACTGGGGAGAGTGCAGGAGGTGACGGGACATGTCGGAGGAACTGAGCATTCTGGCCCTTTCGGCTGCAGCGATCGCTTTTTTCCACACGATGCTGGGTCCCGACCACTACCTGCCCTTCATTGCCATGTCCCGGGCCCAGGGCTGGTCGCTGGCAAGGACCGCGACCATTACCGCTCTCTGCGGGGCAGGCCATGTCCTGAGCGCCGTCCTGCTGGGAGCGGTCGGCATCGCATTGGGGCTGGCGGCATCGTTTTTCGAGCCGCTGGATGAAATCCGGGGAAGCCTGGCCGCGTGGGCCTTCATGAGTTTCGGCCTCGTCTACCTGGTCTGGGGCCTGCGGCAGGCGCGCAAAAAAGCGCTTCACTCGCACGCCCACCCCCACACGGACGGACACGTCCACGACCATGGACACAAACACGGGGGCGAGCACGTTCATGTCCATGAAGACGGTGCGACGCGGCTGACGCCCTGGGTGGTTTTCGTCATCTTCGTTCTCGGCCCCTGCGAGCCGATGATCCCGGTCGTCATGTACCCCGCCGTCAAGGGGAACTATGCAACCTTGATCGCTGTGACGGCCATTTTCGGCGCGGTAACCATAACATCCATGCTCGCCGTCGTCCTTGGAGCCTCCCTTGGCCTGAAATCCATTCCCCTGAGATCCTGGGATCGTTACAGCCATGCCCTGGCTGGTGCGACGCTGTTCTTGTGCGGTGCGGCCATGCAATTCTTCGGGCTCTGAAACCGGAGTCGCTCGGTATTCTGCCTGTCAGGGGAAGCAACGGGGATGATAAAAGGGGGCTCAGCCCCTGCTCTTAGGGAATGGGGCCTTCGGTGCCGTGAATGTTCCGGGCATCGAAGGGCATCAGAAGCACATCCGGTGAAGGCCGGTCTGGGGAGATGCTGAACCGGCATGGAGGGCGGATTATTTCAGTCTGTTGATCATGCTGGCAAGGTATCCGGCGCCAAAGCCATTGTCGATATTGACGACACAAACCCCGCTTGCACAACTGTTGAGCATGGTCAGCAGGGCCGAGAGCCCGTTGAAGCTTGCCCCGTAACCTACGCTGGTCGGTACCGCGATGACGGGCTTGTCAACGAGCCCCCCGATGATGCTGGGAAGAGCGCCTTCCATCCCTGCAACGGCAATAACGACCTTCGCCCCTCTGATTCCATCGAGATTGTGAAACAGCCGATGGATCCCCGCCACGCCGACATCGACAATCCGTTCAACGCGATTTCCAAAGAGCTCCGCCGTGACGGCGGCCTCCTCGGCCACGGGCAGATCCGATGTGCCCGCCGTGACGATGGCGATATACGTATCGGGCGGGGCAAGGTCTTTCTTCTTGATCGTAATCGTCTTGGCCAGCGGATGATAGATTGCCTCGGGACAAAAAACCCTGATCGTATCGTACAGTTCCTGGCGGGCTCTCGTTGCCAGGATATTCGACTCTCTCTGCAGCATCGCACGGACGATCGTTGCAAACTGATCCGTCGTTTTTCCGGGGCAGAAGATCACCTCGGGGTAGCCCACCCGCGATTCCCGATGCGTATCGATTTTTGCGCACCCGACATCCAGGTATTGCATCTCCCTCAGCAGGGAGATCCCCTCGTCGACGCTCACCTGGCCGCTTCTGATCTTTTCGAGAAACCCCTTCAATTCGTCTCTGTCCATTTGTGATTCCGTGTTTCCTTCCCTTACTTTTTCCCGGTATCGATGACCTCGTTCATGCTCCCGGTCCTGTAGCCTTTCAGATCCAATGCCACATAGGCAAAACCGAACTGCCTGAATTTCTCATGGATGACGTCCATCAGGTCGGTATCGAAAAATTTCCGGCGCTCTTCCGCCGACACCTCGATCCGGGCCATGTCGCCGTGATGACGGACCCTCACCTGCCTGAACCCCGAATCCATGAGGAACTGCTCCATCTTGTCGATGACGTCGAGTTTCTCCCTCGTGATTTTCTGCCCGTAGGGGAACCTGGAAGACAGGCACGCGAAGGCCGGCTTGTCCCACGTCGGCAGATTCATCTCCTTCGATAAAATCCGTATGTCGTTCTTTCCCATCCCCGCTTCTTTCAGCGGGCAGACGACGCCCAGTTCCATGACGGCTCTCATGCCGGGCCGATAATCGCCGAGATCGTCGATGTTCGAGCCGTCGGCGACGTATTTCAAGCCATTTTGTCTTGCCACATCCAGGATTTTCGTGAACAGCTCCCGTTTGCAGAAGTAGCACCGGTCGACCGGGTTATCGGAGAAGCCCTCTATATCGAGCTCCTCCGACACGATTACCCTGTGCCTGACCCCGATCTTCTGAGCAAAATCCGTCGCCTCGCGGAACTCCCGTTCCGGATAGGTCGATGAGCGTGCCGTGACCGCGATGACGTTTGCATCGAGCACGTCGTGGGCCACCTTCAGAAGGAATGTGCTGTCGACCCCGCCCGAATACGCCACGGCGAGGCTTCCCATCCGCCGGATGCTTTCCTTCAGATTCTCCAGTTTGGCTCGAGGCTCCATGCTCACAGTCCCAATCGAATGACTCTCAGACATCCCCGGACAGCAGGCTGTCGTATATTGCTTTTATACTGACCCCTTTTTCCTGGGCAAGCCGTTTGGCGTCTTCATATTCAAGCTTCCATTTGATTCGTTCGCCCCGGAGATAGGCGTTTTTGACGCAGAGGTCGCCATATTTCGTCTTCACCGTCGAGACATCTCTTCTCAGGATGAGTTTCGAAATTTTGTTCACCCTCAGGCCAAAGGTGCTCGTCTGCAACCAGAGCACCTCCTCGAGACCTCTCCGATGATCGGCGTCGCAGAGGATGCTGATCTTCACCGCCGGTCTCGACTTTTTCATAATGATGGGCGTCAGGTACACATCCAGTGCCCCTTTTTCAAAGAGCCGCTCCACAACGCCTTCGTAGAGCTCCGGGTTCATGTCGTCGATATTGCATTCCATCAGGCAGGCCTCTTTCGTCTCGACATCGAGATCCTGCTCCTCGTCATCCATTTCGCCAAGGAAAACTCTCAGGACGTTCGGGACGTCCGTGTCTCTCTGACCGATTCCATAACCGATTTTAAGCGGGGTGAAATCGACGTGCTCCGCGAAGCGCCCGGCCGTTGCTGCCAGGATAGCCGCCCCGGTGGGCGTCGTGGTCTCGAAAGGCACAATGCCTGATTTGATCGGGATTCCCGTGAGAATTTCAGCCGTAGCCGGAGCCGGAACGGGCAGCATCCCATGGGCGCATTTGACAAATCCCCCCCCGACCTGGACAGGGGAAGATAGGATCTGATCCACTTTCAGATAATCGAAGCAGATCGCGGCCCCGACGACATCCACGATGGAGTCGATCGCCCCCACTTCATGAAAATGGACCTCGTCAATGGAGTGACCGTGGATCTTCGCCTCGGCCCGGGCAATTTTCATGAAGATATTGTGGCTTGTTCTCTTGACCCCCTCGGAAAAATTGCTTTTCTCTATGAGCCCGGCAATATCCTTGAACGACCGGTGCCCATGACCGTGCGCTGCAGGCGCGCCCTCTCCGGAGGGGAGGATCACGTCGACCTTTGTACCGAAGATGCCACGCCGCTGGTCTCTTTTCACCTGGATCTCGTAGGAACCGATCTCGATCTTCCGCAATTCTTTTCGGAGAACCTCCGGATCGACACCGAGATCGATCATGGCGCCGAGATTCATATCGCCGCTGATGCCGGCAAAACAATCGTAGTACAGGAGTTTCACGATTCATTCCCCCATGATGAATGTGGAATACTAGCAGATCATTCCTGGCGCGACAACGTTTAAAGAATCGGTAACGGGGCAGACAACGGGCAAAGTACGGCAAGGAAAACCCGGACTTCGGGGGTGTCGAGCAGCCCTCCGGGGCCCGGGTTTTGTCCATGGGCAGGAATGAATCCGGTCCGTCAGGAACCGTATGTACCCTTGAAGGCTGATTTCATGTACTCGACGATGGACTTCGCCTCCTCGGGGCTGACGGACTGGGCGGGCATACGACCCTGGCCTTTCAGGATCACCGCGGTGATTTTTTTGTCGTCGGTCTTCATCCCCGGTAGAGCTTCTCGCCGGCGGGCGTTTCCTGTTGGCTGATTCCCTGGGCTGTCAGGACGAGCGATCCGAGGAAGGCTGCCGTAACCGGAATCAACGCCCCGTAACTATTTTATTGTATTTCTTCATCGCACGTTCCTCGGGAGTCTCACTTCTTAAACGTTGCTTTCATGTACTCCACGACGGCCTTCGTCTCCTCGGGGGAGAGCGGGATGGCCGGCATGCGGCCCTTGCCCTCGACGATTGCCTTGGAGATGGACGCGTCGTCGTTTGCCTTCCAGAAATCGGCGCCGAAGGGGGCCACCTGCATGATGACGCCCTTGCCGTCGCCGTCGGACCCGTGGCACAGGGCGCAGCGGTTGCCGTAGATCTGTTTGCCGTCCTGGCCGATGGCGGGCGACACGAAAACAACGGAAAGGAGAACAACGGTGAAAAGCGCTGCGAAGGTTGTTGCTCTGACGGTCTTGATTTCCTGCATGATACCCCTCCCTCAAGATGGATTGGATGCTGTGAATTATTCGCACCGGTTATCATTGTAATGATCTGCCGGCCCGGCGTCAACAACCCTTCTTTCTTGACCCTTGGAGTGAAGTCGGGTAGTAATAACCGATGTTTGAGACGGGCGCAATCGCAGGCCGCCTTCATCGGTGTCTCGTGGAGCAAAGCAGACGGTTCGCTGTTGAGGATGTGCGGATCGGCGCCAGCTACGTTGCCGTCGTCCTGACGGGCGGCCGCATCGGACTGGCTGCACGCCTGAAGGATTTTGCCGGCACGCAGATCGAAATTCCCGGCACCGCGATTTGCGGAAAGCGTGCAGACGCGCTGCTCACGCATCTTGTTTCCGGCACAGGCGCCGTGGAGCGAGCCCTGGGGCTCGCAACGGCCAACGCCCTGATCCATCCCCCGGCGCCGGCAGAGGAAGAGGACACGATCTCCCTCATGGGGCTCCGTGCCGGCGAGCAGGTCGCCATGGTGGGACTCTTCCGGCCGATCGTTTCCCGGATCGAGGCAACGGGCGTGATCCTTTCCGTCATCGAGCGGGATACGCCGGTGAAAGAGCGCAGGGACATCCTCGGGGCCTGCGATGTGGCCATCATCACGGCCACGACGCTTTTGAACGGGACCCTCGAGGGGATCCTCGGCGAATTGGGCAGGCCCCGTCACGTGGCGCTCATCGGGCCGTCCACCCCGCTTTGCGAAGAGATCTTCCGGGGAAGCCCGGTGACTCATCTCGGCGGGTCGGCTATCGTCGATGCAGCCGGGCTTTTGCGGGTCGTCTCCGAGGGCGGCGGGACGCCGGCCATGCGGCCCTATCTTCGATTTGTGAATACCAGGGTTAATCGGTCATGAAAAAGACCCCGATCGTCTCCATCGTGGGCTACTCAGGGAGCGGCAAGACCACCCTCGTCGAGAAGATGATTCCCGCACTGAAACGACGCGGATGGCGGGTCGCCACGATCAAGCACAACCGCCACGGGTTCGAGATCGACCACGAGGGAAAGGACAGCTGGCGCCACCGCAAGGCTGGCGCGGCCATGACCGTGCTTGCCTCGCCGGGGAAGGTGGCCGTCATGGCGGACGTCGAGGGTGACTTGAGCCTCGAGGATCTGGGAGACCGGTTCATCCACGGCATGGATGTCATCCTGACGGAAGGCTTTAAAAAGAACCCCCACCCGAAGATTGAGGTTTACCGCAAGGCCCTGGGGCGCGACTTCATCTCACGGGGCGATGCATCGCTCCTGGCCGTTGCGGGCGACCGTCCGGAAGGAATCGACGCGCCCTGCTATGACCTCGACGATATAGCCGGGCTGGCGGATCTCATCGAGAAGAAGGTGCTCCGGGCATGATGGAGTACATCATTCACAACCTCTTTTCGACCGAGGCCGGGGTCGTCTGGCTCGTCCTGAAGTGGATTCTCGTCGTGCTGGCGGCGGGCTTTGTCGGCCAGTTCGGAAAGGCCTTCGCGACCTACCTGATGAGGCGCACCCGGCAGCCCATGGAGCCTTTCCTGCAGAGTCTGCCCGAAGCGGGTTCGAAGGGGGCCTTGCCGGAAAGCCCTGCGCTGCAGCAGATACCCTCCGCCGGTCAGCAGGAAGAAAAGAGGGAAATGAAGGCGCAGGCCAAGCAGCAGAAGAAAGCGCTGAAGGGCCTGAAAAAATTTTTCAAATAAAAAGGACTGATTGAAACATGGGACAGACGAATCTGCCTGAGGGAAAATACGAAGTTATCATCATCGGCGGGGGCCCCGGGGGGCTGACGGCCGGCCTCTACACGGCAAGGGCGAGCTTCAAGACGCTTCTCATCGAATCCGGCATGGTCATGAGCCAGATCACCGTGACCCACCTCGTGGAAAACTATCCCGGCGTTCCGGACATCGGCGGCTACGAGCTGGTGGAGAAGTTCAAGGAGCAGGCAAAGAAATTCGGGCTCTCGACGACCTACGCCTCCGTGACGGGCCTGGAGAAGACCGAGATAGCCGGGATGGCCGGCTGGCGGGTCAAGACCGACGCCGGGGATTTCGAGGCGCTTTCCGTCATCGTGGCCACCGGGGCCAATTGGCGCAAGATCGGCGTGCCCGGCGAGGCCGAGTTCACGGGCCGCGGCGTTTCGTACTGCGCCACCTGCGACGGGCCCTTCTATCGGGACCGGGAGGTCATCGTCATCGGCGGCGGCGACACGGCGGTCCAGGAGGCGCTTTTTTTGACAAACTTCGCGAGCAAGGTGACGATCGTCCATCGCCGCGACCGGCTTCGCGCCACACCCATCCTGCGCGAGCGGGCCGCTGCAAACCCGAAGATCGCCTTTGCCTGGGATTCCGTCGTGACTCAGATCGGCGGGACGGAGGCGGTTACCCACGTGAAGATCGCCAACACGAAGGACCCGAAGGAAATCCGTGAAATCCCCGCAGACGGTGTGTTCGTTTTCATCGGCCTTGTCCCGAACACGGAATGCATGAAAGGGGTCGTGAAGCTCGACAGGGAAGGATACATCATGGCGGACCGGGACATGAAGACCTCGGAGCCCGGGATATTTGCCTGCGGCGACTGTATCGAAAAGCTCCTGCGGCAGGTCGTGACGGCCTGCGGCGACGGCGCCACGGCGGCCTTCTCGGCGCAGCTCTATGTCGAGGAGCTGAAGGGCGAGGCGTATGGCGGGCGCTGAGCGCTTCGCGCAGGGTATCGGGTATAGGGTACAGGGCATAGGGCCCAAAGGAACGAAGAATTTTGTAAACGAAATCTGTTTCATTCCCGATACCCGAGTCCCGAGACCCTGTTCCAGACTATGAGATAAACCTTCGTGCTGACAACGGAGGAAAGAAGAAAGGAACGGCGTTGAGCAATTTCGTTGATTTCTGGCAGCACCTGCCCTCGAAGATCGACCCGAGCATTTTTTCGATCGGCTCCTTCCAGGTGCGTTATTACAGCCTCATGTATATCGTGGCCTTTGCACTGACGTACCTCCTTGTCGCGTACCGGCTGCGGACGGAGAAGTTCCCCTATACCAAGGAGACGATCCAGGACCTGATGATCTGGGGCATCCTGGGGCTCATCCTGGGCGGGCGGCTCGGGTACGTCCTGTTCTACAACTTCGAGTATTTCGTCAGGCACCCTCTGGAGATCTTCCTGCCGTTCTCCTTCGCAAACGGGATGAAGTTTGTAGGCATCAGCGGGATGTCTTTTCACGGAGGTCTCATCGGTGTCGTCATCGCCGCCGCCATGTTCTGCTATATCCGCCGGATCCGGTTCTGGGACATCATCGACCTCTTTGTCCCCTGTGTCCCCCTGGGGTACACCTTCGGGCGCATCGGGAACTTCATCAACGGCGAGCTCTGGGGCCGGGCGACCGACGTTGCCTGGGGCATGTACTTCCCTCTCGATATGACGCGAACCCTTCGCCACCCCTCCCAGCTCTATGAGGCCTTCTTCGAGGGGATCTTCCTCTTTGCGATCCTCTGGGCCCTGAGGAAAAAGAGGCCTTTCGAGGGCGCCTTTCTCGCTTACTACCTGATGGGGTATGGCGCCGTCCGCTTCTTCATCGAGTACGTCCGGGAGCCCGATGCGCACATCGGTCTTTACTTCGGGCTGATCACCATCGGTCAGATCCTCTGCCTGGCCATGGTCCTCGCCGGGGTGGCGCTTTATTTCTTGCTTCGGTCCAGAGCTGTCGCGGCGAAACAGTAGTCCCTGTTCGGGAGGAATCCATGAGCGAGTTCATCCTGGTGACAACGACGGCCTCGACAAAAGAGGACGCCGCAAAGATCGCAACGGCCCTCCTGGAGGGAAGGCTTGCGGCCTGCGTCCAGATTCTGGGCCCCATCGAGAGCCGCTACTGGTGGGACGGGAAAATCGAGCAGTCACCCGAGTGGCTCTGCCTCATCAAGACGATCCGCGGGAAATTTCCGGCCGTCGAGGCGGCCATTCGCGCCAACCATTCCTACGAGATCCCCGAGATCGTCGCCTGTCCCATCGAGCTGGGGAGCCAGCCGTATCTCGAGTGGCTGCGCCGCGAGACGGCGGGGTAGAGAATTTTGCTTGCAATTTGACCCCGTTACCCCTTACAAAAAACAGGTTTGAGTCAGTCACATCACCGAGGGCATCATTGCCTGAGATAGAAAGGGTTGATTATGGGGACCACCAATCTTTACTCTCTTCCAAAATTGTCGTTTGATTACAAAGACCTTGCCCCCTTCATCTCCGAGGAGCAGCTGCGGCTCCACCACGAGAAGCATCACGCGGCCTACGTCACGGGGGCCAATGCCGTCCTGGAACGGATCGACAAGGCCCGCAAGGAAAAGACCGATCTCGACATGAAGTCGACGCTGAAGGAGCTCTCGTTCCACATCGGCGGGCATGCCCTCCACAGTCTGTTCTGGGGCAACCTGGCCCCGAAGGGAAAGGCAAGTGAGAAGCCGGTGGGGCTTCTCGCGACGGCGATCGACAAGGAGTTCGGGGGCTATGAGCAGTTCAAGAAGGAGTTCACCCAGGCGGCCGTGAGCACAGAGGGGTCCGGCTGGGCGGCGCTGAGCCACTGCCTGTTGACAAACCGCCCGATCATCATGCAGATCGAAAAGCACAACGTCAACGTCTACCCCATGTTCCGGATTCTCCTCGTCCTGGACGTCTGGGAGCACGCCTACTACCTGGACTACAAGAACCTCCGGGCGAAATTCGTCGAGGCCTTCTGGAACATCGTCAACTGGGATGAGGCGAACCGCCGCTTCGAGGACGCGCTGAAGTAAGAAACCACGCCCCCCCCCGGGCAGGACCTGCCCGGGGGGGGGAATGCCCTGACCCGCACCCCTTCCTGCCCGCCGCACATCAACCGATACGAGCACGCTGGAACGAAACCGATGCGCCTCAGAGTCGAAACATTCGGAAAAGCACGGGGAAGGAGCGCTGCCGCCGCGTGGATCCAGGCCGTTCGCATCCAGTTCGTGCCGCCCAGCTTCATCCCGGCCATGCTCGCCGCCGCCATTGCCTGGGCGCGATGGCAGGTCTTCGATCCCTTCGCTTTACTTCTCGTGGTCATCGGGGTGACCGTTCACCACTTCGGTCTCAACATGCTCGACGACGTCCTGGACTATCTCCACGCAGTCGACCGCGCCTGGGGGGATGAGAAGAACCCTTACACGGGCGGCAGCGGCTTGCTCACCGAGGGCCTTCTGACGGTGAGGGAGCTGAAGTGGGGCGTGGCTGTCTGCTACAGTGTTACGATCGGGATCTGGATCTATCTCGCAGCGCTGAAAGGGTGGCCCGTGTTTCTCATCGGGGCCATCGGAATCCTGTCGTCCATTTTCTATACCGTGCCCCCCGTCAAGTTCGCCTACCGGGGATTTGGCGAGCTGGGGCTGCTGGTCAACTTCGGGCCCGTTCTCGTCATGGGCTCCTACTATGTCCAGCGGCAGACCCTGGACATCGAGCCCGTGATCCTTTCCCTCGTTCCCGGTTTTCTCATGTGGTCCATGATCGTCATCAACGAGATCCCCGACTATGAGGAGGACCGCCAGAGCGGCAAGATGAACCTGGTTGCCCGCTTCGGCCGCAAGACCGGGGTCGTCCTTTACCAGGCAGGGCTTTTCTGCGCGTTCGGGACCCTGGTGGGGTCAGTGCTCTTCGGGGTGGCGCCGCTGCCGGTGCTCCTGGGGCTTTTGGCGCTGCCGACTGCGCTGCAATCGGTTAAGATCCTGAGGGAAAACTACCTGGACCGGCTGAAAATGATCCCCGCGAATATTGCCATCATCAAAGTTTACATGATCACGGGGGTGGCACTCGTCGCGGGCTATCTCATCCACGGGGTGACGGGCTGGTGATTGAGCACCGGTTAGGAGTATTGGAATACTGGAATACTGGAATATTGGAATATTGGGTTTAAAATTCTTTTTCCAATAAAAAGACCCATTATTCCAATGTTCCATCACTCCATCATTCCAGGCATTCGACCTTGACGCTTCTTGTCGCGACCGGGTATCGTTAAAGAGCATGAAGAAGGAACCTTCCAAGAGGATGCCTGCGACCGTAGCCGTTGTCGGCTCCGTCACGATCGACCGCATCATTGAGAACCGGAAGACCACGGAGCGGCTGGGGGGTGTCGTCACCTACGGCGGCCTCACATTTCAGCGGCTCGGCGTGGAAACGGCCGTCGTGACGAATATCGCCGCGAACCACAGGGGCCTCCTCGACGTCCTTGCCGCAGAGGGTCTTGCCGTCCACGTCGGCACGAGCCGTCTCACCACCCGGTTCGTCAACGAAGCCCGGGGGGACTGGCGCGAGCAACTCATGCCCGAGGCGGCCGCTCCCATCACGGCGGGCCAGGTCAAGCCCCTTCTCTCCGAGGTCCGCCACGTTCACGCGGGGCCTCTTCACCCCGACGACATCGAACCGCAAGCCATGACGCTGATGGCGGAATCGAAAAAACTCGTCAGTCTCGACGTCCAGGGCTATCTGCGCAGGACGGAAAACGACCGGATCGTCCCTGCCGTATCGGCCGGCCTCGAGGGGGCATTGCGCTCGGCCCACATCATCAAGGCCGACGAGGAGGAGCTGACCCTCATGCTCGATCACTTTCGCCTGAGCCTCCCCGGGTTCCTGCAGCGCTTCCGGATCGACGAGGCCGTTATCACCCGGGGCTCGCGCGGCGCGAGCGTGTGGACCCGCGCAGGCGAGGGATATCACTTCGGCGCCGAAACGGTGCGCCGCCCGGTCAGCACGGTCGGGGCAGGCGATGTCTTCTTTGCCGCCTACCTCGTGGCTCATGTTTACCGCAAGCTTGGCATCGACATGGCGGCCATGTTTGCGGCAGGGGTTGCGGCAAAGCAGGTAAGCGGGAAGCACCTCCCGCCGGGGCTCCTCGATCTGGGCGCGAAGATTCCGGAGAAGGAAAAAAAAGGAAAGTAAACGTAGCAGCAGCCATCATCGAAGGGAGGAAAACAATCATGAAGGTGCTCATTCTCTATTTCTCCCGGTCGGGCAACACGAAAAAGCTGGCCGAGGAAATCGCCAAGGGGGTCGTGGAGGTCGAGGGCGTGCAGGCCGTCATACGGTCCACGGCGGATGTCACGAAAGAGGATTTCGTCGCTGCAGACGGGATCGTCGCGGGATCGCCCGTCTACTTCGGGTCCATGGCGGCGCCGCTGAAGGATGTCCTTGACAAGTTCGTGGGGGTGCGGAAGAAGATGGAGAACAAGGTGGGCGCAGCCTTCGCCACGAGCGCCGACCCCTCGGGCGGCAAGGAGACGACGATGATCTCCATTATCCAGGCCCTGCTGATCTACGGCATGATCGTCGTCGGTGACCCCATCGACGCCACGGGGCACTACGGGGTTTCCTGTCTCGGGGCTCCGGACGCGGCGGCGTCGGAAAACGGGCGCAAGCTGGGGAAGAGAGTGGCTGCCTTAGTGAAGAAGGTAAGAGGGTAAGAAGGTAAGAAGGTTGGAAAACCCGGAAGCCATGGCATGCAGCCCGCCTCTCCAACCTTCTCAACCTCTCACCTTCTCACCTTCTGTGTGCATACACCGGCGGCGGAGTTTACCCGGGGAAGTAAAATCAGGTATACAGGCAAGAGGTAAGAGATGAAGGTTGCCACGACGGAAGAGATGAGGGCGATGGACCGCTACGCCATCGAGACGCTGGGCATTGCCGACGAGATCCTCATGGAGAACGCCGGCATCGCTGCCTATTACGCGCTGGCCGGCGAGATGGACATTGCGGGCGGGCGCTTCGCCGTATTCTGCGGCGGGGGCAACAACGGCGGAGACGGATTCGTCGTGGCACGAAAGATCCACTCGGGCGGCGGCATCGTCAAGGTCTTTCTCCTTGCCGAGAAGAACCGCTACAAGGGGGCTGCGCGGAAGAACCTGGATCGGCTTCTCAATCTCCCCGTCGACGTCCGTCCGGTGGAATCCGTCGACGACGTGAGGGGCTACATCCTTCAGAGCAATGCCGTCATCGATGCTATCTTCGGAACGGGGCTTGACCGGGACGTGGAAGGCCTTCACCGGGAGGTGATCGAGAACATCAATGCGATCGGCAAGCCCGTCTTCAGCCTCGACATCCCCTCGGGAGTCAACGGCGACACGGGGCGCCTGATGGGCACGGCCATCCGGGCGGCGGCCACGGTGACCTTCGGCCTGCCCAAGCGCGGCAACCTCCTCTACCCCGGATATCTGTGCGGGGGAAAACTCTACGTGACCCACATCTCCTTGCCCCCCGAGCTCTACGATTCGGAATCGATCGGCCTGGAGGTAAACGACCCGCCCCCGCTGCCCGCCCGCAAGGCCTGGGGGCACAAAGGGGATTTCGGCGATGTCCTCTTTGTCGCCGGCGCCGCCGGGTACTACGGCGCCCCCGCCTTCTCGGCCCTCTCCTTCCTGAAGGCCGGCGGCGGCTACTCGCGCCTTGCCGCACCGGCCTCGGTGATCCCGGGCATTGCCTCTCAGGCAGGCGAGATCGTCTTCGTCCCCCAGCGGGAAACCGCATCGGGAAGCATTGCCCTGAGGAACAAGTCGACCCTGCTGGAGCTTGCGGGGTGTGTCGACATGGTCGTCCTGGGGCCGGGGCTCTCCCTTGCCGAGGAGACGCAGAAACTCGTCCGGGAGCTTGCCGCAAAGATCGAGAAGCCCATCGTGATCGACGGCGACGGGATCACGGCCATTGCAAAGAACCCCCGGTTTCTCAAGCGGCGCCGGTTCGAGACGGTCCTCACGCCGCACGCGGGCGAGATGTCGCGCATCACCGGGAAGAGCGTCGACGCCATCGAGAACGATCCCATCGGCATCCTCCGGGAGACGGCAGCCGGTCTCGATTCCATCATTGTCCTCAAGGGGGCCCACTCGCTTGTCGGCTTTCCCGACGGTCGCGTCTGGATCAACATGAGCGGCAACTCGGGGATGGCGACGGCGGGATCGGGCGATGTGCTGACGGGCGCCATCGGGGCCATGTTCGGCCTGGGGCTTCCGGTTCAGGAGGCGGTGAGGGCAGGCGGGTTTGTCCATGGGCTTGCGGGGGATCTCGCGGCGGCCGCGAAGGGGGAAGACGGGATCACGGCGCGCGACATCATGGAGAGCCTGCCCAGGGCCGTTGCCATGGTGAGGGCGGCAGACCTGGGGGAGATTGCAGAGAAGAAGGGGCTGTATATCATTTGAAGCCATAAGCCGACAGCAAACAGCCGACAGCCAAAAGAAAAATCCCCCTCTGTCCCCCTTTTGTAAAGGGGGATGAAAGGGGGATTTTTTCCTTCTTATCTTGTAGTTTGTTTTTTGCCTGGACCCTATACCCTTTACCCTGGACCCTTTCTGCTAGAGGGTTCTTTCGGCGATGAAATCGGCCATGGCAAGCAGGGACGACTTGGCTTCGCCGTCCTCGAAGGGGGCCAGCAGGGCCTTGCCTTCCGCGATGATGTTCCTTGCCCGGCCCAGGGCGTACTGGATGCCGTCGTATTTTCCGATGAGGCCAAAGACCGTCCGGATGTCCTGATCGGTTGCCTGCTTCCTTTCCACGATGCCCCGGATGACTTCCTTCTCTTCGGCGGGGCATTGGGCCAGCGTCCTGATCAGCGGCAGGGTTATTTTGCCTTCCTTGATGTCCATCCCGACGGCCTTCCCGAATTCCTTCTCGGCGGCCACGTAATCGAGGGTGTCATCGGTGAGCTGGAAGGACTGCCCCATCCGGTAGCCGAACTGCCGGAGGGCCTCGACGCGGTCCGGCGGTGCGCCGGCCATCAGTGCGCCCACGGCGCAGGCGGCGGCGATGAGGACGGCCGTCTTCTTCTCGATGAGCGTGAAATAATCCTCCTCGGTGATCGCGACGTCACCCCGTTTCAGGAGCTGGAAGACCTCGCCCTCGGCCATGGTGTTTGTGGTCTCCGAGATGAGCTTGATGATGTTCAGATCCCCGTCGTGGGTCATGAGGGTGAAGGAGCGCGAATAGAGGAAATCCCCCACGAGCACCGTCGCCGCGTTGCCCCAGACGTTGTTTGCCGAGGGCTTGCCCCTTCTTGTCTCTGCCCCGTCGATCACGTCGTCGTGCAGAAGGGTGGCGGTGTGGATGAACTCGATCACCGCCGACAGGGGGTAGCGCCGCTCCCCCCGGTAGCCGCAAAGATCCGCCGAGGCCAGGAGCATCAGGGGCCTAAACCGCTTGCCGCCGCTCGTGATGAGGTGGTTGATGACGGTGGGGATGAAGGGGATCTCCGAGTGGAGATACTTCCCGAGGTTTTCTTCCAGTAGCTTGAGGTCGGGCTCGTAGCGCTTGATGACATCGGTCATGTTCATGGCTTGCCTTCCCGGTCCGTGACGGATTATTTGAAGCAATAACGTGCTCTTATCGGAGATGCCCCGAAATGTCAAGCTGACGGCCCTGAAAAGACGGAAGCGAAGAGGATCGGAAGATCGGAAAACCCGCCACCTCATCCTCGCGGCCACGCCCCCCGAGGGTGTGCCGGTAAAAAAGGCTTTACAGGACACGTGTTTTGCATAATAAGAGGGGGATAGACGAGAGGAGCCATGTCGATCAAACGAACCGTTTTCTTTATCTCCGACCGCACGGCGATCACGGCCGAGACGTTCGGCCACAGCCTTCTCATCCAGTTCGACGACGTGGAGTTCCAGAAGATCACGCTTCCCTTCATCGACACCATGTGGAAGGCGCAGGACGCCCTCGAGCATATCAACGACGCGAAGGAACAGACGGGGCAGCGCCCGATCATCTTCAGCACCATCGTCAACTCCCAGATCCGCAAGATGATCCTGTCGAGTGAAGCCGCCGCGGTCGATCTCTTTGAGACCTTCATCGGTCCCCTGGAAGATGAACTCCGGGTTCAACCTTCCCTCGGCGGCAGTTCCCACCACGCTTCGGCGGGGGAGGAGCTCGACATCCGGATCAACGCCGTGAACTACGCTCTCACGAACGACGACGGGATTACGACCAAGAACTACGACAAGGCCGACGTGATCCTCGTGGGCGTCTCCCGCACCGGCAAGACGCCGACCTGCCTCTACCTGGGGCTGCAGTACGGCATTTATGCCGCAAACTACCCGCTCACCGAGGAGGACCTCCTCATCGAGTACCGGAAAATCCCCGGGGTCCTGAAGCCATTCCGAAACAAGCTCTACGGTCTTACGATCAACCCGGACCGGCTCCAGAAGATACGCCTCACCCGGCGGCCCACAGGGCGGTACTCGTCGCTCGCGCAGTGCCAGGAGGAAATTTCTCTTGCCGAGTTCCTCTATGTCTCCAAGAACATCCCCTACCTCAACATTACCACCATGTCGATCGAGGAGATCGCCGCGACGGTGATGCACAAGGGCAAATTACAAAGAAGAATCTTCTAGAGGGGACCAGGGACGAGGGGGAAAAGCCGGCAGCCAACAGTCGACAGCCGACAGTAGAAGAAAGGGCAAGGCACAAGCCACACGCCACAAGCCAAGGGTTCTTAATCTATCCCGTTTTTTCTGAACTTCTTAACTTCTCAGTTTCCTGACTTCAGGTCTTATCCGTGGGCTCCGTGGGCTCCGTGCCGGCGAGCGTTTCGCGGGCCGTGATGCGGATCTCGTCCATGGCCTCCGGCAGCTCCCGGCTTGTCGAAACCCCCAGGTCCCGGAACCGGCGGAAGGAGGGCATGAGCCTCGTCTCGATGGAGCGCACGGCGTCGTTGTGGGCCTCGACGGCCTTCGTCAGGTTCGCCCCGGCCCTCGCGAAGTGCTCCGCCACGACAGAGAACCGTTCGTAGAGCTCCCGGCCGAGGCGGTTGATCTCTCTGGCGCCGCTGGCCATCTGCTCCTGCTGCCACCCGTAGGCCACGGCCTTGAGCAGCGCGATGAGCGTCGTGGGGGTTGCGAGGATCACCTTCTTGAGGCTGCCGTCCTCGATGAGGTTCGGGTCGTTCTCGAGGGCGGCGCTGAAGAAGGTCTCGCCGGGGAGGTACATGACGACGAGCTCCGGCGAATCCTCGAACTGGTCCCAGTAGGCCTTCGAACCCAGCCCGTTCATGTGGCCGCGCACGGCGGTGACGTAGCCTGCGAAGGCCTTTTTGCGCTCCTCCTCGGAGGGGGCCTCAAGGGCGCTGAGGAAGGCATCTACGGGCGCCTTGGCGTCGATGACGATGCTCCGCCCGTTGGGCAGGCGGACGACCATGTCGGGGCGGAGCTTTCCCGACTCCGTGTCGACGGTGACCTGCTCGTAGAAATCGCACCAGGGTGCCATGCCCGCGAGCTCCGCCGCCCGCCTCAGGGACATCTGTCCCCAGGAGCCGCTCACCTGGGGTTTGCGCAGGGCCGTGGAGAGGCTCGAGGTCTCCCGCTGCAGGGCCTCGTTCATCTCGGAGAGCTCCTTGATCTGACGCGAAAGGTTCCAGGACTGTTCGGTCCGCGCCTTTTCCATCTCGCGGAGCTGCTCCTCGTAGCGCTTCAGCGTCTCCTGGAGCGGCCGGATCGTCCCTTCCATGCCTGCCTGGTGCTCGCCCAGTTTTCCCTTCGTCTGCTCGAGGATTTTGCCGAGATTCTCCGAGGCAAGTTCCAGAAAGCTGCGGTTGCTGCTTTCGAGTGCCGTCGCGGCCTGGGACCGAAACGTGTCGGTCATCTCCGTCTTCATGACCTCGATGACCTCCCTCTGCCGCTCGAAGCTTCGGGCGGTCTCGGCGAGCCGCGCCTGGGACTCCACGGCCTGGACACGCTCGTCGTCGAGGGATTTGCGCAGCCCCGTGATTTCGCTTTCCGCCTGCTTGAGCTGCTGCCTGAGCTGGTCCATCTGCCCTTCGGCGTAGCGGGCCCGACCCTCTAGCTCGGAGACCCGGACAGAGTGACTGAGCTTGATCACTTCGGTCTGCCTGAGGATTTCCTTCTGGGAGGCAAGCCGCGCGATGAGCCACAGCAGGATCCCGCCGCAAGCAAAGCCGGCCAGAAAGATGATCACGATGTCGATGGACATGTTCCCTCCGGGAAATGGCTTAAGGCATATGGCTTATGGCAAAGGGAAGAAGAGGTGGCCCCTCTTGATTTTCCTTAAGCCTTTTGCCCTATGCCATTTGCCATTCTTCATACCATCATCTCCGCAACATGGCAAAGATTTCAGCAAACGATGAGCCCTGCCGGCCAGTGCAACCGCTCCGCCGGAAAACCGGCAAGGTGTGTCAAGGTACCAGGCATGAGAGAGGGCTGTAAAGAATCCCGGCACATCTTCAATCCGTGAAGAGGCAGCGGTCTTTCCTCCAATTTGTGTTGTCGGTTGATGCCCGGAGCAAGGCGGGAAGCCTCTTTGCGACGTTTGCGCCTTCTTCCCTGTCCTGCATCTGGGGCCGCTGTACAGCCGGAAAGCGGCGTCACGACTGGCGACGCCCCGAAAGGTCCGCTGGCAGTGGAATTGGGGGGAGGGGGCCGGAAAAGATTGATGGGATTGGGTTTGCGGGTCCAGAACCCCCGAAAGGGGCATGTATCTTGCATTTCAACAAGCGGTTTTACCCGTAAATGTGTCGTGGAAATTCATGCTCCGGCGAAGAAAAATTTGCTGAAATGTTAAAAAAGCTAGACTACGAGCGAATCTTAGGCTATACTCCCACCGGTTTCGAATCCGGTGGTTGATTTCTTTCGAAAGGGGGATGGTCGTCAAATCATCGTACGAAGGAGACAAACGCGAGGGATTCAAATTAACCACAATAATTTCAATCAAGGAGGAGATTTTTAATGAACAAGGGACAACTCGTTGAAGTGGTAGCCAAGGCACTGGGCTCCAAGAGCGCGGCGGAGAAAGCCATCAACTCAACCCTGAAGGCGATCACGGATGCCCTGAAGAAGGGTGACAAGGTCACGCTGGTTGGCTTCGGGACCTTTGCTGTCGCCAAGCGCGCTGCCCGCATAGGCCGCAACCCCCAGACCGGCAAAGAGATCAAGATCCGGGCGAAGAAAGTACCCAAGTTCACCGCCGGCAAGGCTCTCAAGGACACCATCAAGTAAACACGGTTGCCCTGACCCCCGGTGCTCCACACACCGGGGGTTTTTTTATGCCCGCTGCCGAACTCTCCCCCTGTCGCTGCAACATATCGTTTGAGCTTCTCCGCCGGATCGAGTAAAAAGTGGATCATGCCCGGTTTGAAGCTATACACCAGCAACCGTCTCGAAGCCCTTGCCGGAGAGCTTTCGGAGACCCTGCGGCGGCCGCTGGCCTCGCCCACGGTCCCGGAGATCATCCTGGTCCAGAGCCGCGGCATGGAGCGGTGGCTCTCCCTGGAGATGGCCCGGCGCCTCGGGATCTGCGCCAACATCCGTTTCCCCTTCCCCAACCACTTCGTCGAGGAGCTCTTCTGCGCCGTCCTGCCCGATCGGGCCGGCTCCCGGGCCTTCGACTCGGAAGTGCTCACCTGGCGAATCATGGGTCTGCTGCCCGGCTGCCTGGACGGGGAAGGCTTCGAGCCCCTGAAGGAATACCTCGCCGATGACGGCCGGGGTCTCAAGCGCTACCAACTATGCCGGAACATCGCCCGCCTTTTCGACCAGTATCTCGTCTACCGGCCCGACATGGTGCTCGGCTGGGAAGCGGGCAGGGAGCACCACTGGCAGGCAACCCTTTGGAGGCGGCTCACGGCGCAAAGCACCGCCGCTCACCGGGCGGCGCGCTGGAAGGAAGCCCTGGCCCGGCTGCAGGGGGGCCTGCCCGAAGGGGTGAACCTTCCCGGGCGGATCTCCGTCTTCGGCATCTCGGCCCTGCCGCCCTACCACCTCCAGATCCTCGACGCCGTCTCCCGCTCAATCGACGTGAACCTCTTCGTCATGAACCCCTGCCGGGAGTACTGGTACCTCATCTACTCCGACCGCGAGATGCGAAGACTTGTCGATCGGCTCGGCACGGCCGGCTCCGATGAAACCCTCCATCTGGAGAGGGGCAACAGCCTGCTCGCTTCCATGGGGTCCCTGGGCCGGGACTTTCTCCGGATGGTTTATGACACGGGCTGCGAGGAGGCGGACCTTTCTGCCGAGCCCGGAGAGGCGAGCCTTCTTGCCTGCATACAGTCGGATATCCTCAACCTGCGCGACCGGGGCGCAGACGGCATCCGGACGGCCGTAGCCGTTGACGACGACTCGATCCAGGTCCATTCCTGCCACAGTCCCATGCGGGAGGTGGAGGTCCTTCAGGACCGGATCCTTGACCTGCTCGAGCGCGACCCGTCGCTCACCCCGGCCGACATCCTCGTCATGACGCCCGAGATCGAGACCTATGCCCCCTTCATCGAAGCCGTCTTTTCGCTTCCCCGCGGCGAGAGGCGCAGGATCCCCTTCAGTGTTGCCGATCGCGGCGTGTGCAGGGAGAGCGTCCTCGTGGACACCTTCCTGCGGCTTCTCGATCTCGAGGGGAGCCGCCTGAGCGCCACAGAGGTCGCCTCCTTTCTCGACACGGATGCCCTGCGAAGGCGCTTTGCCCTCGGGGCGGACGATCTTGTGCGCATCCACCGGTGGATCCGCGACACCGGCATCCGGTGGGGGATCGACGGGTCGAGCCGCTGCCGCGAGGGGCTTCCCGGCTTCTCGGAGAATACCTGGCAGGCGGGCCTCGACCGGCTGCTGCTCGGGTACGCCCTGGCGGGCCGGGGCGAAGAGCTCTTCATGGGCATTCTCCCCCACGAGGACGTTGCCGAAGGGGAGGCGCCCGTCCTCGGGTCCTTCCTGAGCTTTGTGGAGAAGCTCTTTTCCTTCGCAGCATCCCTGGAGGAAACACGGGACCTCGCGGGCTGGGCATCGCATCTCGGCGCCGCCCTCGACACCTTTTTCCTCGCCGACGGGGACGAGGAAGAGGATCTGCAGGCCCTGCGCCGGGCGCTGACCGACTTGGCCCTTTTGCAATCGCAGTCCGGGCTTGATGAACGGCTCGGCGCCGGTGTCCTGAAAGCCCATCTCGAAGAGGCGCTCCGGGAGGTGGGGCTCGGGTTCGGCTTCATCACGGGCGGCATCACCTTCTGCGCCTTGCTCCCCATGCGGAGCATCCCCTTTCGGGTGATCTGCCTCATCGGCCTCGACGACGGCGCCTACCCGCGGCAGACCCGGGTGCCGGGATTCGATCTGATGAAGGAGCGCCCCCGGCCCGGCGATCGATCGCGCAGGCTCGATGACCGGTACCTCTTCCTCGAGGCGCTGCTCTCGGCCCGCCAGAGCTTCTACATCAGCTACGCGGGGCAGAGCATCCAGGACAACAGCGTGCGGCCGCCCTCGGTTCTGGTGAGCGAGCTGCTCGACGCGATCAAGCAGGGCTTCGAGACGCCCGGGAGGGACATCGGCGACGCTATCGTCACCCGGCATCGCCTGCAGGCATTCAGCCCCGGGTACTTTCGCGGGGAGAGGCTTTTCAGCTACTCCGCCGAGAATGCTGCGGCGGCCCTTTCGGCCGTTGCCGGCCGAAGGGAGAAGCCGCCCTTCATTTCCTCAATCCTCCCCGAGCCGCAGCCTGCGTGGCGAAGCATCGACGTGCAGGCCCTCGCCCGGTTCTACGTCAACCCGGCCCGCTGGCTGCTCAACCGCAGGCTGGGCATCCGCCTCGAAGAGGCCGGGGCGTTTCTCGACGACGTGGAGCCCATGAGCCTCGAAGGCCTCGAGAGCTACGAGCTGGGCGAGCGGCTCGCGGCGCGATGCCTCGAAGGGCTCGAGGCAAGGGATCTGCTGCCCGCCGCGAGGGCCCTGGGAAGCCTGCCGCCGGGGACTCCGGGGGAGTGCGGGTTCCAGGAGATCTGCGAGGGCGTCGAAGCCTTCGCGGCCCGCTTGAGGCCGCATCTGTTGGGAGAGCCCCTCGGGGCGGTCGACCTCGATTGCGCGCTCGGGCCCTTCAGGCTCACGGGCAGGCTGCAGCTCGGATGGCCCTCGGCCCTTGTCCATTACCGGTATGCCTCCATCAAGGCGAAGGACCTGCTTCGCTCGTGGATCCATCACCTGGCGCTCAGCGCCGGGGGCTCCGGCCGTTATCCCGGCCGCTGCGTGATCATCGGTAAGGACGGGGGCTACGTCCTCGGGCCTGTCGCCGATGCGGAAAGCATCCTTCTGGGTCTGCTCGAGATCTACTGGAGAGGGCTCACGAGGCCCCTGCACTTCTTTCCCGATACCGCGCGGGTTTACATGGAGAATCTTCTCAAGGGAAAGACCGGCGAGGAAGCCCTGAAAACCGCGGGCCGGACGTGGACGTCGGATCGCGGATATTCCGAGGGAAATGACCCCTATTACCGGCTGTGTTTTGACGGGCAGGATCCCCTTGACGGCGAGTTCGTGGAGCTTGCAACCGCGATCCTGAAGCCGCTCCTGGAGCGGGCAGGGGAGGAGGGCTGACATGCCGGAAGCCTGGCCCCGGTTCGACCTGCTGGCAAGCCCGCTCGACGGGACAAACCTCATCGAGGCGAGCGCCGGAACGGGGAAGACCTACGCGATCGCGGGCCTCTTCCTGCGCCTGCTTCTCGAGAAGCACCTGGCGCCCGCCGAGATCCTCGTCGTGACCTACACCGTGGCGGCCACGGAGGAGTTGCGCGATCGGATCCGGGGGAAAATCCGGGCCGCCCTCGATGTCTTGAACGGCGCAGGCGCGACGGAGCCCTTCATCGAGGATCTCGTCGGCGGGATCGACGACCGCAAGGACGCGCGGGCGCGGCTGCGCGAGGCGCTGAGGAGCTTCGACGAGGCCCCCATCTTCACGATCCACTCCTTCTGCCAGCGGATGCTCTCCGAGAACGCCTTCGAGAGCGGGAGCCCCTTCGACACGGAGCTGCTGCCCGACGAGCGCGGGCTCCGGGAGGAGATCGTCCGCGATTTCTGGCGCCGGCACTTCTATGAAGCGCCCCCCGAATTCGTCCACTACGCCCGCGGCCGCTGCAAGGGCCCGGCCTCGTTTTTCGAACTGCTTCGCGCGGCGCCGCTGAGGCCCGACTCCAGGATCGTTCCCGAGACGCCCCCGGCCGCCTTGAGCGGCCTCGAGGCGCTGCGGGCCGCCGTTGCCGGCCTGCGTCAGTCCTGGCCAAAGAGCCGCACCGATGTCGAAGCCGCCTTGCGTGCTGAGGCCCTGAGCAAAGTACAGTACGGAAGGCCGGAGCGGCTCCTTTCGGCCATGGACGCCTTTCTCGCGCGTCCCTGGGCGGCGCTTCCCCTGTCGAAGGAGCTGCTCAAATTCAGCCCCGGGGCCCTGGCCAAAGCCGCAAAGAAGGGCCACGTTGCCCCGGCGCACCGATTTTTCGATCGCTTCCGGGATTTCGAAGCGGCGGCTCTGGCGCTCAGCGCCGAGATGGACGGGCAGATCCGCTACCTGCGCTGCGAGCTGTTCCGGTATGTCCGGCAGGAGCTTGCCTCGCGAAAACGGCGGCGCAACCTCCGGTCCTACGACGATCTGCTGGCCGATCTCCGCAAGGCGCTCGTCTCCGAGGGGGGCGGAGCCCTCTCGGGGGCCATCCGGAAAAAATACCGGGCGGCCCTCATCGACGAGTTCCAGGATACGGACCCCGTGCAGTTCGCCATCTTCGAGGCCGTCTTCGGGCAGGGGGGGACGACACTCTTTCTGATCGGCGACCCGAAACAGGCCATCTACAGCTTCCGGGGGGCCGATCTTTTCGCCTACATCCGGGCCGCCTCAACCGTGGAGAGGCGCTACACGCTGGCCGAGAACTGGCGCTCGGAGCCGGAGCTGATCCGCGCCGTCAACACCCTCTTTTCCCGCCCGAGGCACGCCTTCCTCTACGAGGCCGTACCCTTCGAGAAGGCGCAGGCCGCCGGGCGCGAGCCCTCCGTGCTGACCTTTGGCGGGCGGCGCGAGGCGCCGCTGCGTCTGTGGGCCCTCGACGGGGGCGGCGGGACTGTCAACGTGGCGGATGCACGCGAGCGGATCCGTCGCGCCGTGGCCGCCGAGATCGCCCGGCTTGTCGAGGCGGGGCGTTGCGGCGAGGCCCTCATCGGCACCGAGAAACTCAGGGAGGCGGACGTGGCCGTGCTGGTCCGGACGAACCGCGAGGCCCTGCTCACGCAGGAGGCCCTCACGGATCTCGGCGTCCACAGCGTCGTCTACACGACAGGGAATCTCTTCGACACTCAGGAGGCGCGGCAGATGGAGCTTTTGCTGCGGGGCGTCGCGCAGCCCAACGAGGAGACGGCCGTGCGGACGGCCCTCGCCACCGACCTCCTGGGCCTTGACGGCGCCGCGATCGACGGGCTCATGGAGGATGCCGGGACCTGGGAAGAGCGGCTCCGGCGTTTCCACGACTGGCGAGAAACCTGGGAGCGCCACGGGTTTGTCCGCATGTTCCGGGAGTTCATGGCGGCCGAGCAGGTGCGCCCGCGCCTGCTTTCGCTTTCCGGCGGCGAGCGCCGCCTGACGAACGTCCTGCACCTGGCCGAGGTGCTCCACGGCGAGGAGATGCGCCGGCGCTCCGGCATGGGCGGGCTCATTCAGTGGCTGGCAGCCAATCGGGACGAAGAGACCCCGAGGCGGGAGGAGCATCAGCTTCGGCTCGAGAGCGACGCCGACGCCGTGAAGGTCGTTACGATCCACAAGAGCAAGGGGCTCGAATACCCCGTCGTCTTTTGCCCCTTCAACTGGGGGCCCTCCCGCGCGGGCAGGGATGTCTACAGCTTCCACGACGAGGCGGACGGCTGGCGGCTCAACGTGGCCCTGGAGTCCGTCGGGGAGGAAGCCCGGCGGGCGGCGGAGCGCGAGCAGCTCGCCGAGAATGTCCGCCTGCTCTATGTATCGGTCACGCGGGCGAAAAACCGCTGCTATCTCATCTGGGGGCCCATCAACAAGGCAGAGACCTCGTCGCTTGCCTACATCCTCCACCCGCCGGAGGGTAGCCTGGAATCCGTTGTCGACGAAACGGCAGCCCGTGTTTCGGCGATGGACGAAGAGAGCCTGCGGCGGGACCTGGAGACAATCGCCTCGGCCTCGGCCGGGGCCGTCGAGTTCAGCCTGCTTCCCGAGGGGCCGGCTCCCTTGATCGAGCCCTATGCAGGCGAGGCGTGTCCTCTCGAGGCGCGGGAGTTTCGCCGGGACGTGGGGCGCGCCTTCGAGATCGCAAGCTTCTCCTCCCTCGTCGAGGAGGCGGATCGGGGAGCTGCGGCGGGCGAGGGCCTCAGGGAGCTTCCCGACCACGACGAACGGACACCCGGTCGGGCAGCAGGGGAGCCAGAAATACCGGCAGGCATCTTTGCCTTTCCCCGCGGGCCGAGGGCAGGAAAGTGCCTTCACGCCATTTTTGAGCGCCTCGATTTCGCCTGCGCCGAACGGGGCGCCATTGCACAGATTGTGGGCACAGCGCTTGCGGAGTACGGCTATGAGCAGAGCTGGTGCGACACCCTGTGCGACATGATCGGCCGCGTGGTGGAGACGCCCCTGGATCGGGGCAGCGGCGTCAGGCTTTCGGGCCTCGGGAGGCAGAGATGCCTGCACGAGCTCTCCTTCTACTTCCCCCTCAAAGCCCTTACCCCGGAGAAGCTCCGGGCGCTCTTTTCCGACGCGGGATGCATTACGGGCGCGCTCCCGCAGTGGCTCGGCTCGCTCCGTTTCCACCCGGTCGAGGGCTTCATGAGAGGCTATATCGACCTCGTGTTTGAGCACGGCGATCGGTTCTACCTCATCGACTGGAAATCGAATTACCTGGGAAGCCGCCCCGAGGACTATGGCCCGGAGGCCCTGGCGGCCACGATGCGGGACGATCTCTACGTTCTTCAGTACCATCTCTACGCCGTGGCGTTGCACGAGTACCTGAAGAGCCGGGTGAAGGACTATGATTACGACAGGCACTTCGGCGGGGCCTTCTACGTTTTCCTTCGCGGTGTGGACCCCGCACAGGGCGCCGAAACCGGCATTTTCCGCGACCGGCCCGCGCGCGGCCTCATCGAGGCCCTCTCGGAGGGTCTCGTGGCAAGGGCATTGTAAGGATCGTGATGTATGAGCGCTCAACTCGTTGACAGCCTCCATGCGGCAGGCGCAATTACGGATCTCGACAGGGGATTTGCACGCCTGATGGCGCGCCTGGCCGGTTCGGGGGACGGGGAGCTCGCGCTTGCGGCCGCCCTTACGAGCCGCGCCTCGGCCGAGGGGGACATCTGCCTCGATCTGGCCCGGCTTGCAGGCGGCTCGATTTTTGCGGGCGAGACGGCCATTCGCTGCCCCGATCTCGAGCCGTGGGTGCGATCGCTGCGCAAAAGCGCCGTCGTCGGCGCCCCCGGCGATTGGCGGCCGCTCGTTCTTGACGGGAGCCGCCTTTACCTCTACCGGCACTGGGACGGCGAACAGAGCCTCGTCCGTTTCCTGCGGGAGCGATCGCAGATCCCGGCTCCCGGGGTCGACATGGCGCGGCTCCGGGAAGGGCTTGGAAGGCTCTTTTCGGGCGGCAACGCAAAGACGGATTGGCAGCGGGTCGCGGCGGCCGTGGCCGTTCTGAAGCCATTGTGCGTGATCACGGGTGGCCCCGGGACGGGCAAGACGACAACCGTGGCGGGGATCCTTGCCCTTCTGCTGGAACAGGCGAAGGATCAATCGACCCGGATCGCCCTTGCCGCCCCGACGGGCAAGGCTGCCGCCCGGTTGCAGGAAGCCATCCGGGAGGCGGCCGGGAGGCTTGCCTGCGAAGACGGCATCCGGGCTAAACTCGCCGGCATGGAAGCATCCACCCTGCATCGCCTGCTGGGGCGCCGTCCTGGCTCCTCCTTTGCCCGCTTTACCCGGGGCGAAGAGGAGATGCTGCCCTATGATGCCGTCATCGTCGACGAGGCCTCCATGGTCTCCCTGCAGCTCCTGTACAGCCTGGTGAGGGTCCTGCCGCAGCGCGCGCGGCTCATCCTTCTCGGCGACCGGGATCAGCTCGCCTCCGTCGAGGCGGGCGCCGTTCTGGGCGATATCTGCGGCCCCGATCGCAAGCCGCAGTATTCAAGACCTTTCGGCGAGACGATCGCAGCCGCAAGCGGTGAGATCGTCCCGCTCACGCCGCAGGGAGAGTGCCGATCCCCCATCGGCGACTGCATCGTCGAACTGAGGCACAATTACCGCTTCGACGCCGGAAGCGGCATCGGCGCGCTTGCCCGACAGATCAAGGAAGGCGGCGCAGACGAGGCGCTCTTTATCCTGCGTGAAGAGGAGCATGAGGATCTCGGATGGAGACGCATCCCAAAGCCCCGGGAGCTGTCGCGTGCCCTGAGGGAGATTGTCCTTGCGGGCTGCGGGGATTACCGGGCCGCAGAGACGCCGGCGGCCATCTTCGAGAGCTTCAGCCGCTTCCGTGTCCTGTGCGCCCTGCGGGACGGCCCTTACGGCGCGGGCTCCCTGAATGCCGCCATCGAGGGGATCCTGGCCCGCGAGGGGCACATCCTGCCAGGCCGGCTCTGGTACGAGTGGCGGCCCGTCATGGTGACCCGCAACGATTACGGCCTGCGGCTCTTCAACGGCGATATCGGCATTGCGCTGGCCGACCCGGAAAACGCCGGGGCCCTCCGGGTCTTCTTCCCGGCCCCTGACGGGGCGATGAGGAAGTTCGATCCCTACCGGCTGCCCGAGCACGAGACGGTCTTTGCCATGACGATTCACAAGAGCCAGGGGACGGAGTTCGATCGCGTGCTGCTCGTGCTGCCCGAAAGCGATGCGCGCGTGCTCACCCGGGAGCTCCTGTACACGGGTGTGACCCGGGCCCGCAAGCGCGTCGATGTGTGGGCAGGCGAGGCGGCCCTGCGGGCAGCCCTGTCGAGGAGGATCGAGAGGACCAGCGGCCTGAGGGATGCGCTCTGGTCTTAAAAGCATTGGTAACAGGTAACAGGTAACAGAACTTCCCTGTTGACCGCTTCTTCCTGTCACCTGACACCCGTAACCTGCCACCTTTTTTTGGACGGATGTCCGGCACCCTGTCACAATTTCGACGATGCCAGAACGGCACGAAATGCACGTTCCCGGCAATCCTTCCCTTATAGCCATCCACCCGGCAGCTTCATCCCCGGCACCTTGCGGTCATGGTTTTACGGCAGCAAAACCCGCTTCATTCCTGAAGCCTGAAGCCTGCAGCCTGGCGCCTGCGGCGAAGCCGCTATTTGTTGGCATGAATCATGCTCATTCACCTTCTGCAGGAAGGCCGAATTACCCGGAAAGAACCCCGGGGGACTTCGAAAATATTTCATTCGAGAGACGTGCCCGATGGATGCGCTGACAAAGAACAAATTGGACCGGAAATGGAAAAAGCACGCTGACGAGATCGAGCTGGAAGTGATCCAGAAACTCAAGGGGAACTCCGACTATCACGTGGTGGAGGTCGCCCGGGCCTCGCTGAAACGCTTCGGCGTCGAGAAGGCGGGCCTGAAAAAAGACAACTTCGTGATGCGGATCGAGACGTCATCGGGATTCGACGAGGGCCGACGCTCGGCCGGGGGATGGCTCTGCTTCGACAGCGAGCCCGACGCCCTGTTCTATCTCTTCCACGTCTGGTTCCGGTATATCAAGACCAACTACTCCGTGCTGGATGACGCAATGGCCGACACGATCGAAATCGTCGAAAAGGCCATGGGTATCGCCCTTCGGGAAGGCGGCTTTGGAAACGATGTGCTCAAGGACCTGATCGTCCGGGCCACCGGCCAGCTCGCCTCCGTTTCCTTCACAGCCGGCGTTTGTGTCAATGACGGGCTTCTCGACGCGGAGATCGTCGAGGGCTGCTCGAAACACAATGGAAAGTATGCCGAGCTCGCAGGCCTTGCCGCAAGCGGCGCCCTGGACGTGCAGAACCAGAAACACCTCAAGATGGTGGAGAGCTGGATGACGACGGGATAGGCGGAAAAAAAGGGTACAGGGTATAGGGTCAAGGGTAAGCGACCAGGAAAAGAATGAGGATCGGGCATGGATGTTCCCGGTCCTTTTTTTATCCTCGTTTTCCGGTTTCTCCTTGCTCTTTCACCGGTCACTGGCCACTGGTCACTGGTCACTTTCCTTCAGGAACTCCAGCACCAGCCGGTTGAACTCTTCGGGGTACTCGACGTTCGGCATGTGGCCGCAGCGCTCGAAGACGTGCAGGCGGGACCCTGGGATCCTCCCGGCGGCATCGAGGGCCTGGCTTACGGGCAGGATGCGGTCCTGGCGCCCCCAGAGGATGAGCGTGGGGGCCGTGATCGTGCCGAGCCCAGCACGGATGGGCTCCAGGACCCCGGGCCGTGCGCCCCGGAGCGTTGCGATGGTTCGCAGGATTGATGTGAAGGCCCGGACGGAGGAGGGTTGGAAAAACATCTCGTAGTAGAGCCGTGCAAAATCGGCGGTGATCGCGGCGGGGTCGAAGACGAGACGATGGAGGAAGCGGGTGAAGACCGGCAGGGGCGGCTTGAAGAAAACCCGGTCGAAGAAGGGAAGCGAAGCGATGCGGAGGGGCAGGCTGACGTCCAGCCCGAGGCCGGCGCTGCTCACCAGGATAAGCCTGTCCCCACGCCCCGGGTCATCGAGTATGGCACGAAGAGCCACACCCCCTCCGAGGGAATGCCCCACGAGAGCCGCCCTCCCGATGCCCAGGGCCGTCATGAAGTCCAGCAGAAACCGGGAATAGGCCCCGGGGCTGTAGTCCATCCATTCGGGCTTTTCCGTGCGCCCGAAACCGGGCAGGTCGGGGACGTAAACCCTGTGTCGCATGGCCAGGGCGCCGATGTTTGCCGACCAGATCTCCGCCGAGGCACCGAGGCCGTGGATGAGGACAACGGGCGGGCCATCCTGGCCTGCCTGCCAGTAGCGCGTCCGGACGCCGTTCACATTGATAAAGATGTCCTGAAATCCTGTTTCATGTCCCATCGTTTTCCTTCCCCAGGGCCAATCATGAAAGCGTACTATTTTCCCACTATCCCTCAAATGACAAAAGAGAAATCTTGAGAAAGGATCATCGCGCAATGCCTCTTTTCCCCCGGCCCCCTAAACCCCCTGGACACGGATCCCGTTACCCTGTACTCTATACTCCGTTCTCAGGCCACGGTACCCTGCCTTCAGCCCTGGACCGTAAAAAATAAACGTTGTAATTATCTGCACATTGTATACACTTCATCCCGGATCTTTCACGATGCGGGATACGATTCCTCTATGTGGTATGACTCGCTGTCTGTTTTGATCCGGAGTGCACGTCATGACAAAAGAAGCACAGATCGGGAAACTAAAGCGGCTGGGCGATGACGTCATCTATGCCCTGATCGACAACCCCTACGAATGCCCCATCGTCATCAACAAGCGGGGCATCATCTGCTTCATGAGCCGTTTCAGCAAGCGTCTCATCGGCATCGACCCCGACGAGGCCGTGGGCAAGCATATCAAGGAAGTCATCAAGGAGACCCACCTCCATGAAATCCTGAAAGACGGGAAGGCCCGGATCGCCGATCTGCTCTACATCGCCGGCAAGCAGCAGGTCATCTCCCGGATCCCCCTCAAGGATCTTCACGGAAAGATTCTGGGTGCCGTGGGCAAGGGAGTGCTCAACGAAGCCGTCAAGGTCGCCGAGCTGTCCAAGCGGATGGAGGTGTTGGACGGCCAGCTCCAGTATTACCAGAAGCAGGTCAGCGATATGAAGGGCGGGGCGACGATCGTGGGCCACTCGGCGGCCATCGCTCAATTGAAAGAGAACGCGATGCTCGCCGCGAAAAGCAACGCATCGGTCCTCATGACGGGCGAGTCCGGGACGGGCAAAGAGGTGGCGGCCTTCTTCATCCATCAGAACAGCGCGCGTTCCGGCGGGCCCTTCATCCGGGTCAACTGTGCCTCCATCCCCCGCGAGCTCTTCGAAAGCGAACTCTTCGGTTACGAGGGGGGGGCCTTCACCGGGGCCCGTTCCCAGGGCAAGCCCGGCAAGTTCGAGCTGGCCAACGGGGGAACGATCCTGCTCGACGAGATCGGCGAAATGCCGCGGCCCATGCAGGCAAAGCTCCTGAGGGTGCTCCAGGAGCACGCCGTCGACCGGCTGGGCGGGACCCGGCCGATTCAAGCGGATTTCAGGCTGATTGCCGCCACCAATCGCGACCTCCAGGAGATGGTGCGCCAGGGGGATTTCCGGATGGATCTCTTCTACCGCATCAACATCCTCAGCATCCACGCGCCTCGGCTCAGGGATATCCGGGAGGACATCCCCCTGCTGGCAGCCCATCTCATCGGGCTGCTCAACGAGGAAATGGGCTGGGGGGCCTCCGCCATCTCCCCCGAGGCCATGAAAGAGCTTAAAAACTACGATTGGCCGGGCAATGTGCGGGAGCTGCGCAACGTGATCGAGCGCGCTATGATCATCGCCAAGGAACGGTTCATCCGTCCCGAGGACCTTCCCGAGAGGGTCCGTCGTGCCGACACGGGGAGGCTTTCCCCGGCCTCATCGATGCCCGCCCCGCGTGCGGGAAACCTGCGGAGCATCCTTGCCGAAACGGAAAGGCAGGTCATCGTGGAGGCCCTGCGCAATGCCGGGGGAAACAAAACGAAGGCCGCAAAAATACTGGGCATCCATCGAACATCGCTCTATGAAAAAATGAGAACGCACGGGCTGGACCCCGAAGTGGAAATCGATTTCAGTCTCTAAACGGCTATCCTTTTTTTCTGCATGGAAAATATTTTTTCCTCAGCCTTTCGGAACGATGCACAATCGATAAAGAAGTGTATGGTAAAAGCTACATGTCTGGTTGTTCCTACAACGCCGGAAAAGCCCGCTGTTCCGCTATTTTAATACTTAATTCCACTTAGTGGACCAAAATATGTAGTTTATTTCAGACACAATCTTCGCCCCTCTCCACGTTACCAGCCCACTGAAAATCACATTTATTTCATTATTATCGTATACTTACATGAATACTGCGATCCTGGTCCATCTCTTGCGAAGGGAATGCCAAGTTACAAGCCTGTTTCGCCGCCGAAAGAGGTGCACGGTTCGGGAGAAAGTAGAGCTCCAGAGCATGATAGGCGCAAGCAGGTCGGTCAATTATCAAAATCCGTTTTTAAGGAGACATCATGGATGTACGAGCGGATAAAGTCATGTCACTGTCAGAGGCCGTCAAGGCGTACGTAAAGGACGGCTCTCACATCTCGATCGGCGGGTTCACCGTCAATCGAAACCCCATGGCCGCCGTCTACGAGATGATCCGACAGGGGATCAAGAATCTTCACGTCTATGCCCACTCGAACGGCACCGGTGTTGACGAACTCGTCGGCGGAGGGTGCGTGGGCAAAATCGAGATCGCCTACGGAGGAAACGGAAGAGCCGCCCCCACCTGTATCCGGTTCAAGCAGGCCATCCAGAAGGGGACGATCGTCCACGAGGATTACTCCAACTACCAGATGAGCCTTCGGTTCCACGCGGGGGCCATGGGCGTTCCCTTCCTGCCGACCCGGTCGTCCCTCGGGACGGACATCGTCAACAAATGGGGTTTCTCGAAGGAGCTGCGCGAGAAGGACCCGAAGATCGTCAACCAGAAACTCGTTGTCATGGACAACCCCTTCGACGGCTGGGCGGACTGCAGGAAGATCGTGCTGGTGCCGGCCATCAATCCCGACGTGACGATCATCCACGTTCAGAAGGCCGACCGGCAGGGGACCTGCCGCATCCTGGGGCTGCAGTTCTGCGATGTGGACCAGGCCAAGGCGGCGAGAAACGTCATCGTCACCTGCGAGCAGATCGTCGATTCGGCGGAGCTCAGGACCGACCCCGAATACAACCAGATTCCCTTCATTCACGTCTCGGCCGTTGTCCCCGTTCCCTTCGGGGCATACCCCTCGTCGTGCTACCGCAATTACGACTACGATCCCACGCAGCTTTCCGCTTTCGCCAAGGCCGCCAAGGATGACGGGGCCTTCAAGGCCTACCTCGACAAGTTCGTCTACGGCGTGAAAGACCACCAGGGGCTTCTCGACCTGGTCGGGAAGGACCGGCTCGCGAAGATCAAGGCCGACCCCAGGACCGGTTATGCCACCGGCCTGGACAGAAAGTAAGGAGGGGAGCGTGATGGATTACACACTCAGAGAACTCATGGCGATTATCGCCGCCCGCGAGATCAAAAACGGCGACATCGTCTTTTGCGGAACGGGCATTTCCATGGTGGCGGCCATGGCAGCCAAGCACATGAACGCCCCCGAGAGCATCATCTTCTTCGAGACGGGCGCCATCGACTCGGCCCTTGAGGAGATCCCCATGGCCGTCGCGGACCCCCGTGTCAGTTACTGGGCCGCCTCCAACGGGGGGCTTCTCGATGCCTTCGCCACGATGCAGAACCCCATCACCGGCGAGAGGGTCATCGGGATCCTGGGCGCCGCCCAGATCGACAAGTTCGGCAACATGAACTCCACGAGCATCGGCGACTACTACAGACCCAAGACCCGCTTCTCGGGAAGCGGCGGGGCCTGCGACGTGGCCTCCTTCGTGCCCCGCTACATCATCTTCATGCAGCACGAAAAGAGAAAGTTCCCCCAGAAGGTCGACTACCTCACGAGCCCCGGCTACCTCGACGGAAACGGCGGCCGCGAGCGGGCGGGCCTGATGAGCGGCGGGCCAAGCGCCGTTGTGACCAACCTGGCCATGATGCGCTTCGACGAGAAGACCAAGGAGATGTACCTGGCCCATTACTACCCCGGGATCACGCCCCAGAAGATCCTGGATAACATGGAATTTTCCGTCGACATCTCGAAGGCGACGGAAGCGGCTCCGCCTACGGCGAGCGAGTTGAAGGTCCTCCGGGAGGTCGTAGACCCCCAGCGGATCATCCTGTGAGAACAAACGCCGCCCGGCCGGCGGAGCGCCGTCGGCAGGGCCGGTGTGACGGCAACACCGACAGATAAGTCGAACAAATAATCGTCCGCAAGGAGAAGTAAAATGAATTTCGAATTACCCGAAGAGCTGAAGATGCTGAGAGACACGGTGCGGGATTTCGCCGCCGAGAAGATTGCGCCCTTTGCCGAGGAGTGGGACCACAAGTCCTACTTCCCCTACAAAGAGGCCATCAAGCCCATGGGCGAGCTGGGATTTTTCGGCACGGTCATCCCCGAGCAGTACGGCGGAAACGAGATGGGGTGGCTGGCGGCCATCATCATCAGCGAGGAGATCGCCCGGGCCTCGAGCGCGCTTCGCGTGCAGGTCAACATGAACGAGCTGGGCTGCGCCTACACGATCCTGCGCTACGGCACCGACGCGGCGAAGAAGAACTACATCGAAAAGCTCGTCAACGCCGACTATATGGGCTCCTTCGGCATCACGGAGCCCCAGGCGGGCTCGGACATCATGGCGATCAAGTCGACGGCCG
This sequence comes from uncultured Syntrophaceae bacterium, assembly GCA_964619035.1. GTDB lineage: Bacteria > Desulfobacterota > Syntrophia > Syntrophales > UBA2192 > UBA2192. The sequence continues at coordinate 4,445 of CAZUBX010000019.1, read as the reverse complement.
AGGACAAGGGCGACCACTGGCTGCTCAACGGCACCAAGACCTGGATCTCGAACGCCAACTGCGCCGACGTGAACATCTTCTACGCCTACACCAGCGTGGGCGGCAAGAGGGAACTCTCGGCCTTCGTCGTGGAGCCCAAGAACTTCAACGGGATCACGGTGACGGATCTCGAGAAGATGGGCTCGCACTGCTCGCCGACGGGCGAGATCGTGCTGGAGAACACGAAGGTCCCGAAGGAAAACATCCTGGGCAAGCCCGGCGACGGGGCAAAGATCGTCTTCGGCTCGCTCTCGCAGACGCGGCTTTCGGCCGCGGCGGGCGGAGTGGGCGTGGCGCAGGCCTGCCTGGACATCGTGACCAAATACGCCATGGAGCGCGAGCAGTTCGGCAAGCCCATCGGCACGTTCCAGATGAACCAGGACATGATCGCGCAGATGATGGCGGATATCGAGGCGACAAGGCTGGTGGTCTACAAGGCGGCCTGGCAGAAGGACCAGGGCCAGCTGTTGAACAACGTGGAAGTGGCCATGGCGAAGTACCTGGCGGGCGAGCTGTGCTACAAGTGCTCGCAGTACGCCATGAAGATCCTCGGGGCCTACGGCTACTCGCCGGAGTACCCCGTGGCGCGCATCTTCCGCGACGCCCCGACCTACGCCATGGTCGAGGGCTCCACCAACATCTGCAAGTTCATCATGGCCCAGGACCAGCTGGGGATCCGCAAAGCAAACCGCTAACGCGGTCCATACAGGTTGCTGCCGGCGGCCCCGGGCCGCCGGCAGCACAAATCAATCGCCCATTGAGGAGGCATAAACGATGAGACAGTACTTCGAGAAGATGAAAGACCTGGGCAAGGCGCTCAGGCAGACGCAGATAGATGGCATGAAGGAGAACGTGGCGCGGGCCGCGGAGATCATGAAGGAGATCGACGCCGAGATCGACCGCATCAAGACGAGCGTGGGCGTTCCCACGGAGGAGATCCACAAACGCGGCGAAATGACAGTCTGGGAGAGGATCGACTACATCGTCGACCCCGGCATGTTCTTCCCTCTGCACTCCATCTATGACCCCGACAGTGAGGAGAGCGGCCAGACCAACGTCGTCGACGGTATGGCCCGGATCAGCGGCAAGTGGTGCGTGCTGGTCGGCTTCAACAACAAGTGGATAGCCGGAGCCTGGATCGCAGGGCAGGCCGACAACAACCTGAGGGTCACGGACCTCGCCAAGAGGCTCCACGTGCCGCTCGTCTGGCTCGTGAACTGCTCCGGCGTGAAGCTTCCCGAGCAGGAGAAGGTCTATGCCAACCGCCGGGGGCAGGGCACCTGCTTCTTCCGTCATGCGGAGCTCGAGCAGGAAGGCGTTCCCATCATCGCCGGCATCTACGGCACCAACCCCGCAGGCGGCGGCTACCAGGGCATCAGCCCCACGATCCTGCTTGCCCACCAGAAAGCCAACATCGCCGTGGGCGGCGGCGGCATCGTCAGCGGCATGAGCCCCAAGGGTTCTTTCGACCAGCAGGGGGCCGAGGCGCTCATCGAGGCGACGCGCCACTTCAAGGCCGTTCCCCCGGGAAGCACCCGTATCCACTACAACGAGACGGGCTTCTTCAAGGCCGTCTATGAGAAGGAAACCCAGGTCCTCGATGCCATCAAGGAGTGGATGACCTACCTGCCGGCCTATAACCCCAAGTTCTTCCGCGTGGCCGAGCCGGCCGAGCCGAAGCTTTCGCCCGCCGATCTGCCGACCCTCATCCCCGTGAACACGAAGAAGGTCTACTCCTTCGAGGAGGTGCTGGCGCGGCTCACGGACAACTCGGAGCACATGGAATTCAGGCCCAAGTACGGCCCCGAGATCTACTGCGGTGTCGTGAAGATCGACGGCTTTCCCATGGGCGTCATCGGCAACCGCCAGGGCCTCATCCCCAACTACCCCGAGTACACCAACGAGTACCATGCGGTGGGAGGAAAGCTCTACCGCCAGGGCCTCATCAAGATGAACGAGTTCGTGACGATGTGCGGCCGCGACCGCCTGCCCATCATCTGGGTGCAGGACACCTCGGGCATCGACGTGGGCGACACTGCCGAGAAGGCGGAGCTCCTGGGCTTGGGGCAGTCGCTGATCTACTCGATCGAGCAGACGGAGATCCCCATGATGCTGATCGTGCTGCGCAAGGGCACGGCGGCGGCCCACTACGTCATGGGCGGCCCCACGGCCAACAACAACAACGCCTTCACCCTGGGCACACCCGCCACCGAGATCAACGTCATGCACGGCGAGACGGCGGCGGCGGCGTCTTACGCCCGCCGGCTCGTGAAGGACAAGGATTCCGGTAAGCCCCTCGATGGCACGATCAAGAAGATGAACGAGATCGTGAAGCACTACGAGGAGTCTTCGCGGCCTTACTTCTGCGCGAAGAAGGGATTTGTCGACGAGGTGGTGCGGTTCGAGGACATGCGGAAATACCTCGTTGCCTTCGCCAACTGCGTCTGGCAGAACCCGACGTCGATCTGTCCGCAGCACCACATGATGCTGCCCCGGATGATCCAGTCCCAGGTCGTCACGGGTCTCGAGCGCCCGCCTGTGGAACAGGAAAAGAAGGTCGCTGCGAAGTAATGCATTGAACCCCCCGCCCGGCTTGCCGGGTGGGGGCTTTCCTATAATATTCGGAGGGAGAACATAATGAGCAGTATCCTTGCCAATAAAAAAATCCGCTCCTGGTTGATCATTGTCGCTATGGGCGCGGCAATCTGGTTCATTCCGCCCCCGGAAGGTGTGACCCTGCAGGCATGGCGCATTTTTGATATCTTTGTCACCACCATCGTGGGCTTTATGCTTCAGCCCATGCCCATCGGGGCCATTTCCATCATCAGCCTCGGTGTCACGGCACTGCTGGGCCTGGCCAAAATGAGCGACGTCCTGGCGGGTTTTGGCAACAGCACGGTCTGGCTCGTTGTCGTGGCCTTTCTTCTATCGAGGGGTTTTATCCAGACGGGGTTTGGACGGCGAATCGCCCTGATGATCATGAGGGCGATCGGTCACAGTACCTTGCGCTTGAGCTACTCGCTGGTTCTGAGCGACCTGTTCTTTGCACCAGCCATGCCGTCCATCACGGCGCGCGGGGGAGCGTTCATCTACCCCATCGCCAGAGGACTCTGCCAGGTCCTGGGTTCCAACCCGGGCGAAACGGCACGTAAGGCAGGCGCCTACTTGATGATGGTGGCCTCCACGGGGACCTGTATCACGTCGGCGATGTTCCTGACGGCCATGGCGGCCAACCCCCTGGCGGCGCTCCTGGCGGAAAAAGCGGTGGGGATAAAAATTTCTTGGGGCGACTGGGCCCTGGCCGGTATCGTCCCCGGGCTGGTCTCCCTTCTGCTCATTCCCTATGTGCTCTACAAGATCTATCCGCCCGAGTTGAAGAAAACACCCGAAGCGCCGTTGATGGCCAAAGAAGAGCTGGAAAAAATGGGCCCCATGGACTTCAACCAGAAGGTCATGCTCTGTGTTTTCCTGGGGACCATCATCATGTGGTCCACCGCCACCTTCACAGGCATCGATGCTACGACCACGGCGTTTCTGGGTCTCGGCGTACTCCTGATTACCTCTGTTCTGACATGGAGGGATTGCCTGGATGAATACGGGGCCTGGGATGCGCTGATCTGGCTGGGCGTCCTGGTCACGCTGGCAGGACTGCTGGCGAAATACGGGTTCGTGGCCTGGCTGGCCAAAACGCTGGGCGCCCTGTTTTCCGGGATGCACTGGTCACTGACCCTGACGCTGATCGTGCTGGTTTACCTCTACGCACAATATGCCTTTGCCTCGCTTACGGCACACGTAACGGCTCTGTACGCGGCATTTCTGGCCGTGGCTGTCGCCGCCGGCGCACCGGCCCTGCTGGCCGCAGTGGTGCTGGGGTTTTTCTCCAATCTGTGCGGCGTGCTGACCAATTATGCCGCGGGGCATTCACCCGTCGTCTTTGGCGGGGGCTTTGTGGATCAGGTGACCTGGTGGCGGCTCGGGTTCGTCAACTCGCTCATCCTTGTGGTCATCTGGCTCGGCGTGGGCTCGATCTGGTGGAAGGTGATCGGGCTCTGGTAGAGGGCGCGGCGTTAAACGGAGTCTTCAGATCGGAGGATTTTCGCTGCGGAAGGAAAGTTCAAGCAAGACCACGATGCGAAGAATCGCATCTGTAGCACATGCGATACCCTCGGCGCTTTTCTTCAGATTCAGGACATGAGGGCAGAAAGCCTGGACGGGTATTTCGATAGGGTGTTCAGCCGATACCATTGAACCCTCCCTGGGGGACCGTAGCCGAAAGGATATGGTCCCGCTTTTTCCCCTCCCCTCTGAGACGCCGGGGTTTGGTTTCGGATTCATCAATTCATATGAGAAAGAGGTTTTTATCATGGAGATGGACAATTTCACATTCGGCATCACGATGCTCGTGG